>JAGHVK010000046.1 GCA_018064345.1 Candidatus Cacconaster merdequi
CCTGTTCCGTTCCATCCTGTGTTCACGAGGTATGCCTTTGCGCCGCTCTGCTCCATCTTCTTGACGAGTTCCTCAGCATACTTTGTAGGATGCAGTTCGAGGAATGCCTGGCCGAAGCAGGCTGAGAAGGTAGGGGTAGGTTCGGTGATTCCGCGCTCGGTTCCTGCCAATTTGGCGGTGAAACCGCTGAGGAAGTAGTACTTTGTCTGCTCCTGAGTGAGGATTGATACTGGAGGAAGCACACCGAATGCATCGGCTGAAAGGAAGATTACCTGCTTTGCTGCAGGACCTTCTGATGCAGGACGGACAATCTTGTCGATGTGATAGATAGGATATGAAACGCGGGTGTTCTCGGTAACGCTCTTGTCAGCGAAATCGATCTTGCCCTTCTCGTCTACTGTAACGTTCTCAAGGAGAGCGTCACGGCGGATTGCGTTGTAGATATCAGGTTCTGATTCTTTGTCGAGGTTGATGACCTTTGCATAGCAGCCGCCTTCGAGGTTGAATACGCCGTGGTCATCCCAGCCGTGTTCGTCGTCACCGATGAGAAGACGCTTAGGGTCTGTTGAAAGGGTGGTCTTGCCTGTTCCTGAAAGACCGAAGAAGATAGCGGTGTTCTTGCCGTCCATATCGGTGTTGGCTGAGCAGTGCATTGAAGCGATTCCCTGAAGAGGGAGGAAGTAGTTCATCATTGAGAAAAGACCTTTCTTCATCTCACCGCCGTACCAGGTGTTGAGAATCACCTGTTCCTTGCTTGTTACGTTGAAAGCAACGGCTGTGTCGCTGCGCAGACCCATCTCCTTGAAGTTTTCAACCTTTGCCTTTGATGCGCAGTAAACTACGAAGTCAGGCTCCTGGTCGAACTCTTTCTGGTTCTTCGGACGGATGAACATATTTGTCACGAAGTGTGCCTGCCATGCAACTTCCATAATGAAACGGACTTTCATACGGGTGTCGGTGTGAGTTCCGCAGAATCCGTCCACTACGAAGAGGCGCTTGCCTGAAAGTTCGGCGATTGCAAGTTTCTTGAGTTCAGCCCAGTTCTCCTGTGAGAGTTCGTGGTTGTCGTTAGGATACTCAGGGGTGTTCCACCATACGGTGTCCTTTGAGTTCTCGTCCATAACGATATATTTGTCTTTAGGACTGCGTCCTGTGAAGATGCCTGTCATCACGTTGATGGCGCCAAGCTCTGTCACCTGACCTTTGTCGAAACCTTCGAGGCCCGGACAAGTTTCTTCGTTGTACAGCACTTCGTAAGTAGGGTTGTACAAAATCTCAGTCGTACTGGTAATACCGTACTTTTCAAGGTTGATGTTTGCCATAATTGTTTTTGATTTATGTAATTTATGTTACTTGATTTCGCAATAGTCCAAATCGCACAAAAGTACAAAAAATATTCCATATTAACGTTTCGTTTTACTACTTTTGTATGTATGATTGCGATTATGCTGGTGCTGGCTTCAGGCTTCGTGGTCGGCTTGCTGCTCCGGGGAAATGAAAGGATTCCCGTCGGTAAGGTGACTACCGTTTCCATCTGTCTGCTGCTCTTCGTCCTGGGCCTTGAAGTGGGCTCCAATGAACAGTTGCTCTCGAATATCGGGAACATCGGTGCTACTGCATTCTGCATCGCTTTATTGGGAATGGTCGGAAGCTGTGTCGCTGTAAAGTCATTCAGGAGACTGTATTTCAAATTGAAACAGCGTGATGAAAGATAGCCTGATCATCATTTTGTGTTTCCTTGTCGGGATAATCCTCGCCATTGCCGGTCTGCTTCCCGATTGGCTGGAACCGTCACGGTACACGACCTGGATGCTCTATCTTCTTCTGTTCTGCATAGGAGTCGGACTTGGGATGGACAAAGAGGCATTCTCGTCGTTCAAAGGCCGCCGGCCCCGCTACCTGCTGCTTCCCGTGGCAACAATCCTGGGCACTTTTGCAGGTTGCCTGCTGGCTTTTCTCGTGCTTCATCTGCTGTTATCTGAGACAGTTTCACTGAAAGATACCCTGGCCATCGGTTCGGGATTCGGGTATTATTCCCTTTCAAGCGTGATGCTTTCCGAATCAAGAGGTGCTGAAATAGCGACGATTGCGTTGGCTGCCAATCTTATACGCGAGATACTGACATTGCTTTGCGCTCCCCTCATCGCCAGGTTTTTCGGTCCTTACGCCGTGGTATCCTGCGGAGGTGCTGCATCGATGGATACCACTATGGCCGTCGCAGTCCGGGCTGGAGGGTCGAAAATCGCACCTGTTGCATTGTATCACGGATTCCTGCTCACGGTCCTGGTTCCTTTCCTCATCACGTTGATTGTCGGAATATGAATATGACAGATATTATACTGCCTGCTCCCCGAAAGGAGGGCGGAATGAGCCTCAGGGAGGCTCTCTCGAAAAGATGTTCCACACGCAGCTATTCATCCCGTCCGCTGCCCTTGCAGACTCTTTCCAACCTGTTGTGGGCGGGGTGGGGGTTCTCCCACGCAAACGGTAAGCTGCGTACTGCACCTTCTTCGCACAACCGTCAGGAAATGACGTTGTTCGTGATGCTCCCCGAGGGCGTCTATACCTATGATGCCAAGTCAAACAAACTTCTGGCCTGGATGGACAAGGATTTGCGCTCTTCCACCTGTATGCAGGAATATGCCACTGTTGCTCCTGTCCAGATCGTGCTTGTATCGGAGACTGCCAAGGTTACAGGCAAGACTCCGCAGGGAGTCATCGAATCGATATATGCCAATGCAGGCTACATCAGTGAGAATCTGTATCTTGCCGCCGCTGCGGAAGGCTTGGTGACTGTGGCGCGCGCTATGGTACCTAAGGAAGATGTCGAGCGTGCTCTTGGGCTGGCTCAGACCCAGAAAATCACTTTGGTGCAGACTGTCGGATATGCTCCGGAGCCGGAGGCTGGCATAAGTCTGTTCAGAAAGATGGCCTCTTACATCTATTTCACACTTCTGCGTGTGAGTGGCTGGAGGTGCCCGGAAACTACGGACACCATCGAAGTGAACGGGCAGAGACTCTTCTATTCCGTGCGCGGTCCGATGAATGGCAAGCCTGTGGTGCTGATGCACGGTAACGGCGGTTCCCACAAGAGTATGACCACACAACAGATACAGCTGGCAAAGGCGGGATATCGTGTATATTGCCCGGATTCGAGAGGTCAGGGAGCAAACAAGCCTCTTGAAGAGTATCATTACGCCGATATGGCTGAAGACTGCTACTGTTTCATCAAGGCCCTCGGTCTTGAGAAACCTGTGGTGGGAGGTTGGAGTGATGGCGGTATCAATGTCCTTTTGCTGGAAATGGCTCACCCCGGCACCTGCTCTCTGATTGTTGCCGCCGGTGCCAATCTTTATCCCGAATGTTGCGATGATTTCGAGGGATTCAAGGCTTGGGTACTGGAGCAGGGGACACCTCTTGCACTGATGATGATTCACGAGCCTCACATAGAGCCATCCGAACTTTCGGCAATAGCGTGTCCAGCGCTGATAACCTGCGGAAGCAAGGAGATGATTACCGTAGCCCATACCAAACTGATTGCCGATTCAATTCCGGACAGTGAGCTGGAAGTGTTCGAAGGTGACAACCACGGCAGTTATATCAAGAGGGACCCGCGTTTCGGAAGACGTATGCTGGAGTTTCTTGCCAGCCACGGTTATTAGAAATTGTGTATATTTGCGGTTATGAAAGAGATTGACAAGTTATTCGAAGAGCATACAGGTGAAAAACCTGTCGAGATTGTGGAGCTGCCATCTTCCGGCAGCAACCGCAGGTATTTCCGAGTAAGAGGTTCGAAAGGGACGCTGATAGCTGCAAAAGGGACGAGCGTACCTGAGAACATTGCCTTCTGGACAATGGCGAAACATTTCAAGCTCAGAGGTTTGAATGTTCCTACCGTGCTTGCGCATTCCGAAGATTTCGTATATTATCTTCAGGAAGACCTCGGCAACGACACTCTTTTCAACCTTGTTTCGGAGGGACGCGAGAAGGGATGCTATTCACCATCTGAAAAAGAGTTGATAATCAGGGCGGTGGAATGTCTGCCGAAGATTCAGTTCGAAGGAGGGAAGGGCCTTGACTATTCTGTATGCTTTCCTCAGCCGGAATTCGACCGCAGGATGATATCCTTCGACCAGAACTATTTCAAGTACTGTTTTCTGAAAGCTACCGGAATCGAGTTCAGCGAGATAAGGCTTGACGAGGATTTCCAGACCATGTCCGATGTCCTTATGCGCAGTATGTCCGACACTTTCCTCTACAGGGATTTCCAGGCGCGGAACGTGATGCTCAAGGATGGGGAGCCTTATTTCATTGATTTCCAAGGAGGGCGCAAGGGTCCTATCTACTATGACGTGGCATCTTTCATCTGGCAGGCGAAGGCGTTCTATCCTGAAGAGTTCAAGATGGAACTCGTGGATGCCTATATCAGTTCGTTAAGGAAGTATAAGGAGGTGGACCGTGACGAATTCATAGACACCCTGCGCCATTTCGTCCTTTTCCGCACGCTCCAGGTACTCGGAGCTTACGGCTTCAGAGGCTATTTCGAGAAGAAGCCTCATTTCCTCCAGAGCGTCCCTTATGCAATGGAAAACCTGCGCAGGCTCCTCAAGACACCTTTCCGTGAGTATCCGTATCTTTCAGAAGTGCTTCAGGAACTTACATCGCTCAAAGAGTTTACGGACATGAACCGCGACAAGACTCTCGAAGTGACCGTGTACAGTTTCGCGTACAAGAAAGGCATTCCCAATGACGCCAGCGGAAACGGAGGCGGATATGTGTTCGACTGCCGCGGACTGGAGAATCCCGGAAAGTACGAGCATTACCGCCATTTCAACGGTACGGATGCGGAAGTCATAAAGTTCATGGAGGATGATGGCGGTGTCCTCAAGTTTCTTGACAATGCATATTCCCTTGTGGATGCGCACGTTGCAAGGTTCATACAAAGGAAGTTCACCCATCTGATGGTGTCCTTCGGATGTACCGGCGGGCAGCACCGTTCAGTATATTGTGCTGAACATCTTGCTGAACATATCTCCAAGCGTTTCAACGTCAGGGTACACGTCATCCATCGCGAACTTGAGCTGGAAAAACAGTTTTAACCTTTAGCTTTAGATGAAAGCGCTCATTTTTGCCGCCGGCCTCGGAACGAGGCTCAAGCCTTACACTGAATCTATGCCCAAGGCTCTTGTGCCTGTGGATGGAGAGCCCCTTTTGAAGATAGTGATGCAGAAACTCATCGCTGCCGGATATGACGACATAGTAATCAACGTGCATCATTTTGCGGATCAGGTGATTGATTATGTGACAGCCAATTCCGGATTCGGGGCCAGGGTCTCTTTCTCTGATGAGCGGGATTTGCTGAGGGAAACCGGCGGAGGGCTCAGACATGCTGCCGAACTTCTGAAGGATTCGGACGGGCCGTTCCTGATTCATAACGTGGATATCATATCCAATCTTGACCTGGACTGGTTCCGCAGGCAGTTCAGGCCGGGCGACCTAGCTTCGATACTTGTAAGCAACAGGAAGACAGACAGATATTTTCTTTTTGACGAGGAAGGCTCCCTTGTCGGGTGGGAAAACGTGGCAACGGGAGAAGTACGCAGCCCGTATCCTGGCATCGACCTTGACAGCTGCCGCCCTCTCGCGTTTTCCGGTGTTCACCTTGTCTCTCCTGAAGTTTTTCCTCTTCTTGAAGAATGGCCTGAGAAGTTCTCAATAGTCGATTTCTACCTTGCCTGCTGCCGCACCAGTACTGTGAGGGCCGCATATTCAGCCGACCTTAATCTTGTGGATGTGGGCAAGCCTGACGCTTTGTCAGCTGCAAGGGATTTGATACGCGACTAAGAACCATTTCAAAACAGGTTCTAACTTGGAACCATTTCAAAACGGGTTCTTAAAAAGCTTGGCTTTTTATCAAAGATTTGTTACCTTTGCACACTATACTGTATATTCTGCTTTAGAATTGATAGGAATGAAAAGGTTTTTGATTTTTCTCTTTTTCCCGATGTTGATGCTTTCAGCGTGCAATTCGTCTGAATCATTGGCAAATGCAGTTGAGGAAGAAAGGGTGATATTGGGCGACGAGCAGTTTGATGAATATCTTCCTCTGCTTGAGGGTAAGAGAGTCGCAGTGTACAGCAACCACACAGGTATAGTCGGAGACTATTCCGAGGGACTTATGGTCCCGGCAGGCAAGACTGTGAATGAAGAACAGAGTGTCATCCCTTTCGGAACTCCCGCAAGTGAAGGCACTCCTGTTGTATATGGCCCTCATATCGTTGATGCTCTTATCGCCAAAGGGGTGAACGTTACAGCAATTTTCTCGCCGGAGCACGGTTTCCGTGGCAGCGCTGACGCCGGAGAGAACGTGAGCAGTTCCGTGGATGAGAAGACAGGCGTTCCTATCCTTTCCCTCTATGAACACGGCACTCATCTCCCAAGCGCTGAGGCTATGTCGGCATTCGATGTGATTGTCGTTGACATTCAGGACGTGGGGCTCAGGTATTACACCTATTATATCACCATGCATCATCTGATGGAAGCCGGTTCTCTCTATGGCAAGGAGATGATTGTCCTTGACCGTCCAAATCCGAACGGCTTCTATGTCGATGGCCCTCTCCTCGATATGAAATACAAATCGTCCATCGGCTGGCTCCCTGTGGCTATGGTACACGGGATGACTTTGGGCGAGATTGCATTGATGGTGAACGGGGAAGGGTGGCTTCCTGAAGGAAGGACCTGCAATCTTACCGTGATTCCTTGCAGGAATTACACTCATTCCACCAAGTACACTCTACTTATGGCTCCTTCCCCGAACCTCAAGGATATGAAGTCGATATATCTTTATTCCTCAACCTGCTTCTTTACGGCTACGCAGGCTCTTGAAGGAAGAGGCACGGAGTTTCCTTTCGAAGTGTACGGGCATCCGGCAATGAAGAACCGTGATTTTTCATTCATTCCAAGAAGCATTCCGGGAGCGAAGGCTCCTCGTCATCAGGACGAAGTCTGCTACGGAGTGGATTTGAGAAGCGTACCGCTCGACTCCATCTGGGCGCAGCAGGTGAATCTGGAATACCTGCTCGACGCATACAATGACCTCGCAATGGGGGATGACTTCTTCGGAGCCGACAATCTTCATTTCGAGCATCAGATAGGGCAGGGCTATGTCCGCAGCATGATTGAGTCCGGCAGTACCGCCGACGTGATAGAAGCGATGTGGTCCGGTGACGTAGAGGCGTTCAAGGTACAGAGAAAGCCTTATCTGCTCTATCCTGAACAATAAATTTGACAATAATCCATTTACTTATTCACTTTATTTTTTAACCCCAAACAACTATGATCAGTTCTAAACATTTCGGTCGTATCTTTTCGACTGTATGTGCACTCCTTCTCACAGTGGGAATGGCGTTTGCACAGAACATCAATGTTAAGGGAACCGTAGTCGATGCTAAGGGTGAACCTGTTGTTGGTGCCAACATCGTTGAGCAAGGCACACGCAATGGTACCATCTCTGATGCAGACGGTTCTTTTGCACTCACAGTTAAGACGGGAGCCACTCTCGAGGTATCGTGCATCGGCTACGCTACCAAGGCTATCAGGGCTGCCGGTAATCTTAAGGTTGTTCTCGAAGAGGATGCATTGTTCCTCGAAGAGACAGTCGTAGTAGGTTATGGTACACAGAAGAAGGTCAACCTGACAGGTGCCGTTTCTTCAGTGGACGTGGCCAAGACTGTTGACAGCCGTCCTATCTCCGATATCGGACGTGCTCTCCAGGGCGCAGTTCCGGGACTTACCGTAACTACCAATTCAGGTGAGATCGGTGGTGCTCCTACCATCAAGATCCGTGGTAGCGTATCATCTCCTAACGGTGACGGTAACCCTCTTATCCTCGTGGATAACGTCGAGGTTACTGATATCTCTCTCGTGAACCCTGACGATATCGAGTCAATCTCAGTCCTCAAGGATGCCGCTTCTTCATCAATCTATGGTGCACGTGCAGCATTCGGTGTACTCCTTATCACCACAAAGGCTAAGGCAAAGGCTGAGAAGATAACCGTGAAGTACTCAAACAACTTCTCTCTCAGAACCCCTACCAAGACTCCTAAGCAGCTTCCGGGCTGGCAGCAGGGCGAAATCAACCTTCTTGGTGCAAAGAACAACGCAGCAGACCCTAACAGTATCACCAACTACAACATAGTGGGTAATATGCGTGTAGATGCCACAAGTATCCAGGAAATGAAGGATTATTGGGAAAAGTATGGTTTCGGCGACGAGTTCGGAGACGAGATGGTATATGGCCGTGACTTCTATTTCCGTGACGGCGGTATGTTCTTCATCCGTACTTGGGACTGGTATGACAGATATGTCCGTGACTGGTCACCTCAGCAGAACCACACACTCTCAATCAACGGTGGTAACGGCAAGACCAACTACAACGTATCCCTCGGTTATCTCAACCAGCAGGGTATGATGAAGATTAACTCTGATAAGTTCAACAGGTACAATGCAAACATATCCCTGAACTCAGAAATCAACAAGTGGCTCTCATTCCGCGTCGGTCTGATGTTCACCCGCTCTAACTATTCTTACCCTATGAACTACAACTCAGACCTCTACGATGCAATGTACTATCTGTATCGCTGGCAGGCTATGTATCCATACGGAACATATAATGGCGCAGAGATGAGAAGCGGTCTTACCGAACTCAAGTATGCTCCTGACAAGACAAGGGAAAGAGAGTACAAGCGTTTGACAGGTGGTATCACCATCAAGCCTTTCAAGGATCTCACCATCGACCTCGACGGCTCATACTACACTACTGAGAACCGCTTCAAGGTATATGGTGACATCAAGGGTGTCACTGCTATCGACGTGTTCACAGCATGCAACAGCCTGGATGCTTTCAAGCCTAAGACTTATCTCTCTTCAAAGTATGACTATGTACAGCAGGAAGACAGCCGCACTGAGGCTTTTGCTTTCAACGCTATCGCTACTTACAAGAAGCAGCTCGGCAACCACAATCTTACAGTGATGGCCGGTTCCAACATCGAGAAGAGCGAATACAAGCTTATGAGTGCTCAGAGAGTAGGTCTGCTTGATGCAGCCAAGCCTGAACTCAACCTCGCAACAGGAAACATCACTCTCAGTGCAAGCCACACTTGGTGGGCAGTTGCCGGTTTCTTCGGACGTATCAACTGGTCTTACAAGGACAAGTATCTCCTTGAACTCAACGGCCGTTATGACGGTTCTTCACGTTTCCCTGACGGTGACAGGTTCGCATTCTTCCCATCAGCATCTGCCGGTTATCGTATTTCTGAAGAGCCTTGGATGCAGTCACTCAAGCCAGTCCTCAGTTCTTTGAAACTCCGTGGATCATACGGTATGGTAGGTAACCAGGATGTAGGAACCGACCGTTTCGTATCAACCCTCTCAACTACTACCGACTCTTGGATCATCGACGGTGCAAAGGTTCAGTCAACCGGCAAGCCGACCGTCGTTTCCAGCTCCCTCTCTTGGGAGAAGGTAACCACCCTCGACCTCGGTATTGATGCACGCTTCCTCAGCGATGCTCTCGGATTCACCTTCGACTGGTACAGCCGCGAAACAAGTGATATTCTCACTTCAGCTGACCTTCCTCAGACTCTCGGTGCAACAGCTCCTTACGAGAACACCGGTGCAATCATGACAAAAGGTTGGGAAGTAGCAGTTGACTATCACCACGAGTTTGACAATGGCTTCGGTTTCAACGTAATCGGTTCACTTTCAGATTACCAGACTAAGGTTACAAATTGGAAGAACAACACAGCCATCCCTACATTCTCATCAGGTTCAGGCTGGTACAGCACTTCATACTACAAGAATGGAATGGTTCTCGGTGACATCTGGGGTCTCCAGTTCGACCGCTTCCTCACTCCTGAGGATTTCGAGGCTGATGGAACTACCCTCAAGGCCGGCATTCCTGACCAGACAAAGGTATTCTCAAGCACTTATCGTTTCGCTCCTGGTGACGTCCTCTTCAAGGACCTCGACGGCAATGGTGTAATCGAGAAGGGTGCAACAACTGATGCGCCTGGTGATTACTCTATCATCGGTAACTGCTTCCCTCGCTTCCAGTTCGGTTTGAACCTCGATGCATACTACAAGGGCTTCGATTTGACTATGTTCTTCCAGGGCGTGGCCAGCAAGCAAATGTACGTGGGTGGAAACCAGGTTCTCCCTGGCTACACTTCAGGTGAGCCTTACTACGCCGGACAGGAAGACTACTGGACTATCGACAATCAGGATGCATTCTATCCACGTCCGATGGTCTATGGCCAGTCAATGGGCAAGAACTTTACAATCAACGACAGATATATGCTCAAGATGGGATATGTCCGTCTGAAGACTCTCACATTCGGTTATACACTTCCTAAGAAGTGGATGGATGCTGTGAACCTTACAAAGTGCCGCGTTTACTTCACTGGTGAAAACCTCTTCACCATTGACAATGTAAAGGCTGCAATCGACCCTGAAATAGGTGTACGTGCTCCGGGCGGATCGGCTGACAGCCGTAACTTCGGTCGTAGCTACCCATACGTAAAGACAATGTCATTCGGTCTCCAGCTTACATTCTAAAACTGTACAGATTATGAAAAGAATATATTTGATTTTGTCTATTGTCGTGTTGGCTGCAACAATGACAAGTTGTGATAAGTTCCTCACAAGAGATCCTCTGAACAAGCAGACCAATGCATCATACTGGCAGAGCGAAACCGCGCTCAAGACTTATGCTCAGGATTTCTATTCAAGCTATTTTCAGGGCTACGGCACTGACTATTCTGTTTTCGCCGGTTACAACACAGGTGACAACTACGTAGATGATTACATCCAGGGTGGCGGTACTTCAGAATTTGCAGTAAGCAACATCGCCGGTTACAACTCAAGCCATACTTGGGGTGACCAGTACGGCATCATCTACAAGGCAAACGTGATGATTGAGAAGATTCCTGATATGACCATATCGGATGAGGCCAAGAATCATTGGATGGGTGTTGCAAAGTTCTTCAGGGCTTTGGCATACAGCAAAATCCTCAGGATCTACGGCGGATGCCCTTATTATGATTCTGTTACTGACCCTGCTGACACAGATGCTCTCTACAAGGATCGTGACAGTTATGTTACAGTTGCAAAGGGTGTGCTTGCAGACTTCCAGTACGCTGTTGACAATATGCGCGCCGATGACGGCAAGCTTCAGGTGAACAAATATGTTGCCGGTGCCTATATGTCCCGCGAACTTCTCTATCACGGTACTTGGTTGAAGTATCACGAGAACAACACCACTGATGCCAAGGCAATGCTCGAAGGTGCAGTAAAGGGTGCCCAGGTTGTTATGGCAGGTCCTTTCGCAATCGGCAATACCTACAATGCTCTGTTCTCATCTGACGAGCTTGCAGGCAACCCTGAGATCATATTCTATCGTGAATATACCGACGGTGTTCAGTGCAACTCCCTTATTTCATACGTAAGTATTGAACCTACCCAGAGAGGCGGCTCATGCGAAGATGCAATTGCAAGTTACCTCTGCTCTGACGGTCTGCCTATCGGACAGTCACCGATATTCAAGGGCGGCAAGTACAACGAATTCAACAAGGGTGCTTTCGAAAACCGCGACCCTCGTCTCTATGACACTTTCGTTGATTCTCTCCGTATCCAGGGAGCAACGGGTGTGACTTACTATCAGTCACAGTCTCCAACAGGATATGCTACCAAGAAGTTCCTCAACGAGGAATGGATGAGAGATGGTTCATCTTATATCTCAAGCACATTGAAGTCCCCTATCGATGGTCCTTGCATCCGTTTCGCAGAAGTTCTGCTCAACTATGCAGAGGCTCGTTATGAGGTTTCAAAGATTGGTGGTGCTGCTTTTGCCCAGGCTGACCTTGACAACAGTATCAACAAGATCCGCGCCCGCCAGATCAAGAGATGGAACACGGCTGCAAAGGACTATGATAAAGAAGCCCAGCCTGCTATGCCGCCAATGGTTCTCGCAGGCAGCAGCATTTCAGCAAACGGTGTGGTTATCAATGACCCTGCACGTGACCCTGAAGTTGATCCTATTCTTTGGGAAATCCGTCGTGAGCGCCGCGTAGAGCTTATGATGGAAGGCCGCCGTGGTGATGACCTCCGTCGCTGGGGCAAGTTCGCTTACCTCAATTCAGAGGATAAGGACGGCAACCCTTCTCTTACTTTCCTCGGTGCATACATCAATCTTGATGAAGAACCATTCAACAAGATTACCGGTGGTATCCAGCTCTTCGACCCAGAGGATCCTACAAATACAGCTGCAAGGAAGGGTTACCTCAAGTATGGATACAAGAAAGGTTATCGTGTATTCAACAACGACAAGTACTACCTGAAGGCTATTCCTAATGCTGAAGTCATCAGATACAAGGACAAAGGTTACACTCTTACCCAGAATCCTGGTTGGGAGAACTAATCTTCGACAGTAACAATAATTCAGGGTGGTCCGTGAGGGCCACCCTGTTTTTTTACAACTTGTGAAGCCGGCGTCGAAGTTTATGCGGCCAGCGGCTCACACGCTGAGGTACTTTGATGATCCATCTGATAATCTTGTTGAGAAGGAAGGAAATACGGTTGCAGAGTCCGAATTCGGGAATCCGGATTCCCCTTTCGGCATAGCACTGGGCCACAAGAGCATCTATCCTCCTTTTCTGCTTTCCCTGATCCGACTGGATTCTGCGCACGAGGAAAGATGGCATCGAGTAGAAGCGTGCAAACCAGGAATGGCGGCATATCACCCGCCCCTGCATATCCAGAAGTTCCGTGGAAATGCCGTCCGGATGCCTGCGTGATGGAAGATACAGCGTCTTGAAATTGTCCGCCATCCAAAGGAAGAAGCGGTAATACGGCTCTATACCTTCGTCGTATTTCTTTATTTCATCCATATTGAATTTCTCCCTTATGAGCTTAAGATTCAATATGTTGAAAAATGGATTGGTAACCTTGGGGTTTCCGTTGCGCGGCAGGCCTTCGCCGGCATCGGCACAGCCGATATTGGCATATTCCTCCCTGACCATCAAATCTACAAGTTCATTCACAGCCTGCGGGTCTGCCACGAAGGCATCCTCATCGATATTGATGGCGATGTCGCATCCGGTGTCGCGGAGCATAGCATAAAAATAACCGTCAGCACTCTTGTCCGTCATACGGCATACACCGTCACAGTGAACGCCTCCATACAGTCCTTTTGAAAGGGAGTACAATTTCAAATCGAACGAGCGGCAGAATATCTTTATGCGCATTTTTCAACTGTTCCTAAATGAATATAATCTTCAAAGTTACGAAAAATGTGGCATTTTTCACATTTTTGCACGCCGAAGACGGTACGACAGCCAGCAGGGGAGGAGCAGGATAATTACGCCAATTGGAATCACTCCGTCAAACCGGCTTATGCCTGACCATATTATTTTTTAATATAAAATCCGTACTTTTGTATGCAGATAACCATCAATCCGGCGGATATGAGAAAGATTAAACTTGTGATATTCTCTTCCATCCTTCACGACAATGTGAGTGTGATGGGGTCGAGGGAGCCTCTTTTCGAGGCGTTGCGTGGCTTTGCAGAAGTGGAGCTTGTCTATCCTGCGATGCTCTCCTCTGACAGGAACCGTTTCCGTTCCATGTTCGACTATGACGGCTCCTCTTCCGGTAAAGACATTCTGGTGAATGATGAGAACACCCGCACCGTCTGCTTCATTGCGACAGGAGGCACGGAGGAACTCTTCAGGCAATATATGGACCTGATACCACGGCCGGTGATTCTCCTGAGCGACGGATTCCACAACTCTCTGGCGGCTGCTTTCGAGATAAGTACATTTCTTGAAAGCAACGGTATCGGCTGCTGTCTGCTGAATGCTCCTCTGGACTATAATCCACTTTATTTCAAGACTCTTGAACAGAAGATATTCGGAGAGATCCCTCCTATTTCAGCCGAGGACCTTTCAAGCAGGAACTGCTCTCCGTATTTCGGAAAAGCTGACAGAAAAGTGCTTTCCGGCAAGCGGATAGGTTTGCTTGGTCAGGCGAGTTCGTGGCTGATTGCCTCTGAGATTGACGTTCCTCTCGTGGAAGCTGAATATGGTGTCAAGTTCGTCAATGTCCCTCTTTCCGACGTAGAGAATGCCTTTGCGTCAGTAGATGAGCAGGACCGCACTGTAAAGAAAACCGTTCTCAAGATGTCGGGATATCTTTCTGACGGACGCACCGAGGCTGATCTTGTAAAAGCGGCGAGGCTGTACGCTGCAATCCGCTCCATATGTTCCGACAATAAGCTGGATGCGGTTACCGTCAAATGCTTCGGCCTTCTTGAATCGTGTTCGACGACTGCCTGCCTTGCTCTTGCCCTTCTCAACGACGAAGGGACGGTGGCCGGTTGCGAGGGAGATATCCCGGCGCTCTGGACAATGTTGTATGCAAGGGAAGTTCTTGGCAAGCAATCTTTTATGGCTAATCCATCCTCTTCCAACCGTTCTGAGCTCACCATCGATTTCGGCCACTGCACCATCCCTTTGGGAATGGTTCACGGCTACAGGCTCCCGTCCCATTTCGAATCATCGACCGGAATAGGCATTTCCGGCAGCCTCCCAAGCGGAAGATATCGTATCATCAAGTTCTCAGGAAAGGCTCTTGACAGATTCTACAGCGTGGAGGGAAGCGTGATAATGAATACGAACGTCCCTCAGAGATGCCGTACGCAGGTGCGTTTCAAGTTCGACTGTGAAGAGGACTTCAACGGTTTTTTCACAACAGCAAAAGGTAACCATATAATACTTCTTCCATTATGAGACTCAGCAAGATAATACTATTCTCCGTTCTTTGCCTCCTGACCGTCGGCTCAAATGCCCAGGACTGGCCGAACCTCAACAGATTCTGTGATGCCGACAGGGCTTTGTCGTCATATACTGAAGGGAAAGTTGTCCTGATGGGGGATTCCATCACCGATTTCTGGCTCAGGCGTGACCCTGAGTTCGTCGAGAAATATGGCTTCATATTCCGTGGAATATCAGGTCAGACCACGTCCCAGATGCTTCTGCGTTTCCGTCACGACGTCATCGAAACCGGCGCTTCGACAGTGGTTATCCTTGCGGGTACAAACGATATTGCCGGCAATACCGGACCTGTCTCTCTTGAGACTGTCCTCGGCAACCTTGCAAGTATGTGCGACCTTGCCCGTACTCACGGCATCAAACCAATATTATGCAGCCTGCTTCCGGCAAAACGCTACAGCTGGAACAAGTCGGTGCGCCCGGACATACTGATTCCCCAGCTCAATGCCATGCTTAAGGAATACGCTGATAAAGAGAGGATTACATACGTGGATATGTTTGATTCCCTTGCCGACCACCAGAATCCTGAGAACGAGAATGGAATGTTTCCGGACTTCTCGAAGGATGGAGTACATCCGACTTTGGAGGGGTATAAAGTGATGGATGCCCTTTTGCTCCAGGCCCTCAAGCCTTCAAAAGTGAAGGCTGCCCTGAAGGACAATGCCGAAGGGTTGAAACTGATGAGCTATAATGTGCGCAACTGTAAGGGTATGGACAAGACCGTCAATTTTGACAGGGTAGCTGCCGTAATCAACGATTACAATGCAAAGGCTGTTGCTATTCAGGAACTTGACAGCGTAACAGTGAGATATGGCCATAAGGATGTCCTCAAGGAACTTGCCTACAGGACCGGAATGGTCCCTACCTATGCCAGGGCAATAGACTTCGAGGGTGGCGGATACGGTATCGGGATGTTGAGCCGTGAAAAGCCGATCCGCTTTTCGACTGTTCCTCTTCCGGGACGCGAGGAGAGGAGGGTATTGCTTATGGCAGAATTCAGCGACTTCATCTACTGCAACATGCATCTTTCTCTCACTGATGAGGACCGCATAGCTTCCGTCGGTATCGTTGTGGATGCAGTGAAGGCATTCAAGGCGGAAAGTCCGGAGAAACCGCTCTTCATTGCCGGTGACTGGAACGCCGGCCCGGCTTCGGAGACACTCCGCCTGATACGTGAATATTTTGATATTCTGACTGATACATCTATCAATACATTTCCGTCAGACAAACCCCGCAGCACAATCGATTTCATAGCAGCTTTCAAGGGTGCGGACATAAAGGTGCTTGATACGGCAGTGCCTGCCGCTTCCCAGGCCTCAGACCACCGCCCTGTCTTCTGCAAGGTCAAGATGGCGAAGTAGCCTTCCTATGAAGGATACACTGAAGAGATATTGGGGCTATGATGCCTTCAGGCCGATGCAGGAGGAGATTGTCTCATCCGTGCTTGAAGGCAGGGACACTCTTGCGATACTTCCTACCGGTGGTGGCAAGAGTGTTTGTTTCCAGGTGCCTGCTATGATGAGGGAGGGAATCGCGGTTGTCGTATCCCCTCTGATCGCGCTGATGAAGGACCAGGTGCAGAATCTCGACAGGCGGGGAATCAAGGCCCTTGCCGTCTATTCCGGAATGACTCACAGGGAGATAGACATTGCTCTCGACAATGCGGTCTATGGCGGTTTCAAGTTCCTGTACGTTTCCCCTGAGAGGCTGCGTACAGTTCTTTTCAGAACCCGTGTGGCCAAGATGACTGTGTCGATGCTCGTTGTGGACGAGGCGCACTGCATATCCCAGTGGGGCTACGATTTCCGGCCTGATTATCTTGAAATAGCAGAAATCAGGAAGATAATAGGAATGGATGTCCCGGTCGTGGCTCTTACAGCGACCGCTACCCCACAGGTCGCAGACGATATAATGGACAAGCTCCTTTTTCGCTCGAAGAATCTTCTGAAAGGAGATTTCTCCCGTCCGAACCTGGCCTACGTGGTGCGGAAAGCGGAGGACAAGATGGGCCAGCTGCTCAGGGTGTGCGAGGGAGTGAAAGGCAGCGGAATCGTCTATGTGTCAAAGAGAAAGAATGCCGAAAACCTTGCATCGTTCCTCTGTGCCCACAATATCGGGGCTGAGGCATATCACGCAGGTATGGCACGACAGACCCGTTCAGATGTGCAGGACCGGTGGAAGTGCGGGGCCACAAGGGTGATTGTTTCCACAAACGCATTCGGAATGGGAATCGACAAGAGCGATGTGCGTTTCGTATGCCATTTCGATATGCCTGACACGGTTGAAGGCTATTTTCAGGAGGCCGGACGTGCAGGCCGTGACGGCTGTGACTCATACGCAGTGCTTCTGTGGAACGACTCGGACATACGGAGCCTCAGACAGATACTCAGGACCACGTATCCGCCTCTTGACTACATACGCGACATATATCAGAAAGTCTATACTTTCCTCGGCTACTCATACGAAGAGGGGAAGGGTGCCTGCGTCAAGTTCGACATTGAAAAGTTCGCAAAGGATTTCAGGCTTCACGCCTCCACTGCGTACTATGCTGTCAAATACATAGAGTCAGCCGGTTACTGGTCCCTTACCGAATCACTCAGGATTCCTGCGAAAGTTCAGTTCGCCGTATCACGTGACGCTCTGTACCACGTACAGTTGAAGTCTTCCGAAATGGACGGCTTCATCAAGGTGCTGCTGCGCATATATCCGGGAATCTTCTCTGAGTATGTCCCGGTGGACCTGGAGAAGATAGGCCGTTTGGGCGGCTATGCTCCTGAGGTGGTTCACGACAAGCTGCGTGCGCTTTCACGTGAGAATGTCATCAAGTATATCCCTCTCATTAATTCTCCTATGCTTAACCTGAACTATGAGAGGCTGGACCCTAAGAATCTCAGGCTCCCTCAAAGTGATTATGATGCAAGTCTCAGGCGTCACTTCGACAGGCTTGAAGGCATCATAGGGTATGTGTCACAGGAGTCTTCGTGCCGGAGCCGTTACCTGCTCAGGTATTTCGGTCAGGACAAGAGCCACGATTGCGGAAAATGCGACGTATGCCGCAAAAAAAGATAGAAATATGGACAAATTCAAGAATATCAAGGCTTTTGCCTTCGACATCGATGGAGTGCTCACGGATGGAGGCCTCTATGCTATGCACGATGGCGATATTATCCGTCAATTCAATTCCAAGGACGGTTTTGCCATACGTATGGCTGTGGACAACGGATTTCCGGTAGCCATCATAACAGGCGGATGCTCCGAAAGCATCATTCACAGGGCAAATTCATACGGAGTGAAGAAACCGGACCTCTTTATGATGTCGCGTGACAAACTTACGGATTTCAATCTTTTCTGTGAAAGGAACTCTTTAAGAAAGGAAGAGGTCGCCTATGTCGGTGATGACCTGCCTGATGTCCCGGTCATTCTGGCTGCGGGACTCGGTGTTTGCCCGTGCGACGCCGTTCCTGAGGCTGTGGATGCCGCTGACTATGTATCTCCGTATCCTGGTGGAAGAGGCTGCGTGCGAGATTTGATTGAAAAGGTTCTCAGAGAGGCCGGGAAGTGGCTGTTCGACCCTCATCTACCTATGACCGGCAAATATCCCGACAATATCACCAAGTTTGCGAAACTTACCGGCCGGAATGTATAAGATAAGTTGATATGTTTGAAGATTACAAGATTACACTTTCTTCCGCTTCACCTCGGCGCAAGGAACTGCTTGCCGCCCTTGATGTGGATTTTACCGTGGAGGTGGCGAAAGATGAGAAGGAGGTTTTCAGTGATGATATCCCTACGCATCTGATACCTGAGTATATAGCTCTCCACAAATCCAACTCTTTCCACAGGCCGTTGGAGGAGAATGAGATATTGATTACCGCCGACACGCTCGTATTTGTCCGCGGAGAGATTACCGGAAAGCCGAAGGACCGTGAAGATGCCGTGCGTATGCTACGGCTTATCTCCGGAGTGACCCATCAGGTGGTTACTGGCGTGGTTCTGCGGACGAAAGACAACCTCATATCTTTCAGCGATACCACCGACGTTACTGTCAGAGATTTGAGCGACAGCGAGATCGATTATTACGTGGACAGGTACCATCCATACGACAAGGCAGGGGCCTACGGAGTGCAGGAGTGGATCGGACACGCGGCAATAACCGCCATCAACGGCTCCTATTTCAACGTGATGGGACTTCCTGTCCATCATCTTTATGAAGAGTTGCTCTATCTCACTTCACAAATGAAGAAAAATCATTAACTTTGATGTTTTGACAATTGAAAGTATCAAGCGATGGAATTACCTGTAAAGTACGATCCCTCTCTTACTGAGGACAAATGGTATTCATATTGGACGGAACATAAATTCTTCCATTCAGAACCTGATGGCCGTGAGCCATATACGATAGTTATCCCACCTCCGAACGTTACCGGTGTACTCCATATGGGGCATATGATGAACAACACCCTCCAGGATGTGCTGGTGCGTCGTGCAAGGATGAAGGGCAGGAATGCTCTCTGGGTACCGGGAACGGACCACGCTTCCATTGCCACCGAGGCGAAAGTCGTGAACAAGCTCGCAACTATGGGCATCAGGAAACGTGACCTCACCCGCGATGAGTTCCTCAAGTATGCCTGGGAGTGGAAAGAGGAGCACGGAGGTATCATCCTCAAGCAGCTGCGCCGTCTCGGAGCAAGCTGCGACTGGGACCGCACCGCCTTCACAATGGATGAGGTCCGGAGTGAGTCCGTTATGAAAGTGTTTGTCGATTTGTATCGCAAAGGTTTGATATATCGCGGATTGCGTATGGTGAACTGGGACCCTAAGGCCCAGACTGTGCTTTCCACTGAGGAGGTCGTTTACCGCGACGAGAAATCGAAACTCTTCTATTTGAGGTATTATGTGGCCGATTCTGACGTGAACGCAGTCAAGCCGACAGGAGAGGAAGGTGAAGTGCTCCACAAGGATGAGGAAGGAAGATACTACGCAGTGGTGGCCACCACCCGCCCTGAGACCATCATGGGCGACACAGCGATGTGCGTGAACCCTAAAGACCCTAAGAACCAGTGGCTTCGTGGCCACAAGGTGATTGTACCTCTCGTGGGACGTGTAATTCCTGTGATTGAGGACCGCTACGTGGACATCGAGTTCGGAACGGGATGCTTGAAGGTCACTCCTGCTCACGATGTGAACGACTACAACCTCGGAAAGACTCATAATCTTGAAACGATAGATATATTCAATCCGGACGGAACTCTCAGCGAGGCTGCCGGACTTTATGTCGGCCTTGACCGTATGGTTGTCCGCAAGCAGATTGCAAAGGACCTTGAGGCCGCCGGACTTATGGAGAAGATTGAAGACTACGAAAACAAGGTCGGCTATTCGGAACGCAACCCTGATACGGCTGTAGAGCCACGGCTCTGCAAGCAGTGGTTCCTGAGTATGAAGCATTTTGCCGATATAGCTCTTCCACCGGTACTTGAGGGAAAGATCAAGTTCCATCCGTCGAAATATGTCTCTACATACCGCAACTGGCTGGAGAACATACAGGATTGGTGTATCAGCCGCCAGCTCTGGTGGGGACCCCGCATTCCGGCATACTTCCTTCCTACAGCTGAAGGCGAGGAGGAGAAGTTCGTGGTTGCGCTGACTCCTGAAGAGGCACTGGAAGAGGCCAGGAAGATTGAAGGCTATGCCGGCATAACCATTGACCAGTTGAGCCGCGACGAGGATGCTCTTGATACCTGGTTCTCAAGCTGGCTCTGGCCTGTAAGCCTTTTCGACGGAATCAACACTCCGGGCAACAGGGAGATAAAGTACTATTATCCTACCAACGACCTTGTAACAGGCCCTGATATCATCTTCTTCTGGGTAGCCAGGATGATTATGGCCGGAGAAGAGTATATGAATGACGTTCCTTTCCGCAACGTGTACTTTACCGGAATCGTCAGGGACAAGCTCGGCCGCAAGATGAGCAAGCAGCTTGGCAATTCGCCTGACCCGATAGGTCTGATTGAAAAATATGGCGCCGACGGAGTACGTCTCGGCATACTTCTCTGTACTTCAGCCGGAAATGATATACTCTTTGATGAAAGTCAGGTAGAACTCGGCCGGAATTTCTCCAACAAGGTATGGAACGCTTTCCGCCTCGTACAAGGTTGGAAGGTTGAGGAAAAACCTCAGGGAGAGGAGAGCCGCAAGGCTGTGGAATGGTTTGAAGCGAAGTTGGACAAGGTTATGGCCCAGGTTGATGACGATTTCTCGAAATTCCGTATCAATGACGCTGTTATGGCAATCTACAAGTGCTTCTGGGATGATTTCTGCGCCTGGTACCTTGAGATTGTGAAGCCGGCTTTCGTGGATGGTGTCCAGCAGGCAATGGACAAGGCCACGTATGATGCGACCATCGGATTCTTCGACTCGCTACTGAAGGTGCTTCATCCTGTGATGCCTTTCATAACTGAGGAACTTTGGCAGAATATCGCTCCGCGCAAGGAGGGTGAGACAATAATGCTTCAGATGCAGCCGCAGGCCAAAGCTTACGATCAGAGGCTGATAGATGATTTTGACGTAGCCACGGAGGCTATAACCGCCATCAGAGCTATCCGCCAGCAGAAGAACATCTCACCGAAGACACCTCTCAGGCTTCAGGTAAAACAGGCCGGATATCCTCTTTCAATGAATCCTGTCATTTCAAAGATGGCGAATATCTCTGAAATTGAGATTCTTCCTGATATCGATACATCAAAGTCAGGACAGGCATTCATGGTGGGAACCGTTCAGTTCTACGTACCTCTTGAGGGTATGGTGGACACAGAAGAGGAAAAGGCAAAGATACTTGCCGAGATTGCCCGCTACGAAGGCTTCCTCAAGGGAGTGAATGCAAAGCTCTCGAATGAGAGGTTCGTGGCGAATGCACCTGCACAGGTTGTGGAGCTTGAGCGAAAGAAGCTCTCCGATGCCACCACCAAGATTGCAAATCTGAAGGAACAACTCGAAAAACTTTAGAGTATAATTATTTAATCATACGGCAACATGAACCATTTTCTTTTTTTAGGCTCAATCGGATGGGGCGAAATTCTCATCGTCCTGCTGCTCGTCATCCTTCTGTTCGGTGGAAAGAAGATTCCTGAACTGATGAAAGGTCTTGGCAAGGGTGTCAAGAGCTTCAAGGAGGGGATGAAGGATGTGGAGGATGATATGAAGGAAATCAAGAAGGAGATAGAAACCGAAACTCCTAAGGAAAAAAAGTAATTCCCGGTGGCATCCTCAGGGGAAGATAAGACATTCTGGGAACACATCGACGATCTGCGGAAAGTACTGTTCCGCTCCGCCGGTGTGCTCGTGGTATTGATGATGGTGGTTTTCTGTTTCAAGAGCTTCCTCTTCGATACGCTTCTGCTCGCCCCTCTTTCCTCGGATTTCATACTTTACCGAGGGTTCAACGCTATGCTGGAATTTTTCGGTCTCTCTCCACTGGCCGATTTCCGGATCAATATGATAAACGTGGAGATGACGGCGCAGTTCTTTATGCACATCCGCATATCTTTCTACATTGCGCTCGTCGTGGCGATGCCTGTGGTAGTCTATTTCCTGTGGACTTTCATCCGCCCGGCTCTTTACGACAACGAACGTCGTGCGGTACAGAAGTCTTTCGGGTTCGCGGCACTGCTCTTCTATGTCGGGGTGGCTGTCGGGTATCTTCTGGTCTTTCCGCTGACTATCAGGTTCCTCGGAACGTATCAGGTATCGGAGTCTGTGCCTAACCAGATATCGCTCAGTTCCTATTTCGGAATGATGATTTCGCTTGTGCTGATTATGGGCATAGTGTTCGAGATGCCAATTCTGGCGGCCCTGCTGTCGCGTTTCGGCATCATAAGCAAACAGTGGCTCAAGAAATACCGCCGTCACGCAGTTGTAGTGCTTGTCGCCGTGGCCGCCGTAATCACGCCGAGTGGCGACCCTGTGACTCTCTTTTTCGTGAGCGTGC
This sequence comes from Candidatus Cacconaster merdequi, assembly GCA_018064345.1. GTDB lineage: Bacteria > Bacteroidota > Bacteroidia > Bacteroidales > UBA932 > Cacconaster > Cacconaster merdequi. The sequence continues at coordinate 22,870 of JAGHVK010000046.1, forward strand.
CGCTGTATGCCTTGTACGAACTGAGCATTGCCGTGGCCAGGCCTGCGGATGAGGATGATGAAGATGATGAAGTTGTGACTGTTGAAACGGAGGCGGTTGAATGATTTCGATAAATGACCTTACACTCTCTTTCGGAGGGTATGACCTTCTGGACAATATAAGTCTCCATATCGGGGACAAGGACAAGATAGGCCTCGTGGGCAAGAACGGAGCGGGTAAATCCACTATCCTGAAACTGATAATGGGCCTGCAGAGCCCTACGTCGGGCTCCATACTCAAGACCAACGGACAGAAGATAGGCTATCTTCCTCAGATTATGGAACACGCCAGGGACAAGAGCGTAATCGGCGAGGTGATGACGGTCTTTGCTGAGATTGACAGGCTGAATGAACGCCTGGACCGTGTGTCCCAGCTTCTTGCCGACCGCACTGACTATGAATCAAAGGCGTACAACGACCTTATGGTCGAACTGAATGAAATCAGCGACCGCCTTGCACTGGCACAGAGCGAGTCGCCTATGGAGATGGCCCAGAGGACTCTGATGGGCCTTGGGTTCAAAAGGGAGGAGTTCGACCGTATGACGGCAACGTTCTCCCAGGGATGGAATATGCGTATAGAACTTGCAAAGATTCTGCTCCGCAAGCCGGATGTGCTTCTTCTTGACGAGCCTACCAACCATCTTGACATAGAGTCCATCCAGTGGCTTGAGGATTATCTTCAGTCATACAACGGAGCGATTGTGCTCATCTCGCATGACCGTCGCTTCCTTGATAACTGCACTGCCCGCACCGTGGAGGTGATGCTCGGCCATCTGTACGACTATAAAGTGCCTTACACCAAATATGTAGAGCTTCGGAAGGAACGCATAGAACAGCAGAAGGCGGCTTACCTCAACCAGCAGAGAATGATTGAGAAGACGGAGGAGTTCATAGAGAAGTTCCGATACAAGCCTACCAAGAGCAATCAGGTGCAGTCCCGTGTCAAGCAGCTGGAGAAGATACAGCGCATCGAGATTGACGATGAGGATCTGGCGACACTCAACGTGAAGTTCCCTCCGGCTCCACGCAGCGGAGACGTGGCATTTGTGGTAAAGGATGCTGTGATAGGCTATTCAGACACCACTCCCGCCAAGGTGATTCTTCGTGGCGCGAACCTTGAGATAAAAAGAGGGGAGAAAGTGGCATTCGTCGGGCGTAACGGTGAAGGGAAGACCACTATGATGAAGGTGCTTATGGGTTTCCTGCAGCCATTCTCCGGAGAAGCGAAGGTGGGATTCAACGTAGACATCGGATATTATGCCCAGAATCAGGAAGATGTTCTTGTGAAGAGCGACACTGTCTATGACACTCTCGATAAAATTGCGGTCGGGGACATCCGTATGAAGCTTCGCGACATCCTCGGAGCATTCCTCTTCAAGGGTGATGACGTGGACAAGAAAGTGGCTGTTCTCAGCGGTGGGGAGAGGTCCCGCCTTGCAATGGCCAAGCTGATGCTGCGCGCTCATAACCTGCTTGCACTTGACGAGCCTACCAACCATATGGATATCCGTTCAAAAGATGTTCTGAAGCAGGCTCTTGCCGCTTACGACGGCACGGTGATAGTGGTTTCACACGACCGTGACTTCCTGAGCGGCCTTGTGGACAAGGTGTATGAGTTCGGTGACGGGAGGGTTCGCGAACATCTCGGCGGAGTCGATGAATTCCTCAGGCACAAGAAAGCCGAATCTTTCCGTGACATTGAGGCAGAAAAGAGCGCCGCTGTGCAACAGTCAGCTGCCAAGTCGGAGCCTGGGATTGAGAAGGCATCGGCTGCATCTTCCAAAATCTCTTACGAAGAGCAGAAAGCACTCTCACGCGAGGCGAAGAAACTTCAGAACAGGCAGAACCTTCTTGAAAAGCAGATTGCAGAACTGGAAGGGAAGATGGCCGGGATAGAGAAAGTACTGGCCGCTCCGGCGCCTGACACTGACATTATGGAAATGACCCGCAAATATCTTGAAATCAAGAGAGAACTTGATTCGAAGATGGACGAGTGGGCTCTTATCGGATAAGAATCATTTCAAACCAGGTTGTAAACATTGTAGACTATGGAAGAAAAACAGCACTATCTGTATGGAATGCACCCTGTGGAAGAGGCGGTGCGCCAGGGAAGGAAATTCGAGAAGGTACTCTTCAAGAAAGGTCTTGAAGGAGAACAGTTCCGCAATTTGTTGTCAGAAGTTGAGGAGCGTGGCATCCCTTATCAGTTCGTTCCGGGAGAGAAATTGAACTATCTTGTCAAGGGCTCCCATCAGGGGGTTGTGGCATATCTTGCACAGATAGAGTATGTAGAATTTGAAACTATGGTCGAGAATGCTCTTTCGAAGCGTGAAAATCCTGTGTTCCTGATGCTTGACGGCGTAAGTGACGTCCGCAACTTCGGAGCCATTGCAAGAAGTGCTGAATGCGCCGGAATTGACGGAATCATCCTTCCGGCCAAGGGCGGTGCTGCAATTAACGCTGATGCCATCAAGACATCTGCCGGTGCGCTTCTGAGGGTTCCGGCCTGCAAGGTGACTAACCTGAAGATTCCGGCATATTATCTCAAGGAGGCTGGTTTCCAGATAGTTGCTGCGACAGAAAAGACCGATTCCTCTCTCTATGAAGTGGATTTCCGCAAGCCTACCGCAATTGTGATGGGCTCCGAAGGCAGTGGAATTTCCAATGCACTGCTTTCTTTGTGCGATGTCAAGGCGCGCATCCCTATGATGGGCGAGATAGGTTCCCTCAACGTATCCGTCGCCTGCGCCGTCGTAATGTACGAATGTGTAAGACAGAGAATATAGAATCTGCTCCCGGGCCTGCCGTGCCTTTTATGAAACGTTCACTTACCGCAGTCCTGCCTGTGTGGTCAGTTCCTTCTTCAAAAAGGTTCTGAGCTATGAGCTTTGAAATGGATGTAATTATTGCTAACTTTATAGATTGCTTCGAGGCACCCGTTGTGGCTCAGCACCCGGAGCAATCAGTGACATAAATATACCTGATTATATGATATTCCTTCTGGACTCACACTGTGATGCCCCTTTGATGCTTGCCAAAGGGGCTGATTTCGAGAAAAAAGTAGAACAAGGCTTCGTCCCTGGATCATTTCCGATAACACATATCGATTATCCCCGGATGAAGAAAGGTGGCGTGAACGGAGCGTTCTTCGCCATATACACTTCAAATTCCCTCGCTCCGGACGAATCCACACGCAGGGCTTTCGAACTCGTTTCGAAGGTCTATGATTCGGTGGAGAACAGTCCCGGCAAGGTGGCATTTGCCACAACACCTTCACAGGCAAGGCGCAATGCCCGAAATGGCCTGATATCAGTATTCCTCGGTATGGAGAACGGCGCACCGATTCAGAACGACCTCTCATTGCTGCGTATGTTCCACAGGCTCGGGATCCGCTATCTTACACTGACACACGCCCGCAGCAATCAGATTTGCGATTCCTGCACTTCCCCTGAACCTGTATGGCACGGTCTCAGTCCTTTCGGCAGGGAGGTTGTCGCTGAATGCAACAGGCTTGGAATAATGGTGGACGTATCACACATATCGGATGAATCTTTCTGGGATGTGATAAAGTATTCCAAGTCACCGGTAATCGCGTCTCATTCCTGCTGCCGCGCACTGTGCAACCACCCGCGCAACCTTACCGATGAAATGATAAAGGCCATTGCTCATAAGGGTGGGGTGGTTCAGATAAATTTCTATCCTAAGTTCCTGTCGGAAGAGTACGGAAAAGCGGCCATAGGCCTGGATGACAAGTTGGAAGAAGCTGATTATGCCTGGAGGGAGGATTCGTCGAACCCTCAGTTGCAAGCCAATCTTCAGAAGGCGTATGAAGAGTATGCCGCTGTTCCTCGTCCTTCTTACAAGGTGATTGTGGACCATATCGAACACGTAATCAAGCTCGTCGGGGTGAAGCACGTCGGCATAGGGAGTGATTTCGACGGCATAGAGTTCGGTCCGAAAGGCCTGGAGGACATCAGCAAGATGCAGAAGATAATCATAGAACTGCGCAAGCGGGGCTATTCGGAATATGATATCAAACTCATCGCGGGCGGTAATTTCCTGCGCGTGATGGAAGCAGTACAGAACCCTAATCTTGAGTGATATATGAATTTCCTGGCATTCGACCTCGGCGCCACTTCAGGGCGCGCAATAATCGGGACCTTGGAGCAGGGTACTCTCCGTCTCGACGAGATACACCGTTTCCCGAACCACATCATAAAGGTCAACGGGCATTTCCATTGGAACATCTTCTCTCTCTATGAAGAGATTCTCGAAGGCCTGAGGAAGGCTGCCGCTGCGGGAGTTGAGATTTCGTCGATAGGTATCGACACCTGGGGCGTGGATGTGGCTTTCACAGGCTCTGACGGTGCCATCCTCGGACTTCCGTACAGTTATCGCGACCCTCATACTGAAGGGGTTCCGGAGGAATTTTTCGAAAAGTGCATCTCAAGGGATGAACTGTACGGCCGTACCGGAATACAGGTGATGAATTTCAACACTCTCTTCCAGCTATATGCTATGAATCGTGACGGAAGCAGCCAGCTGAAGGCAGCGGAGAAGATTCTGTTCATCCCTGACGCTCTGTCGTATCTTCTTACAGGAAAGATGGTTACAGAATATACCATTGCCTCCACCTCGCATTTCCTCGATCCGCGTTCGAAGAAGCTGGACACACAGTTGCTTGCGAGTGCGGGAGTGGATGCCGGAAAATTCTCCCCGATTGTATTCCCGGGTCATAGAACAGGTACTTTGAGACCTGAGATAGCCCGTGAATGCGGTTTGCCTGAACTTCCGGTGGTGGCAGTAGCCGGACACGATACGGCTTCAGCTGTGGCTGCCGTACCTGCCCTGACGGAGCATTTCGCATACCTTAGTTCCGGCACGTGGTCCCTTATGGGCATTGAAACCAAGGAGCCTGTCCTCACTCCGGAGGCTGCCAAAGCCAACATAACCAATGAGGGAGGTGTGGAAGGAACGACCCGTTTCCTGAAGAACATCACCGGTATGTGGATAATAGAGAACTTGCTTTCTGAGTGGAAGAAGGCCGGGAAGTCATATTCGTACGCCGACCTCGCTCCATTGGCCGAATCCGGCAGGAGGTTCTGCACCTTCATCAATCCGGACGACCCGTCATTCGCCAATCCTGCATCAATGCAGGCGGCCATCGATTCGTATTGCGCGGCTACAGGGCAGCAGAAGCCTGACAGTCATGGTAGTTATGTCCGTACCGTGTTCGAGAGCCTTGCTCTGAGGTACAGGCAGGTGCTCGAACTCATAGAGAAGACTGCAGGATTCCCTGTCGAGGTTCTGCACATCATAGGCGGTGGCTCGAAGAACGCCCTTCTCAATCAGTTCACGGCAGATGCGACAGGCTGCACCGTTGCTGCCGGACCTTCCGAGGCTACAGCCATCGGCAACGTGATGCTTCAGGCATACTCCGCCGGGGTTGTGGACAGTCTTGCGGCGATGCGGAAGGTTATTTCCGACTGTGTGGAAGTTGAAAGATTCCAGCCGCGTGACACAGAGCAGTGGGATGCTGCCTATGAAAAATACCTTGAAAGAACAGATAAATAGATATTACAATGACTGCTAAACAGATTGAACAGAATTACGCTGCCGCCAGGGAGCGTTATGCAGAAATCGGGGTCGATACCGATGCTGCGCTCAAATCACTTGATGCCATCTCACTTTCTCTCCATTGCTGGCAGACAGATGATGTCCGAGGCTTCGAGAATCCTGACGGTGAACTCTCAGGAGGAATACAGGCAACCGGAAACTATCCGGGAAGAGCCCGCAACATCGAAGAAGTGCGTGCCGACCTCGAAAAGGCCAAGTCACTCATTCCGGGCCGCCACAGGGTGAGCCTCCACGCCATATACGGTGACTTCGGAGGAAAATTCGTGGACCGTGACCAGATTGAACCTGCCCACTTCCAGAGCTGGATTGACTGGGCCAAGGCAAATGACCTGAAACTTGACTTCAACTCCACAAGTTTCTCTCATCCGAAGAGTGGAGACATGTCTCTTGCACATCGTGACAAGAGCATACGTGACTTCTGGATCGAGCATACTATCCGCAGCCGCAGGATTGCCGATGAGATGGGCCGTCAGCTGGGCAGCAAGGCGTGCCACAACCTCTGGGTACACGACGGGTCGAAAGACATTACCGTGGACCGCTATCTTTACAGGCAGAACCTCAAGGATTCCCTTGACAAGATATTTGCAGTGAAGTGTCCGAACGTGAAGGATGCTGCCGAGTGCAAGCTTTTCGGAACAGGGCTTGAGAGTTTCACGGCCGGTTCGCACGAGTTCTATATGGGCTATGCCGTGAAGAACGGAATTATGGCCACTATGGATATGGGCCACTTCCATCCGACTGAGGAGGTTTATGACAAGATTTCAGCACTTCTTCTCTTCACGAATGAGATAATGCTCCACGTTTCACGTCCTGTACGCTGGGACAGCGACCACGTTGTGATTCTCAACGATTCGCTCACTATGCTCGCGCAGGAGATTGTATGGGCCGGCGCCCTTGACCGCGTGAATTTCGGCCTCGACTATTTCGATGCATCGCTCAACCGTATCGGTGCATACGTAATCGGCTCACGTGCAACACAGAAGGCGTTCCTTCAGGCTCTTCTTTCACCTATTGCCAAGCTGAGGGAAGCTGAGGCAGGTGAGCACTACTTTGAAAGGCTCGCTCTGCTGGAAGAAGCCAAATCCCTTCCTTGGAACGACGTCTACAACTATTTCTGCCATACACACGGAGTACCTGTCGCTCAAGATTACATCGCCGATATACAGAAGTACGAGCGCGACGTACTTTCAAAAAGATAATACGTTATGGAAATACTTTTAGGACTTCTCATCATCGCTGTCGGAAGTTTCGGACAGTCAAGTTCTTATGTTCCAATCAAGAAGGTCCGCTCCTGGGCTTGGGAATGCTTCTGGCTTGTACAGGGTGTCTTCGCCTGGCTTGTATTCCCTCTGATAGGAGCGTTCATCGGCCTTCCTGACGGGATGGGCCTTTTCGAACTCTACGGAAAGAGCTCTGTCCTGATGTCAATAGTCTATGGCGCTCTCTGGGGAATAGGCGGCCTTACTTTCGGCCTTAGTATGAGGTATTTGGGAGTGGCTTTGGGACAGAGCATCGCTCTTGGTACCTGCTCAGCGTTCGGTACTCTGCTTCCTGCACTCTTTGCCGGGACTGACCTTTTCCACGGCGAAGGCCTGATTCTGCTTGTCGGTGTGTGCATCACCCTTGCAGGCATCACTGTAATCGGTTTTGCAGGCTCGTTGAGGACAAAGGGCCTCAGTGAAGAGGAACAGAAAGCCGCAATCAAGGATTTCGCCCTTACAAAAGGCCTTCTCGTGGCACTTCTCGCAGGTGTGATGAGTTCCTGCTTCGCACTCGGCCTCGATGCCGGGAGCGGAATCAAGGATGTGGCTCTCAGTGCCGGTGTAGCTCCGCTGTTCGCAGGCCTGCCTGTGATACTGCTCGTGACATTCGGAGGCTTCATCACGAATGCTTCATACTGTATCTTCCAGAATATCAGGAACAAGACCTTCAAGCAGTATTTTTCGGTCAGCTGCGGGGACAAGCTCAACAATATTCTCTTCTGCGCTCTTGCCGGGCTTCTCTGGTACTCCCAGTTCTTCGGACTTGAGGTCGGGAAGAGTTTCCTTGCCGGCTCGCCTGTCCTGCTCGCATTCTCGTGGTGCATACTGATGTCACTGAACATCATCTTCTCTAACTTCTGGGGGATTGTCCTCAAGGAGTGGAAAGGCTCTGGCCGGAAGACCATATGCGTGCTTGTAGCCGGACTTCTGATTCTGCTCTTCTCTGTGTTCTTCCCATCGCTGGTATAGTCAGTTCCAATGCTTATGTATAACGATATTTTCAATGATATCCTTGAACAGGTGTCCGAAATTTCAGGACACCTGTGGAATTATGGATGGGCCGAGCGTAATGGCGGCAATATCTCATACAACATTACCGGATGTGCTTCTCTCTTCTGCGAAAGGCCGGCCCTCGGCACTCCGCGGCCGATCGGATTCAAGGTGCCTGAACTTGCCGGAGCATATTTCCTTGTTACAGGTACAGGAAAGAGGATGCGCTATGTTTCGAAGTCGCCGCTTGACAATGCTGCCGTGATACGCATCTGTCCTGACCTTGAGCATTATGAGATAGTGGCGGAGAAGGAGATATTCCCATCTTCCGAACTTCCGAGCCATCTGGCAATACATAATTTCCTCCAAGTGGACAGACCTTCGTACAAGGCTGTGCTTCACACACATCCGATTGAACTGATTGCTATGACGCATAATCGTGCATTCCTTGAGAAGGATGTTCTTACGAAGATACTCTGGAGTATGATACCTGAGACGAGGGCTTTCTGCCCGAAGGGCCTCGGTGTGGTAAGATATGTGCTCCCGGGTTCGGTGGCCCTGGCCGAAGCTACCCTCGAACAACTGAAGGAGTACGATGTGGTGCTTTGGGAGAAGCACGGGGTGGTTGCTGTAGGCGAGGACCTCGTGGAAGCGTTCGATATGCTTGACACACTCTCAAAATCAGCCAAGATATATGAAAGCGCCTGCTCTATGGGATTCGTGCCTGAGGGAATGAGCGACGCTCAGATGAATGAACTGAAAGAAGCTTTCAACCTATGAAACGATTGATATTCACACTTTCCGCTCTTATTGCCGTTATTTCCTGCGCGCCAGTGGACCCTATGGTCGTGGATTTGAAGACCAACTATATGACGAATCCTGTTGGAATCGACGACGCGCACCCATCCTTCAGCTGGAGGATGGAGAGCAATCGGTACGGAGTAGCCCAGCAGTCATACAAGGTGACTGTTTCATCACCGGAAAAGGTGGTGTTCGACTCAGGCACAGTCCGGTCCGATATTTCAGTGGGTATTATGTACAACGGTGAACCCCTTGAGCCTTGCACACGTTACCGCGTTGATGTGGAAGTCTGGGATTCCGAAGGAAAGACCTGTGGCAATTCCACTTTCTTCGAGACCGGTCTGATGGGCTCCGGATGGGATGGCGCCCAGTGGATAGGAAGCAAGTGGCCTCATTTCTCGAAGTACCGTTCGAAGTTCACTCTCGGATATACAGTCAATCTTCCAGAGGGGAGCCGGGAGTCCGATTTCATATTCGGCCACCAGGATTCCCTCAATTATATGGTTGCATCGTATGTGATTGAACCTGAGCCAGCTTTCATATTGACCCGCATCACAGAAGGAAAGGATACGGTAGAGTTCACCAGCACCTTGAAGCCTGAAGTGGCGGACGGCAGCCACCGTGTGGAACTTGATGTGGTCGCTCTTGACTACTCGAAAGGTTTCCGTACGGACGTTTATTTTGATGGAAACAAACTCAACGATGCACGTATCCTTTCACAGCCTTATCCAATTTCCGTATGGAAACCGTACTGGCGTTTCAACCGTATCGGCTTCTACCAGAAAGAGAACAATCCTGCGACATATTCTGATATCAAGGTTACTGAATCTGCCTGGAATACCACTCTTTACGACAGTCAGGCCGTCTATGACGAAAAGGGGGACGGAACGATGCATCTGATTTCCCCTGCGGATGAAACAGGCGCTCCGATGTTCAGAAAGAGTTTCGAGATCAAGAAGGAAATAAAGTCAGCACGTCTTTATACAACGGCTAAGGGTATTTACGAATATTATATCAACGGCAGACGGCTTGCGAACGATTTCTTCAATCCAGGCTCAACTGATTACAGGGTACGCTATTTCTACAATACCTACGACATCACCCCGTATCTTTCCGATGGAAGAAACGCTGTATGTGCTCAGCTTGGGGCCGGATGGTACAGCGATTTCACCGGATTCCCTACATCCTGGCAGGACCAGTACGGAACACAACTGGCTCTTCTTGCAAAGATAGTTGTCACCTATAAGGATGGTACGAGCGAAGTTATATGCAGCGACGGAAGCTGGAAAGTGTTTGACGGAGGTCCGATTACAAGCGACAGCTTCCTCAATGGAGAGGATTATGACGCAAGGAGGGAAGTCAGGGGATGGAGCGAAGCCTCCTTCGACGATTCCGCCTGGGAAAATGCCGCCATTGCAGAAAAACCTGCTGATACTGTCCGGATTACAAGCTATACAGGCAGTCCGGTGCAGAACAATATGACTCTTACTGCGCAGAGCGTAAGCGAGCCTGCACCGGGAGTATTCGTCTATGATATGGGGCAGAATATGGTGGGTGTGCCTTCAATCACTCTCAAGGGAAAGGAAGGCCAGGAGATAACCATACGATATGGAGAGATGATCTATCCTGAAATCATCCCTGAAGACCCGCTGCCACCTCTTACCAAAGAGGACTACATCGCCTGCAAAGGTTTGCCTTACACAGAGAACTACCGTGGTGCTCTCTCTACCGACCACTATATCTGCAAAGGAGAAGGCGTAGAGACCATACAGCCTCACTTTACATTCCACGGATATCGCTATATCGCACTCTACGGCCTTGACAAGGCTCTTCCTCTGAAAGATGTGAAAGGCCTCGTGCTTGAATCAATCGGGGCGCAGACAAGCGGTTTCAATACATCCGATGCCAATGTGAACAAGCTGTACAGCAATATAGTATGGGGACAAAGATGCAATTTCCTCTCCATACCTACCGACTGCCCTCAGCGTGACGAACGTTTCGGCTGGACAGGGGACGCACAGGTCTTTTCACGTGCCGCCACTTACAATATGAATGTGGCTCCATTCTTCCATAGATGGTTCTACAATCTGCGCGATACGCAGGCAGAAAATGGAAGTTACTGTGATTTCGCTCCTTACGTGGGTGATTCTCCATACGGTGCGAAGCGTGGAGGCGGCTCTCTTGGATGGACTGAGGCGGCCATCATCATTCCGTGGCATCTTTACCTCCAGTACGGTGATACGAAAGTCATCGAGGAACAGTATGCATCCATGTCGGCCTATATGGCCTTCCTGAACAACCGTGCCATCAACTTCATCCAGCCTGGTACAGGCTATGGTGACTGGGTTGCTCTCGAACATACCAATTCCCCTCTCACCAACACTGCATACTATGCCTACGACGCAATGCTTATGGAGAAGATGGCCTACGCAATAGGCAAGCAGGCCGACGGAGCAAGATACCACGCTCTCTATGAGAATATCAAAGAGGCTTTCAATCGTGAGTTCGTGGGTGAGAACGGCATTACGAAGACAACTGACAATGTCCCTCCTTATACGGAATGGATTGCAGGCGGCTCAGACGGCACTTTCGTGGCGAATACTCAGACTTCTTACGCTCTTCCTCTTCAGGCCGACCTCTTCAATGAAGAGAACAAGCCTCTTGCCGTTAGGAATCTCGTAGATAACGTGGCTGCCCACGACTATACTCTCACCACCGGATTCATCGGCACTCCGTACATTACTCTGGTACTCTCTGCAAATGGGCATAATGACGTCGCTTACAAGCTCTTCGAGCAGACAAACTATCCGTCATGGCTCTATCCTGTACTTCAGGGGGCCACTACCATGTGGGAACGCTGGAACTCCTACACAATAAAGAGAGGCTTCGGAATGGTGGATATGAACTCCTTCAACCACTATGCATTCGGTGCCATTGAAGAATGGATGATGAGCTATATGCTCGGAATCATACCTGATGAGAGCGAGCCCGGCTACAAGCATTTCAAACTCGCACCTTGCCCGGGTGGAACCTTCGAATATGTACGCGGCCATTTTGATTCGGTCTATGGGCGTATCGAGAGTGGATGGAAGAAGATTGACGGCGGTTATGAGTACTCATTCACAGTTCCTGCCAACACTTCAGCTGACCTGACGCTCGATGTACCTGAAGGCTCTCAGATGCATTTCTCACTCGGAGGGGAATATGTCATAGAGACTCTCGGTAAAGTAATCCTTCCCGCAGGGAAGTATATTGTTGCCGTAAAGTAGGAAAGAATGTCGTGACACCGTGATGGCGTTCAAAACAGGAGCTGAATCAATGAACAGGATAACTTTTTGGGGTACAGGTACTTCTCAGGGTATGCCGATGATAGGGTGCAGATGCCCCGTGTGCACTTCCACTGACACACGTGACAAACGGCTGCGCAGTTCCGCTCTTGTGGATTATTGCGGAAAGAGTTTCCTTATTGATGCGGGACCTGATTTCCGCCAGCAGATGCTGCGTAGCGGCAGGACCCATATCGATGCCATACTTCTGACCCACCATCACGTGGACCATACAGGCGGCCTCGATGATGTCCGAGCACTCAATTACTTGGAGAACAGGTCCTTCCCTGTTTTCTGCGAGAAGCACGTGGAGCAGTCGCTTGAGAAGCAGTTCTACTATGCCTTCTCCGAGTACAAATATCCCGGAGCACCCGAGTATGATGTGAGACTCATAACGAGCCTTCCTTTTGATGTGGACGGGGTTGAGGTTGTGCCGATCCGTGCCATGCACTACAAACTTCCGATTCTTGGATTCCGCTTTGGCGGTTGTGCCTATCTTACAGACGCCAATTTCATCCCCGAATCCGAATTTGAAAAACTGAAAGGTCTGGACATCTTTGTACTCAATACTGTAAAAAGAGGGAAGCATATATCGCATTTCTCTCTTTCCGAGGCAATTGATGTGGCGAAAAGAGTAGGGGCGAAGCGTACTTTCCTTACTCATCTTTCTCACCTGTTGCCGAAATACAGCGATTTTGTGGCAGAACTCCCGGAGGGAATAGAGCCTGCATACGATGGACTTGAAGTTGAATTTTAGAACCTGTTTTGAAATGAAGAACGGAGTTATGCGTCTTGAAGGTATGAGGTTCCATTCCTATCACGGGTGTCTCGAAGCTGAACGCCGTGACGGGAATAGTTTCAGGGTGGATTTCGAATGTGAGTACGATATGGAAGGGGCTGCTGCCACTGACAATCTTGCCAGGGCTGTGGATTACTCGGCCATATATGACATAGTAAAGGATGAGATGGCCGTGCCGTCGTGTCTTCTTGAGAATGTCGCGTACAGGATATTGGAAGCCGTCCGTGAAGCGTTTCCTCAGATAATCCACGCAGGAGTTACCCTGCACAAGCTCAATCCTCCCGTGGATGGACCCTGTGCAGAGTCATCAGTCACAATGAATTACTGATAAATATGGACGAGATGGGGAAAAGGGTTGCATACATAACGCTTGGCTGCAAACTGAATTTTGCGGAAACCTCCACGTATGCCCGTGAGTTCGAAAGACTCGGCTATGTAACGGTCAGCAGTTCTTCGGCTGCCGACATATATGTGATAAACACCTGTTCGGTGACTGAGCACGCTGACAAGAAATGCCGCAACATCATCAGGAAGCTGCACAAGCTGTCCCCCGATGCCATTGTGGCGGTGACTGGTTGCTATGCTCAGTTGAAACCTCAGGAAATACTTGATATAGAGGGCGTTGATATTGTGCTTGGAGCACAGTTCAAGCCGGAGCTGGTATCAAGGGTAAGAGCATTGGAGGAGCAGCGCAGAAAAGAGGCGTTCACCTGCCCTGTGAACGGGATTGAAAGTATCTTCCCGGCATATTCATCAGGAGAACGCACACGCTCTTTCCTGAAGGTTCAGGATGGATGCGACTATTATTGCTCTTACTGCACTGTCCCTCTTGCACGTGGCCGGAGCAGGAATATCCCGATCTCCACACTTGTGGCGCAGGCACAGGAAGCTGCGTCAAAAGGTATCCGCGAGATAGTCCTTACCGGTGTGAATACGGGAGATTTCGGAAAGAGCACCGGCGAAAGTTTCCTCGATCTCCTGAAGGCACTGAACGAAGTCAAGGGCATCGAACGTTACAGAATCTCTTCAATCGAGCCTAATCTTCTTACTGAGCAGATTGTGGACTGGATTGCTTCCGGCACCAGGTTCCTGCCACATTTCCATATCCCTGTCCAATCCGGTTGCGACAAGACCCTCAAGGAGATGCACCGCCGATATACCACAGAAATGTTTGCTGACAAGATATCGATGATCCGCAGCAGGATGGAAACACCCGATGAACGTTTCACCCGTGTGTTCTTCGGTATAGACGTGATAGTCGGGTTCCCCGGAGAGAGCGATGAGGATTTCGAACAGACATTCAACTTCCTTGAAAGGCTGCGTCCTGCATATCTTCATATATTCCCGTATTCAAGGCGTTCTGGCACTCTTGCCGCACAACGTCCCGACCAGGTGCAGGAGAGTGTCAAGAGCCGCAGGGAGGCTCGATTGCAGGAATTGAGTGACAGGCTTCACGAAGAGTTCTGCAATGCGAACAAGGGCCGGACGGCAAAGGTCCTCTTCGAAAGCAAGGAGAAGGGTGGACTTATGTCAGGCTATACCGGGAACTACATCAAAGTCAGCCGCAAGTATGACCCTGAAATGATAGGCAGGATTGTCGAGGTCACGATATGATACTATAATATGAGAATTTTTGATTTACCGTCTCTGAAATGGCATATCAAATGCTATGTGCTGCTGATTGCAATATCAGCCGTATCCTCCTGTGGCCCCTCCGTAGAAGATGAGGTCGCTTTGAAGGTGAGCAGCATTTCAGAGATGTCCGAGGTAGGTACGGTGGAGTACACCGTGGCGAAGATTATCAAGGCAAGCGACGATGCCTGGTATAAGTATGGTGATCGTAAAGTGCTGTTTACCAGTGTTTCCTATTTGAAGACCGGAATCGATATGAAAGATTTTTCAGCGGATGACATTGTGGTGGACAAGATTTCAAGAAAGGTTGAGGTAACTCTGCCGAAGGCCCGGCTTCTTTCTTTCAATATGCCGCCTGAAAAGATAAGGCTGGTGTACAGCAAAGTCAGCGGACTGAGGTTCAACTTCACTCCGGAAGAGTTGCAGGATATCAAGAAACAGGGCGAAATGGCAGTACTTGCCGATGTTCCGAACCTTGGAATCCTTCAGGACGCGGAACAGAATGCAAGGGAGTTCTTCGAGTCGTCCTTCGCAAGTCTGGGATATGAAACCACGGTTATCTTCAAGTAGTATGGGAACTCTCAGGAATATATCTTCATCAATCAAGCTTGCCCTGCTCATTGTGGCAATAGTCATTGTCTTGGGTGTAATTGGCAAGGTATCAGGCTTTTTCGAGAGAACAGGCTTTTTCGGGAAGGGCCTGACGATTGACCCTACGGCCAATGTGGTTACAAGAATCAGGAAGATATCGGAACTTGCGTCTGCTTGCAGCTATGATGAGGCAGTTCTCTCCCGCAGCAAGTATCGTATTGTCGAAATACCGGTCTATCGTCATTCGCAGTCAGGAAACAAGATAATTGACAGGCTCGGACTCGGTATCGAACAGGACGGAGTTGTGACAGATTCAATCAGGACTGCTCGTATTGCTGTGATTGTCAAAGGAAAAGTCCGTGCCGGCCTGGATCTTTCCAAAGTTGATGAAACCTGTGTGAAGATTTCAGGTGATACGCTGACACTCTCCCTGCCGAAGCCCGAGATATTGGATGTGATAGTCAATCCTTCTGATTACGAGATATTCGACCGCGATGGAAAGTGGAACGACAAGGAGATTGCCGACATTCTGTCAAGAGCCAAAGAGGCCATAGAGGAAAATGCTCTGAAGAACGGCATCCTCCCTAAGGCCTCATCCGCCTCCGCCACCCAACTTCAGAGTATTCTCAAACCACTTGGTTTCACCCACATAGAAATAATTGAAATAGAAAACTGATTGATATGAAACGATCTTTACTTGCTTTATTTGCAATTGCCGCTGTCATCTCTTCCTGTACTCCTGACCCATACAAGGACAATCCTGTGTGCAAGGCAATTGTCCAGGCTGCCATGGCCCAGTATGGTAATATCGAGTATGATTTTTCATTCACATCCCTGGAGGTATTGGATTCCACACTTCTAGGTACCGAGTTCGACCGCCGCATAGAGACTTTCGAGAGCAGAATCAAGGCTAATTCTTCTCTGTATGAGAAATATGTCAAGGAACGCAAGAAGAAGAACGCCCAGATCAAGGCTGACCTTGTACAGCACGACAAGAAGGTGCTTGCCGACCTCATCGCACTGAAGGGGGAGAATACCGCACGTCTCGGAGAGACAGCCTATTACGACTACAAGTTCACTGCATTGATAAAGGCAGGGGACAAGAAGCTTGAGATGACGGACTGCTATGCCGCAGTCACTCCGGATTGTGAGGTGCTCACTCTTGCCACAGATAAGAAAGACCTTCACAAGGCTACCGGCAAGGTGATTCCAGGCTACTACGAGACAATCAGGACATCTGAGCCGGAAGAACAGTAGAAAGCCATCCCACAAATGCGGTAGAAGTTCATTATGACCCCAGAAGGAGGAAGACACAGGGTCGTTTGCCAATCTGAAGGCGGGATTTGCGCCATTGTGCAACCGTTGCCGTCTTGATGAAGGCATCGGGGAGGGTTATGTCTGCTGCTATGCAAATCCTTGTGGTTGGGCGGCAGATGGAGAGCATATCCTCGAACAGGGAGTCGTTCCTATAAGGAGTTTCAATTATGATCTGCGTCTGAGAGAGCCTGGCGGATGTCTTTTCTATGTTTTGGACAGCTGCCTTGCGTTCCTCTTTCTTTGCGGGAAGATATCCTGTGAAAGCGAAGCACTGACCGTTGAGGCCTGACGCCATAAGGGCGAGCATAAGCGATGAAGGGCCCACCTGAGGGACAACTTCAATGCCTTTCCTGTGTGCAAGTGCTACGAGCTGTGCCCCCGGGTCTGCAACGGCAGGCAGCCCTGCTTCTGAAATCAGTCCGGCATCCTGTGTGCCAAGGAGGGATGCATACTGCTCAATCTCCTGCTGGGATGTGTGTTCGTTTATTTCGTGGAGTTCAAGTTCGTCGATATGCCCTTTCAGCCCTGCTGCAGAGAGAAATCTGCGGGCAGTCCTGAGTTCCTCGACGAAGTAGAGCTTGATTTTCGGAATCAGTTCCAGCACGGGGGCCGGCAGCACCTCACCCGGGGCATAATCACCGAGTGGTGTCGGTATCAGATACAGTTTGCTCATTTTCCTTTTGTCTGCGTTCCTGCATAATCCTCATAATCTCCTTTCTGCGCTCCTGAACCTCTCTCTGCTGCTCTTCCTCACGTCTGGCCTTGCTCCAGAACATCTTCCTTGAAAGTTCCTTGAATGTGTCGAATTCTTCCTGATAAGAGAATCCGGCTCCGTTGCGCTGTGCCTGGTCAAGCATATTGGTATATTCGTCAGCAGAGTGGGAGAATACGTTGAGGCGCAGTTTTCCGCTCTTGTTCAACTTGATTTCCACATCCACGTTGCCGACGAAGTCACTTGATGAAGATGAAAGGTACCTACGGTTGCCGAGATTGCCGTTTATTGTGACTCTGTTGTTGAAAAGCTGGGTGGAAATAGCTACGTCGAATATATCGCGTCCGGTTGATGTCGGCTGGTAGTTGAATCCGAGATCGACAGGTATGTCCAGCTGCCTGAAGATGTTGTTCAACTGGTTGGACATTATCTCCGATGCATTTGAATACAGTATGGTGGTGTTGTTGACTATACCTGACTGGGCTTCCGGTACGAAACTTCCGGATACGAGCAGCGCAAGCACCTGTCTCATACGCTTGTCATCAGTATTCAGAGTGTTCTCGATGCGTGAAAGAGTGCCTGGGTCAAGGTCTGGAATTGTTATGTCGAATGCAATCTGAGGGTTGCTCAGCTTGCCGGTTATGCCGATTCCGCAGTCCACAGTCCTTCTGTTGCCTACTGAAGATGCATCGGAAAGGAGCGTCTCTATCGATGCCTTTGTCCTGTATGTGGCAGTGAGGTCAAGGTCGGAGTTCATTATGTCCCCGTTGAAGGTGATGGTGCTTCCGTTGTCAAGAATGAAATCCTTTGAGGTGATTCCCATAAGGTTGAAGCGGAAATCCCCTTCGTTGATGGAATAGTTGCCCTTGAGACTGAAGTCGTCTCCTGCTCCTATGTGAATGGCTATCAGGCCGTCCCCGCGAGCGCGCAGGGCGTCTCCTGTTATAGGGTTTATGTCAAGTCTGACCTCTGCATCAGGTGTGGCTGTCACGTTCACGTCAACTTCCAGTTCGGAGTGCTGCTGGAGAGCTTTCACCGCCTTGGATGTCCTTACGGAGTCGTATTCGTTCAGATGCACCTCATTCCCGACGAATGTGAGAAGAGATGTGTGGCTCTTGGCGGAAGAGCCCATAGGTATGTGGATGGAAGTGTTGGGCTCCGTGGTTACGTTGAGGGCGATGTTTATCTTGTCTGTCGGCCCGGTAATCCTTACGCTGCCGGTGGCGAATGCCTTTCCGTAGAATGATTCGTTGTCAGCCGAAGTGGTGTTGAGCCCAAGCATCTCCTTGAGGTTGATTCTGGTGTTGAGCCTGATGTTGTTGAAACGGTCGTATTCGATGCTTCCTCCGACAGAACCTTTCTTTCCGTACTGGTCGGTCAGTGTCATGTTGTTGAATCTGACGTTCTTCTCCGTTATGGAGAAAGGACCGTCCACAGTGTATGGAACGCCAGTGAAATCCAGTTTGAAATTCAGGTCGTTGATTCTTCCGTCTTCCGATTTGATGATGAACTTGTCCAAAGGTCCGCTGACCTTGACCTTCCCTGAAAGCGACCCTGAGACATCTGATACGATTCCTTCGAGAAGAGGCTCCACGAACCCTACCGCGAACTTGTCGAAAGAGACGTCAGCATAGATACTCTTGTCATTTGGCCGTATGTGACCAAGTATGCTCATAGGAGTCTTTCCGTCAAGAGTGTTCTTGACTGCTATGTTGAACTTCCTGTTTGTGTCATCCCAACGGGATTTGACTTCCAAATCTCCAACAAAGTCATCGTCAATGGCGATTTCCTCTCCTTTGAGGTCAAGCAGCATTCCGATGTCTTCGCCGAGGAGTCCGAAGGCTCTTCCGTTTCCGGAAACATTTCCTCTTACATTGAGCGGGGAAGAAGTGAGAAGGTCAAGAATGGAAAGATTGAAATTGTCCATAGTGACCTTTACCGTATCTGTCATCGATGCTGAAATGGCTCCGTCAGCGGTCAGGCTCTCTCCATTTCTTGAGACCTTGAAACCCCCGATGAGGGTTCTGCCGTCGTGATAATCTATCGTTGATGGAGCTATTTCCCATTTGTTTCCCTCTACTGAGAGTTTGGAAGGATGAATGTCGAGGACAGCCCGCAAGTTGCCTTTCTCATCCTTTTCGGGGATGGTGACGGTAGAGAAGAACCTCGCTTCAGTAAGGTTGGCATCTGTGCTGTCGTTGAGGAAATGGAACCTTACTGAGGCCTTGTTATCACGGATGACGGCTGACAGATTGTCGTTGAACATCTTGACGGAGCCTGATTCGATCATTTTGGATTTCAGCTTGAAAGCCAGGGAATCGGCGTTGCCGCTGATACGGGAGTTTATTCCGGTTATGTAATTGTCTCCGAAAGTTATGAAATCAGATTTTATATTTCCGTCGATGATGTTGTCCTGTGTCATCGAAAGGTCAATCTTCGTTCCGGTTGATACATATAGCTGCGGGACGAAGAATCTGCACACCGGTTTCAGGTCGGCAGTGGTCAGTTCGAAAGTATATTCGTTCCCGAGACCTCGTCCGTCATTCATCCCGGCGACATTTGTCAGATGACTCTTTGCTGTGGAGTTTATGAGCGCACTGACAAAGTCTGTCACTGGAGCAGTACCGCGGTATCTCGCCTCAGCAAGCCCGGAATTGAGCCTCATCAGGTAGCGTCCTTCTGAGAAATAGGCTCTCATTGCAATGTTTCCCACGTCGAATGACTCATCTTCCAGCGACGCCCTGAAGGAACTGATGTGAAGGTCTCCGAAAATATCTCTTTCAGAGGCATTGAGGTCAGCAACCACGTTCAAGCTTATGCTCGAGCGACGGCTGTCGAGTTTTATCTTGTCGAGATTGGCCTTGTTTACCGCCATCCTGAATTTGTACAGGTCATATTCCCGTTCTCTGAGCAACTGGTTGAAGGTTATTTCACCCGAGAAATCCATATCGAAATTCGGATCTTTGCTCTTCACGGTTCCTTTGAAGTCCGCATTGGTGAGAAGTCCTGCCACTGATATGTTTGAATAGTCGTAGCCGAGGAGCCCCAGTTTTGTGATATCCAGGGAGTCTATCCGAACGGAACTGCTTTCCTTGGCGAAGCTGGCACTGAGGGATGATTTGCAGGAAATCTCTCCAAGTGAATTGCTTCCAAGGAACTTTCCGAGGGAGAAGTCATTTGTGCCGACGTGTCCGGTGACAGAATATATGCCGTTGCCTTCTTCTTTGCAGAGAAGATCAAGGTCTGCACTGCCCATCTTTCTTGTCGTCAACTTGCCGAATGAGACATAATCGGTGAATATGCCGTTGAAAGAGCCTCTGAATGATATTGTTTCTCCCGGAGCTAGGCTGGAAATGGATGATTTGTCGAACCCTGGCGATACCATACTGACTATTTCAGCAACGTCCTTCATATCGGTCGAGCACTCCTTTACGTTGATGCCTAGAATTGAGGATTCAAAGTCCGGGAGTCCTGTAATCCTGAATTTCAGGTTCATATTCGTCCTTCCACTTGGGGTCGCAACCTTCAGGTCGGAACTTTTCAGGTCTGCCACAGGCCCGGTTACAATGCCGTCAAGACATAGTCGCAGCGATATGTCCTCAAGCCCGGCGTAGTATTTCAATGAGTTGAAGTCGAACTGGGTTCCGGCGAACTTGCCATAGAATGAAACATTGCTGCAGAAATCGGAGAAATCTGAGAAATCATTGAACAGCAGGGACAGAGTATCTGCTGCAAGATGTGAAAAATCGTCATCGTAGAGCAGGTTGGCAATGATTATCCCTTCATTGTTCATCTTTACATTGCCCTTGAAGGTGTCAATGTCCAGACCGTGTGACTCGTGAAACGACAGGTTGCCAATCCTGAAAGTGAGTGAATCGTCAAATACCAGATGCCTTACATCGAGGTTTATATCACTGAGGTCCAGATTCTCCCAATCAATGGCATATCTGCTTTCAACCGTCTGCTCTGCAAAGGGATTATGCATTGAGAAGGCCATATCCTTGAGAGTGACCTTGTCCGCAATGACATTCATTGAAAAAGCGGAGGTGTCAGTCTGCTCTTCCTGTTGAAAGGTGTTTATGAAAAGGTCAAGATTCGTTATGCTGTCGTTTATGTAGCGGATGTTGAACTCACCTTTCTCAAGCGAAATCCTCCTGGCGCGCAGGTCACCGTTTCCGAGTGAAGCCAGCTTCAAGTGAGCGAGCACTTTGTCCAGGTGCGCAAGAGTGTCCCTCCCATCTTCCTGAATGATGCATACGTTCTTGACAATCACCCTGTTGGGGAAAGAGAAGTAGATTCTTTCCACACTTATCCTTCCGGCGGTGTCATCTCCGATGACGCCTGAAAGCCTGTTGAGGATATTTGTCTGGATTCCGGGAAACTGGACTATGACGGTGGCGAGCACCGGAATCATTACGATGACGGTGACTATCGTGAGCAGTATCTTCTTTCCAACTTTCATCCGTTGCAGCACAATCCTGTCCGCTTGAGCGGCTGATGTTTCCCAAATCTCACAAATATAGAAATTTATTTCGTATTTTTGCGGAAATTTGATGGATATGAGTGTAACTATATTGGGTATCGAGAGTTCCTGCGACGACACTTCCGCTGCGGTGATCAGGGATGAGTTCCTGCTGTCCAACGTGATGGCCTCACAGGAGGTTCACAGGCAGTATGGCGGTGTAATCCCGGAACTTGCATCAAGGGCACACCAGCAGAATATTCTGCCTGTGGTATCGGAAGCGCTGCGTCAGGCTTCTGTTACAATGGACGATGTTGATGCGATAGCATTTACGAGAGGCCCGGGCCTGCTCGGCTCCCTGCTGGTTGGAACATCCTTTGCCAAAGGGCTTTCGCTTGCCTGTGACAAACCGATAATTGAGGTGAATCACCTTCAGGGACATATCCTTTCCCATTTCGTGAAGGTGGAAGGACGTGACAACCGCTGCCCGCAATTTCCTTTCCTGTGCCTTCTGGTTTCCGGAGGCCATACGCAGATTGTCAGGGTCGATGACCCGCTCCATTTCGAGATTCTCGGCCATACGATTGACGACGCAGTGGGGGAGGCTTTTGACAAATGTGCAAAGCATATGGGCCTTGGCTATCCCGGAGGCCCGATAGTGGACCGTCTTGCAAAGGAAGGGGATTCTTCCCGTTTCCGTTTCGCAAAACCTAACGTTGAGGGTCTCAACTACAGTTTCAGCGGAATAAAGACATCACTTCTCTATTTCCTTCGTGACCGCCTTGCCGAAAATCCGAATTTCATTGAAGAGAACAAGGCAGACATCTGTGCCTCTTTCCAAAAAGATTTGATTGACATCCTGTTGAAGAAATTGGTCATTGCAGCAAAGCAGACAGGTATCCGTCAGGTGGCCATATCCGGAGGGGTATCGGCAAACAGCGGATTACGTAACCGTATTGTGGAAGAGGGCAGAAAGCGTGGATGGACAACCTTCCTGCCGGAACTGCGTTTTACCACGGACAATGCCGCAATGATAGCGATAACAGGTTATTACAAATTCAAGGAAGGCATTTTCGCACCTCTTGACATCGCCCCGGTATCACGTGCTGCCGAATACGGCGATTGAAGTCCGATACGTCCCCTGATATGAAAGAGTTCGATATATCTTTCCCGATAAGGCAGACTCCATCACGCGAGGATCTTGTGGCAGCTGCGGCAAGAGCTCTCGGTGTCAGCCGTAACAAGGTAGCTGACATTCAGATAATCCGTCGCTCTCTCGATGCACGCGGGGAGATTGTAAATCGGTATCGTGTGGCAGCATCTGCAGTTGGAGAAGATTCTTTGGAAAGATACACCCTGCCTGAATACAAGGACGTCAGTTCTGCCCGCGAGGTGGTTGTCATCGGTGGCGGCCCCGCCGGTATGTTCGCTGCCTTACATCTGCTTATGGAAGGGCGCAAGCCTGTGATAATAGAGAGGGGAAAGGATGTCCATTCGAGGAAGGTGGATGTCGCTGCCATCAATCAGAAAGGCATTGTCAATGAAGAGTCTAATTACTGCTTCGGCGAAGGCGGTGCCGGCACATTTTCCGACGGGAAACTCTTCACTCGTTCCAACAAGCGCGGTGACATCCGTGAGGTGCTTCACCAGCTGGTGGCTTTCGGCGCTGACGAAAGCATCCTCGTCGATGCACATCCCCATATTGGAAGTGACTGTCTGCCGCGCATTGTGGAGAATATCCGCAAATGCATAATAGAACACGGTGGAGAGTATCATTTCTCTGAAAAGATGACGGACCTTGTCCAGGTCTGCGATGGAAAGAGTACCCGATGGAAGGTCGTTTGCGAAGGCGGAAACACATATACTTCTGACAGCGTGATTCTTGCGACAGGCCACTCTTCGCGGGAAGTCTATGGACTCTTTGCCCGGAAGGGTTGGGCTCTTGAAGCGAAAGGATTTGCGTTGGGAGTAAGGGCCGAACACCCGCAGTGGCTTATAAACAGGATTCAGTATCACGGAAAATACCAGCCGTGGATGCCTGCTGCCGAATATTCTCTTGTGGAACAGGTTGAAGGAAGAGGCGTTTTCTCTTTCTGTATGTGCCCGGGAGGAATACTTGTTCCTTCATCCACCGGAACGGGTGAAGTGGTCCTTAACGGAATGTCCAATTCGCAACGCAACTCGCAATGGGCCAATGCCGGTATCGTCTGCTCCGTGGAGCCCGGTGATGTTCCTGAATTTGAAAAGTACGGTATTTTCGCTCTGCTTGAATTTCAGAGCAGCGTGGAGCGCAGGATGTTCTCATTCTCGGATTCCCTCAAGGCTCCGGCTCAGAGAATGCAGGATTTCTGCAGGAAAGTCTGCTCATCGTCCCTTCCCAAAAGTTCATACCAGCCGGGAACAGTGAGCGCCCCTCTCAATGAACTGCTTCCCGATTTCGTATATCGCAGGATGCGTGCGGCATTCCCGGCCTTCGACCGTAAGATGAAAGGCTTCTACACCAATGATGCACTGCTCCTTGCCACTGAATCAAGAACATCGTCCCCTGTACGCATTGTGCGTGACAGTGAGACGATGTGTGCTCTTGGTTTGCCGGGACTGTATCCTTGCGGCGAAGGCGCCGGATATTCGGGGGGAATAGTCTCAAGCGCTGTGGATGGGATATCAGTGGCAGCCGCCGCAGTCTGAACAGTTTCCGCCGCAGTTGTGTGCAGCACGCTCTCCGTGCAGACCATCGGTCAGCTCCTTGTCGGTAGCGTCACGTACGGCAACTATTTCGCCTTTGAAATTCAGTGTCTTGCCTGCTAGTTCGTGGTTGAAGTCCATCTTTACGCTGTCTGCACTGACCTCGACAACTTTGCCGGGAATCACTCCACCGGCCTGGTTCATCATAGGAATCGTATTTCCGACTACGAGAAGGTCTTCCTGGATTTTTCCGTCAATCTCGAAGATGTTCTTTGGAAGGTCTATCACGGCCTTTGCATCATAGACTCCATATCCGTCTTCAGGGCTGAGAGTGAATTCGAATCCGTCGCCAGGCTCCTTGCCGAGGATGTTGTCTTCGAATTTTGGAAGAAGATATCCGAGCCCGAAGATGAATTCGAGTGGGTTTTCCTTCGTGGTCTGGTCTTTGATTTCTCCGTCAACTGTAAGACAGTAGGTCAGGGACACTACTTTTTCTGATGCGATTTTCATGTTCGGTTATTGTTATATCGTTTGTTGTTATTTTTTTGCGGACTGCAAATATAGCCATTATTTCTTTCCCGTCACACCAAGCCCGAAAAGAGCGAAATCTCCGAGACAGGGGTCGTCCGGGAAGATGTGCCTGAAGTAGTCGGTGATTTGGGATGCAGTGCGGAAGTCAGTTGCATTGCGTTCGGTTATTCCCATTTCACGCGCCTGTGTATGTACGTGAGTGTCAAGAGGTATGATGAGCTCGGCCGGATCAGTGCCGCGCCACAGCCCTATGTCCACGATGCCGTCGCGCCGGACCATCCAACGCCTGAAAAGATGAATCTTCTTGTTCGCTGCCTTGAGGTCGCTCTTCTGACCGAAGATCAGAGTGCGGATATCATCGGCTGCGGTACGTTCAAGAGTTTCGTGAGCATTGTAGAAATCCCTCATCCGGGAGCATATTGCTGAGAACTCGCTCCACTTGACAGTGCGATGCAGTGAAGCATCTTCGTCGCGGTATTTCCCCCTCATCACATAGTCGTAAGGTTTCCAGTCCATCTGCTCGAACATCCTGTTGCAGTCCCTGACAATCATTGAGCGTCTGCCCCAGGCAAGATGGGCTGACAGCAGCCCCGCCACCTCCACATCCTTGGCGGAAGCCTCTCCACGTGCCGACAGTTCCGCAAACCGTCTTGGGAAAGTCACAGGATCCTCCGTGAAATAGGCAAGGTCGTTGAACTTTCCGGCCAACTGTATCAGAACCATTTCCAAACTGGTTCTCGTCTTCTGATCGGTAACCATTCCAGATTATGTATGAGTTACTTGACGCGCAGAGGCTCGTCTCCGTACAGGGCGAATTTCTTGGATTTGCGGAGCCATTTCTGCTCTTCGCCCTTTATATACTCTTTTGTGGATTCCCAGTCCAGAGAGCCTTCCACATAACTGAGCAAGGTGGCATCTTCCAGATATCTGTTCAACTCTTCACACTTGAACTCAGGACAATTATCGTGGACGAAGCGCAACAGCTGCAGCGCGTGATTGAGCGCGTGGTACGGAACACCGGGAATGAACATCAACTGGAATCCGAAGCATACTTCATCCTGATATATGCCGTATGCAGGTACGAAACGTGTCCAACGTATATTTATTGACGGGTTGGAGATTGGATTCGAAGGGTCGTTCCATCCGTTGAATCCGTTCCTGCCGTTGAAATCGAACAGACTTTCCATAAAAGGTGCTCCGAACTGTTCGAAGGGCCTGTTGGTGCCGTGTCCATAACTGACGTTTGTGCCTTTCCAGAGGCATTGCCCGCTGTAGAAATTTGATGTGAAAAGCCCTGCGAAATCGCTGAAAGGAGGTATGGTCCAGGCCATCAGTTCCTTATTGACCTGCTCTGCCGCAGCCGATATTATGTGGAGAGGGAACTTGGCGTTCAGTTCGGTGTAGAACATATTCGCCACCTCTCCGAGGGTAAGCCCGTGACGGTGTGGCAGCCCGATAATCCCCAACGTGCCCTCGATCTGCCTTCCTGAAGGATTGAGCCTGTCGAGTATGAAGACGGAAATAGGGGAGTCTGTGACTTTCAGGTATTTGAATAGGTTGAAAATCAGTGATGTATAGTTGCTGTATCTTGAACCTACGTCCTGAAGTTCAATTACGAGAGCGTCTATTCCTTCGAGTTCGGACGGCTCTATTGATTTTCCCACTTCCACGGTGCCGACTCCTTCGACAAGCTTTCCGTAAAGGGAGTGCTCAGGAGTGAATATCTTTACCAGATTTCCGCGACGGGCAAGTGATTCAAAGAGATACTCTCCTGTATCGGGATGCCAGGCGGCCTGATTGCACAGCACTGCCAACCTGCCTTTTCGAAGTACGGTGTCTTCCTGCAAGGAAAGAGGTGTTGTCCGGAATGAAAACATATCCGGACCTGCTATTTCCCTACGATTGCGATTACATCCTTGGCAAGAGCTTCGGCAGCAGCCTCAGTAGGGGCTTCAGCGTATATGCGGATGATAGGCTCGGTGTTCGACTTGCGGAGCACGAACCATTTGCGCTCGGCTTCGAAATCAATGCGGAGGCCGTCCATCTTGTTGATGGATTCCTTGGCATAGTGTTTCTCGACCTTTGCAAGAGCGTTCTCTATTTCAGCAGGATCGCTCATCTCTATCTTGTTCTTTGAAACGTAATAGTCAGGGTATGTCCCACGAAGCTGTGTGGCTGTCATTCCCTTGTGAGCCATGTTGCTGAGGAAGAGAGCTACGCCTATCATAGCGTCGCGTCCGTAGTGCAGGTCAGGTACTATGACACCTCCATTACCTTCTCCTCCGATGACAGCTCCTGTCTCGCGCATCATTGTTGTTGCATTCACTTCACCCACCTTGCAGGCGTGGTAAGTGCAGCCGTGGGATTCGGTGACGTCGCGCAGTGCGCGTGAAGAGGATATGTTGGATACGGTGCAGCCTTTTCTCTGTGAAAGGATGTAGTCAGCGACGGCCACGAGAGTGTACTCCTCCACGAAAGGCTTGCCGTTCTCGCAGATGAAGGCAAGACGGTCCACGTCAGGGTCCACCGATATTCCGAGGTCAGCCTTGCTGTTTACCACTTCGTCGCACAAGCCTGTGAGGTTGGAAGGAAGTGGCTCCGGATTGTGTGCGAAGTGCCCGTCAGGCTCTGAATTAATGCAGATGCACTTGACGCCCAGCTTTTCGAGCAGTTTCGGCATTATGATGTTTCCTACCGAATTGATGGCATCGAGAACCACCGTGAAGCCCGCCTTGCGTATGGCTTGGGCGTCCACGAGCGGATAATTCAGTACTGCATCGATATGCTTGTCCGTGAAATCCTTGAATTCTATCGAGCCAAGAGCGTCCACGTCGGCGAAGTCAAACTCCTCCTTCTGTGCGATTGCCTGGAGTTCCTTCCCTTCGGCATCAGTGAGGAATTCGCCCTTTTCGTTAAGGAGTTTAAGAGCGTTCCACTGCTTCGGATTGTGGGAGGCGGTGAGAATGATTCCACCGTCCGCTTTCTCGAATACGACTGCCATCTCTGTGGTAGGTGTGGAGGCAAGCCCTGCATTGACTACGTCCACTCCGCAGGCCATAAGAGTGCCTGAAACAATGGAGTCCACCATCTGCCCTGAAATTCTGGCGTCACGCCCGACGACTACCTTGTATTTCTCCTTGCCGGGGAACTTGTTCTTCAACTGTACGGCGTATGCAGTTACGAATTTGACGATATCGATTGGAGTGAGAGCGTTGTCCGGCTTTCCTCCGATTGTTCCTCTGATTCCTGAAATGGATTTTATCAATGTCATTGCAAAAAATAATTTATGAATGGATAACGACAGGAACTTGTTCCTATCTTTGCAAAGATAGTAAAAAAGCCAACATTCTATGAAAAAAATTGCTCTTTTGGCCGTTGCGGCCATTCTGGTCTCTTTCCAATGTGATGCGCAGAACAATCTGTCGAATCTTTTCAAGAAGGCGGCGTCTGCCGTGACGAAAAACACTGATTCTTCCTCATCATCGATTCTCAACACAATCACCAGCCTGATTGCGAACAACAAAGTGGACGAATTTCAGATTGCCGGTAACTGGAACTACTCAGGAGCTGCAATCAGCTTCAAGTCAGAGAATGCTCTTTCCAACATTGCAGGAACCGTGGCGGAAGGAACGATTGAAAAGAAGATTGACACATATCTCAACAAGTTGGGTATCAAGCCTAACGCATTCAAGATGAACTTTGCTTCTGACGGCACGGTGCAGATGACTGTCGGCAGCAAGAGATGGAACGGAACCTGGACCTATGAAAAGACAGGCGCCCAGGTGACCTTGAAATTCGCGAAACTTATCACAATCAGGGCATACGTGGCAATTTCGGGCGGTGAACTCAAGCTTCTCTTCGAGGCAAACGGACTTCTCAAGCTCGTGAAATCAATTGCATCGGTTTCAAGCAACACCACCATTTCAGCCCTTTCAAGCGTTCTCAATTCATATAACGAATTGTACGCGGGCTTCAGAATGACGAAATAACAAGGAATCTTTGCAAAATCCGTCATTTAGTTTGCCGTTTTTGTAAATTGTTGTTATATTCGCGGCTCGAAATAAACCAAAAACAATTTTTGAAATGAAAAAAGGAATACATCCCGAAACCTACCGTCTTGTAGCTTTCAAGGATATGTCAAACGACCACGTGTTCATCACCCGTTCTTGCGTCAATACAAAAGAGACAATCGATGTGAACGGAGTTGAATTTCCAGTAGTGAAAGTCGAAATCTCCAACACTTCTCACCCGTTCTACACAGGTAAGATGAAGCTTGTCGATACCGCCGGCCGCGTTGATAAATTCTACAGCAGATACGGTAAGAAAGCCAAATAACCAAAGGCCTTCGAAACATAAAAAAGGGGTGACTTGGTCATCCCTTTTTTTTTGTTGAAACGGCTCCAGTCTGCCAGGCGGCCAACCTTCGTCAGTAAGATAGCCAATATGAGCCGAATTCAACTTATAAACGCAATTTTTGAGAAAGAATCTGTGAGATAAAGGTTTATATTAAGTATAAATCTTTACATCTGGGCGGTCTGCCCGCAAAACAGGTTCAAAAATGACGCATTTAAGAGAGTGGCAGCGGTATCAGATCGCTGCAAAACTGGAGGCTGGATGCACTAAGAAGGAGATAGCGGAATATCTTCACGTCCATCCGTCAACCATCACGAGGAGATTCAAAGAAACGGATATAGTCGGTATAGGTGTTATCGTCCGAGGAAGAGACACGGATTCCTCTCACCCAATCAGGTGTTCAGCAAGTCAACCGGGCTGGATGCGAGGATGTTTGTGTAAACCGCGACTGATATTGTTAGGCAGGCGTAAACGAACTACGTTTTACCTGCCCTTACCATCTAATGACAGATATACTTAAGCCGCCTATACATGTAAGTTTCTAGCAACTGAAAGAAAGAAACCTTATTGAAAAACAACCGAGAATACAATGAGTTTGATAATTAATTGCTAATTTTATCGCGATATTCGGGAATCCCAGAAAGGTAAAATACATACGACCATAGGGTTTGAAATAAC
>JAGHVK010000094.1 GCA_018064345.1 Candidatus Cacconaster merdequi
ATTGCCGAGGTGCGAACCGATGGAGCAGCGAGTGCAGAAGCCAAGTTTACTTGGATTATGCCGAGTCGCGACAGAGGAAGGCGAAGCCAACGAGGAAAAGCCCGAAGGGCTTAACCACTCATACTTCAGGTCCTCCAGCTCTGGAGAGTCAAGAGTGCCAAGACCCTCATTCTCGGTTGGTGAGCCTGTCGAACCAAAACCATCAACCATTATGGATGCAACCCCTTGCTCAAATGCCAAATCCACCAATGCCTCCCAATCCGCCTTGGTCAAGGCAGACAAATCCACCGCCTCACCTGCCGGAAACCAGAGGGCAGAGCGAAGCAAAGCAAAAAGAGTATGAGTAGAATTATTCATATCTTCTCCGTGATGATCCAGTCTGCCAAGTTATCAAGGAGGAAAGGTATCACACCCACATACATCACACCGTCTTCATCCGTCCACAGTTTCCTGCTGCCGTCCAGCACCACCACCTTACGATAGAAGTCGCCGGTATTCCGGAGCGAGAAAGTTTCCTGAGCCTTCTTCTCAGGCGTATCCACATTCAAGGCCGACTGGATATACACCTTCCCCTGGCCAGTGTTCACCACAAAATCAATCTCGTACTGACTCTGCTGACGCTTGCCGTCCACCACACGATCCAGTTCCACAACACCCACATCCACCGAGTACCCTCTGCGAATCAGGTCGTTGTACAGCATATTCTCCATCAGATGCGAACGCTCCTGCTGGCGCCAGTTCAGTCGGGCATTCCTCAATCCCAGATCCTTCGCATAATACTTCAAGATGGTCGAGAAATAGCGCTTGCCCTTCACATCCCATCGCTTCGCACTTGCAATCAGATAGGCATCCTCCAAATAACCCAGATACCCCTTTATCGTGTCATCGGTTGTTGATCGTCCCATCAGAGAACCGGTAGTCGATGCCAACTTATGCGGATTCGACAGCGACCCCACCGAAGAATATATTGCATCCGTCAGGGCATCCAGAATCGTGTCATCCTTCAGCTTATGGCGCTCCACGATATCCTTCATATACACGTTCTTGTGCAAATCCTGCAGATACTTACGTTTCTCGCTCTCATCCTGTTCAATCACAGCCAAAGGCATACCGCCAAACGTAAGATACTCTTCCAAAGCCTCAGCCTTCTCCATACCGGCAAAGCCATAAAACTCCCCAAACGACAACGGATACACCTTTATCTCGCAGCCACGGTCGCGGAAGTTCGTCACTATGTCCGATGACAACATCTTCGAATTCGATCCTGTCACGTACACATCCACATTCGGCAAAGCCATCAGCGAACTCAACGTGTCATAGAAAGTCGTGTACAGCAGTTCCCTGTCCTCTTCCGGTACCAGTCGCTCATCCACATCCGAGGTCTTCACCTTGTACGAACGCTGAATCTCATCCACAAACAGATAGTATTTCCTACGTTTGTCCCTCGTCTGCTCCCTCACATAGTCAGCCAGCACAACCGGATTCCTATAGGCGGCATCCTCCTCCTTCTCCAAATCTATCTCAATGAAGCAACCAGCCTTCACGCCTCTTTTCATCAATGTCTGTTTGTAGAGAGTTCTCAGCAAGAAAGATTTACCACATCTTCTAATGCCCGTGATAATCTTCACCTTGCCATTCCAGCTCTTACTCAGAAGTTTATCTACGTATTGCCTTCTTTCTATCAGTGATAGCAGCGGATTAAATGTACCACCCGTAGCGGAAACAAATGTACCAGCTGTAGCGGAAT
This sequence comes from Candidatus Cacconaster merdequi, assembly GCA_018064345.1. Lineage (GTDB taxonomy): Bacteria > Bacteroidota > Bacteroidia > Bacteroidales > UBA932 > Cacconaster > Cacconaster merdequi. Next base: position 1,748 of record JAGHVK010000094.1, read on the forward strand.
GAAATGTACCGTCTGTAGAGTTTTCAAATGTACCACCTGAAGCCGATGAACAGGCGCCGGTTGTGAGGCAGACAACAGAAGGGTTGCTTTGAGTTGAGCAAGTACCTTTGTGGTAGGAAAACAAAAACCACAAAGATATGGCAAACAGAAAAGCAA
>JAGHVK010000016.1 GCA_018064345.1 Candidatus Cacconaster merdequi
GTATTGGGAACGGTGGAGTCCATAGGCTCAATCCACTCGACCTTTGTAATGAAGGAAATCAAGCAGACACACAGCCTATATATCTAAGAACCATTTCAAAATAGCTTCTTAGTAGGCATAATCACCATCATTAAAAATCGTCTGCTTCGATGATTTCAAGAAGGCGGTCGATGGCTTCTTCCTGCGGGACATAGCGCATTACCACTTCCTTGCCGCGATAGAGGCTCACGTGGCCGCGGCCCTCTCCGACATATCCGTAATCAGCATCGGCCATCTCGCCAGGTCCGTTCACTACGCAACCCATGACGGCAATCCTGACTCCGGCAAGATGAGATGTGCGACGCTTCACCTCTTCGAATGTATCTTCGAGGTTGTACAGCGTGCGTCCGCAGCCAGGGCAGGCAATGTATTCCGGCCTTGTGAAACGCCTGCGGCAGGCTTGCAGAAGCATATCCTTGAATCGGGCAGCGTCATCTCCGCTCAACGGGTTTCCTCCGACTCTCGAGCCGGAAAGGTCGAAATCATCAATCTTCTTGTCGAGAAGAGAAGGGCCCCAAAGGCAGGAAGCCTTGATAATGAAATCGTTCCAATCTTCCGCTTCAACCGATGTCCGGCCTCCGAAAGGGGAATACCCTTCTTCTATTGCTTTGACAATGGCACGCCCCGCAGGAATTTCGTTCACGGGATCTTCCGTAAGGGAAACTCTGATGGTGTCACCTATGCCTTCTGAAAGAAGAGTGCCTATCCCAACTGCCGACTTGATGCGCCCTTCATCTCCGTTCCCAGCTTCTGTCACTCCGAGGTGAAGGGGAAAGATAAACCCCAGCTCGTCGCGCATAGCCTTGTACAACAGACGATAAGCCTCCACCATCACCGTTGTGTTGCTGGCTTTGAGTGAAACGGCGACATTAAAAAACTGCTGCTCGACGCATATCCTAAGCCACTCCATCACCGCCTCTTTCATCGCCAGCGGTGTGTTGCCGTAAAGATTGGTTATTCTTTCTCCAAGTGAGCCGTGGTTCAGGCCGATGCGGATAGCCGTGCCGTGTTCCTTGCACAGTGAGATCAATTCCACGAACTTGGAACAGGCTGTGGCGTGTTCCTTGGCGAAATTGCCCGGATTGATTCTTACCTTGTCAGCTACAGAGGCTGCGGCAAGGGCGGCATCCGCAAGGAAGTGGATATCAGCGACAAGTGGCGTGAAGATACCCTCGTTGCGAAGCCTTTCCTTTATTTTTCCGAGTGATTCCACCTGCTTGATGCCCTGCGTCGTGAGACGTATCATATCTGCTCCCGCGGCAGCCATCCTGCGGCACTGCTCCAAGGATGCTTCGATGTTGTCGGTCGATGTGTTGCACATTGTCTGCACCACAATCGGATTGCCACCGCCAATTGGCAGCCTTCCTGCAATGTTGAAAGAGATTTTCGTTGATTCCATTTTGATTGTCACTGGTCTCCTTTACCACAGATGAACAAACAGTCCCGCACTTATCATTATGTTGCTCGGATAGACAAACTGCCAGTAAAGGTCACTGTTCTTGTATGTATGATACATACTCGACAAAGAGAACTTGTAATTGCCCTCAATGTGGAGTTCGAATGGCTTGAACACGATGCCGAGACCTACGCCGCCGATTGCTCCGTAATCGAACCGCTGGTCAAAACGGTCGAAGCCTCCCTGTTTGTCAGTGGAGAGACGATATCCGGCGTAGGGCCCCAGATTAGCCAATATCCTGAAAGATGAGAAGTCTATCTTGAATTGGGATATGAGCGGAACTTCCACTATTCTGCATCTTTCACCGTATCCTGGTTTTGAAGCAGTATATCCCTCTTCACCAAGCTTTGCGCCCGCCTGAATGCCGAAATTGAACATTTCATCCCAAAGAGCGTGGTAGTATGTGTAGAGGACTGCGACGTTCTTCGCAGTAAATAGATAGCCGGTCTCGAATTCCGGATTCGTTCTCACACCGCTGATGTTGTAAGAGTATTGCACTCCCACCATATGGATGCTCTTGTACTGCCTGGGCCTTGGCAGGGTATCAAGTTCGGAGAAATTGTCCGGGAGTTCTGTTATGAAATCCACGTCCTGCGCCATTGCGGTGGCGGAAAAAGCAAGCAAAGCAAATAAGAGTGTCAGCCTTTTCATTCGAAAAACAGTTTCTTGAAGTTGATTTCCTGGACAATTTCGGTTGATTCCGGAATCTCGATGATGCTCTTCTCCGGCTCATATTCATAGAAGCGGACCTCTTCAGGCTGAATATGACTCAGTAGGTTTCCGGTATCAAGAAGCCTGTTCCCATTCACGTCACGCGTTATTCGGATCATGTATTTCCCTGCTTTGAGATATTGTATCTCCGCAGATTTGTCCTCATTTATGTACAGAGTCTTGATGACGGTGTCACCCTTGTCGTTGGTGAGTTCCACTATGTAGTTGCAGTCGCATTCCTTGAAGTCAAGGGTCAGAAAACTCAATTTCTCGTCCTTCGGGACTTCGAACTTGATCTCCTCAGCCTTGTTCGGCAGTCCTTCTATGTCAATGAAAGAGCCTTGAGGAATATTGATAGTGTATTCATAACCTACAATGAGCTTGTCTTCCGGCAGGAACCAGTAGCGCCTCAATTCAGTGGAATCCTGGAAGAACCTGTACGGCTTCTCTGATTTCTGACCCTTCGGATTGGTCTCCACAAGCACTACGGAATCCATGGAGGCAATCTTCACAGGTATTGTGTGTTCTATTGAGAACCCGTCCGTCTGGATTGATTCTTTCTTTACATCCACCTTGAAATTGAATACAGTGTCCTTCTGCTTGCTGCCCTTTGCAGTGATTCCTCCGGCGGCATCTGAGTCTTTCTCCTTGATAATGGCAAGAGAAAGATTCTCGACGGTATCGACAAGAACGCCGAGAGAATCGGTCATTTTGTAATTCAAGTTGATTATCAGGCTGTCCGGAAGACGGTATTTGCTGTCTATCCAGAAATCTATGCTGTCGCGGGCCTGATTGTACTGAAGGATGACCTGCTCCTTGTCTATGCCCCAGAAATCTATCGAATTGATCTGTACGTCACCGGCACTGAACTTCAGGAATCCATATTTTTCGCTCTTCCTTCCGCTGTTCTGAAGATACTGCTTGGTCTGGTGCTCCTTGAAGATGTTCAGCTTGACGTCAGCCTTACGTCCGAGGCATTCAAGGGTGTCCTTCATATTGAAGTGCCCCAGCTCCGGAATGGAATCCCCTATGACCTTTACAGGCACAATAACCGTGTCACAGAATGCTATTTCATCACTGTCAGGGTTGTATGCGAAATCGTTGTCCACGTCTGAATAGGCGTACAGCCTGTACGGAATGCTTTTTACATTTCGAAAGACGAAATAGCCCCATTCATCGCTCTTGACTGCCGCTGCGGGGTTCCCGTAGAGACAGGCGGAGTCGGAAAGGTCGGAATAGATGGCCACCAGTGCCTTTTTGACAGGGGCGAGCGTCTTGTAGTCGCGCACAGTGCCTGTGAAGTACATCGAATCGATGCTGTCTCCGGTGGAGAAGGCATAGATGAGCCGTGGGGCCGGATTACTTTCATTGTTGTCTACGAGAGCTTCGCCGAAGTCAATGGTATATGTACACTCTTCACGGAGCGTGTCATTGAAGGTGACCTCGATACTCTTTCCCTTGACCTTGGCGGTCGGTTTCTTGCGGTGGGGAGGGGAGAGGGTTATTTCGTTCTGGTCCTTGATGACAGTGTATTCATTGAAGGTCAGTTTGATCTTCTGACCTGTGCGTGGGAAATGCTTTGTCGAATTCTCTGGAACCAACTGCACGAGCTCAGGCGGAATGGTATCTTTCGGGCCTCCGCTCGGTGGTGTAGTGGTGTTGGCGCAGGAACGGCTCACCATACAGCATACTACGAAGCCTATTATTGAAAGGGATGTGACTGTTCTTGATTTCATAGCTTATTTGACTTCATAGCGTTTCACACTCTCCACGCCCTTGACTTTCTTGAGCGATTTGATGAGTTTTTCCAAGTCCTCGGTATTGTGGACGTAGAGGTCAATCGTTCCTTCAAATATCTCATCGTGGCTCTCAATGACCAGTTTACGCATATTTACGCTCAGAATCAGAGAGATTGTCCTTGTGATGTCGTTCAGGATTCCGATGCGGTCTATTCCGTTGATGGCTATGCGCGTCAGGTACGACATCTTGAAATTCTTGCTCCACTTGACCGGGATTATCTTGTGTCCTTCCTTTGAGGCGAGGTTGTTTGCAACAGGGCAGCTCTTCTTATGAATCGTCACGCTGCCATCCTGCTCCTCAAAACCGATTACGGTGTCACCGGGGATTGGGGAACAGCATTCTGCTATGTTGAAGGAAATGGTACCGTCATTGATGTCCTCTTCGAGGATGTAGTCGTGTTTCTTGTCTATCTTTCCGAGATTGCGGATAGGGTTGAGCAGTTTGACGCCCCACATCTGCACGCTCCGTCTCTCCTCGTTGAGTTTCAGGGCTTTGTCAAGGTCGGAAAGATCTATCAGACCGATTCCTATCTTGCTGTAAAGTTCCTCCTTTCCTCCGTTGACCTCATAGTAGCTGATGAGTTTCTTCAGGACACGGCTCATCGCACTTATGCCTCTTGCTTCAAGTTCAGCCTGAAGCAGCCGCATACCCTCCTTGGCGTTGTCCTTTGTGGAGTCCTTGAGCGCGGATATCACCATATCCTTTGCCTTGGAAGTCTTCAGGAAAGAGAGCCACTCCCTCTTCGGGCCAGCCGATTCAGATGTGATTATGGCAACCTGGTCGCCGTTCTTGAGCTCCTGGCTCAAAGGCATAAGCCTCTGGTTCACCTTTGCGGCAATGGCGTGGTGACCGATCTGTGTATGTATGTCGTATGCCAGGTCGAGTGCTGTCGCTCCTTTTGGAAGCTTGCGCTGTTCGCCCTTGGGGGTGAACACGAAAATGTCCGAATTGACAAGTTCCATATGGAAATCGTCGAGGAACTGGAGTGCGTTTGCATCAGGGCTTTCGAGAATCTCCCTGACTCGCTTGAGCCACCGCTCGATTTCGCTGTCCGATTCTGAATCAGCGCCTCCCTGCTTGTAGAGCCAGTGTGCGGCCAGGCCACGCTCCGCAATCGAGTTCATCCTCTCGGAACGTATCTGTATCTCAATCCAGTTGCCTCCCGGCCCCATAACGGTCAGGTGGAGCGCTTCGTAACCGTTGGACTTAGGCTCCTTCACCCAGTCGCGGGTCCTGTCCTGCTTGTATTGGTATCGGTTGGTTATCATTGAGAAGATGTACCAGCACTGATCCCTTTCACTGTAGTCGGGACGGACTTCGAATATGATTCTCACTGCGAAGATGTCGTATATCTGCTCGAACGGTATGTTCTTGTTATACATCTTCTTCCATATCGAGTACGGAGTCTTGAGCCTCTTGAGTATCGTGTATTTATATCCAGCCTTGTCAAGGTCTTCCTTGATAGGTTTGATGAAAGTGTCAATGAATTCACCTCTTTCAAGCAGAACCTCGTTCAATTTCTCGGTTATCGACCTGTAAGCGTCCGGTTCACGGTACTGAAGCCAGATGTTCTCCATCTCGGATTTGATGCTGTAAAGACCGAGCCTGTGTGCCAGAGGTATGAAGATGTACATAGTCTCACTGAGAATCTTGTCCCTCTTGTATTCAGGCATGAACTGAATTGTGCGGGTGTTGTGCAGGCGGTCTGCGAGCTTGATGAGCACAATTCTCACGTCATCGTTCAGAGTGAGCAGTATGCGCTTGAAGTTCTCAGCCTGCAGAGTGGTCGTTGAGGATGTGTCATCAAGGGCAGTCTTGATTTTGGTAAGACCATCCACAAGAGAGGCTATCTTGTCTCCGAACAGCCTCTGGATGTCCTCGACAGTGTATTCTGTATCCTCCACCACATCGTGCAGCAAGGCGGCGCAGATGGATTTGCATCCGAGTCCTATTTCATCCACCACTATCTTCGCAACTGCAATAGGGTGAAGTATGTACGGCTCCCCTGAACGCCTGCGTACTCCGTTGTGGGCCTGGTTGGCGAAATCAAATGCCTTGAGCACCAAATCATACTGCTGCTGGTCTGCACAGCGTTTGCGGCACAGAATCTTCAGGGAATCGAACTCCTTTTCAATCAGCCTGTAATCTTCCTCAGTAAACATAATATCTAAAAATGCAAATCTCTCCTGCCTTCCTTGACGAGGGCAAGACGTTTTTCAACCAACTCTCGTTTCCGTTCATCCGGTATCTTTGCCAATTCTCTGTCTATCAAAGAATATCCTGTCTCTTTGGTGGAAACGCTGCCGTAATCCTCAAGATATTCGGCAAGTGTAAGCAAAGCGTTAGGTGTGCAGAAATTGCAGATGAATCCAGGAATCGCATATTCCATGAAGTGCTCTCCTGTGCGTCCCATCCGGTAGCACGAGGTGCAGAAACTTGGAATGTAATCATTCTTGAGGAGCCAGTGAATCACAGAGTCGAGGTCCCTTGTGTCTCCCACTTGGAACTGTTCGCGTTTTAACTGTTGCCCCCCTTCGTTGTCGGTGTATCCTCCAATTTCCAGTTTGGTTCCGGCATCTATCTGTGATACACCGAATTCCATTACATCACTACGTATGGCCTCGCTCTCGCGTGCGGTCATTATCAATCCAGTGTAAGGCACTGCAAGCCTCAGTACTGCCACAAGATGCTTGAAGTCGTCGTCACTCACGCGGTAAGGAAGTTCCAGGTCGAGTCCGTTGGCAGGCTGGATTCTCGGGAAACTGATGGTGTGCGGGCCGACACCGCAGGTCTGCTTCAGATGAATCGCGTGCGAGACAAGTCCGAGGACTTCGAAACGCCAGTCATAGAGTCCGAACAATGCACCTATGCCCATATCGTCGATGCCGCCTTCGAATGCACGGTCCATTGCATTGAGCCTCCAAAGGTAATCCCCCTTGCGGGTGGAAGCCGGGTGCATTGCCGCATATGTCGGCTTGTGGTATGTTTCCTGGAATACCTGGAATGTACCGATGCCGGCGGATTTCACAGTTCTGTACCCTTCGACATCAAGCGGGGCGGCGTTTATGTTCACCCTGCGGATTTCACCGTTGCCGAATTTGGTGTCGTAGCACATCCTTACGGTGTGGGCGATGAACTCCGGACTGTAGAGGGGACTCTCTCCGTAAACCAGTATCAGACGTTTGTGACCTAGGCTTTCAAGTTTTATGAGTTCTTCTTTCAATTCGCTGTCGGATAGGGTCTTGCGTACTGTAGTCGTAAGCGATTTCCTGAATCCGCAGTATTTGCAGTCGTTTATGCAGTAATTCCCGATATAAAGTGGCGCGAAGAGCACTATTCTGTTTCCATATACCGAGCGCTTGAGTTCCCTTGCTGCGTTGAAAAGTTCTTCCTTGAGATCATCCGACTTGATTGCAAGCAGGACAGCTGTCTCTTCGAGGTCAAGCGGCTGCTTGGCCAGGCTTTTCGCAAGCACCTCCCTTACTCTTGCCGCATCTTCCTTCGTGTTGTGCAGGAGCTCTTCAATCAACGAGTCATTTATAAAATCTTTCTCCATCATTTCAATCTCTCTATCTATTGGCTATTGAGCCTCCATAAGCTTAATCTTCTTTTCCGCTGCCTTTACCCTGTCCCGTTCAATTATCTCCCATTCATCCAGCTGGTTGAATGCTCTTGAAAGTTCAGCTCCAATGAGAATCACCTGCCAGCACAGGTTCATCCACACCATAAACAACGGTATAAATGCCAGCACTCCGTAAACGGCGCTTATCCGCGTAACCATCATCTGGGTCCCCATATAGAGGTACTGCAGTATGACGAACGCCACTCCCGCCATCAATGAGGCGCTCAAAGCGGAACCGTATCTGACCTTGGTATGCGGAATCACCTTGTACATCACAGAGAGCACCATTGCGACCACTCCATAGAATACAAGCCAGAAAATGTTCTTTGTCAGGAAATTGAACACACCAAGGCGTCCGCTCAGCAGCCCGATGAACTTTGCGTACCAGCCCCATCCGAACAGGAATATCAGAAGAACGAACGGACTTATCAGCAGAACTGTGACATAGACTATGAGCCTTTTCCATATCTTGCGCTGCCTGTTCACTTTCCAGATCCGGTTGAACGAAGTCTCTATGTTTATCATCAGCCAGAATACCAGCCAAATGAACGATATGAAGGAAATCCATCCGAAAACCCCATTCTCAGTGGCTGATACTATGTTGTGTGCCATATTGAGGATTACACCGATAAGTTCGGTGCTTGTAGGGAAGGAACGGTACAACATATCCGCCAGGACTTTGTCAAGGCCGAATCCGTTGGAAACGAAAAGGATGGCAGCAACCATCGGTACGGCGGCCATAGTGCTGAAAAAACTCAAGGCCACAGCCTCCCTTCCAACGCGGTTGCGGGTGAAACCCTTGATGGTGAGTATCACTGCCTGAAGATGCTTCGCATAGCGTGCACGGCTCTTGCCAATCTCGCTGAAATCCAGTTCCCAGAGGTCGTGGGACAGGAATTTGACAAGACTCGCGACAAAATCCCTTATGCGTGCGAAGAACAGGTTCATCCTTTGATTATTGAGTAAAATTCATCTTCCGAAATAACTTTCACACCCAACGAAGCTGCCTTTTTCATCTTCTCCGGGCCGCTCTTCTCTCCGGCAAGCAGATATGTGGTCCTGCCGCTGACCGAGCCGGAGTTCTTTCCTCCGTGGGCTTCTACAAGAGCCTTCATCTCTTCCCTTGAAATGGAGAAGTTGCCGGATACCACTACTGTCGCACCTGCAAGCCTGTCCGAAAGCCTTGATGTGCCGGATTCTTCGATGGCCATCTGCAATCCGTTGTCCCTCAGTTTCTCCACTGTGGCAAGATTTTCTATGTCATCGAAGAAAGATATGATGGAATCGGCCATTACGTCTCCAATTCCATCTATCTGCAGCAACTCTTCGCGAGGTGAATCCATAAGTGCGTCGAGGCTTCCGTAATGAGAGGCGAGCATCTTGGCGTTCTGCTCACCGATATGGCGTATGCCGAGTGCGAACAGCACTCTGGCGAACGGTACAGACTTGCTCTTTCCTATGCTTTGAAGGAAATTGTCGGCAGATTTCTCCTGCCATCCTTCAAGAGTTAGCAACTGCTCTTTTGTAAGAGAGTAGAGGTCCTGCAGCTTGCGGATGAGTCCTTTGTCGTACAACTGCTCTATCGTGGCATCTCCTGCAAGTATGTCCATCGCCTTGCGGCTGATGAAGTGTATGAAACGGCCTTTTATCTGTGTAGGGCATCCGTTGCTGTTCGGGCAATAGTGCTTGGCCTCGTCTTCGTCCCTTTCAAGAGGTGTTCCGCAGTCGGGGCAAAGAGCAGGGAAGTCCGGAAGCGCAGCATCGGCAGGCCTTCTGGAAAGTTCCACTCCGGTGATCTTAGGTATAATCTCACCGCCCTTCTCGACATAGACATAGTCACCTATGTGTATGTCAAGCAATTGCATCTGGTCGAGGTTATGAAGGGATGCTCTTTTTACAATCGTTCCTGAAAGAGGCACAGGTTCAAGGTTTGCTACCGGAGTTATCGCACCGGTGCGGCCGACCTGATAATCTACCGAAAGGAGAGGAGTAAGAGCCTGTTCAGGCTTGAACTTGTAGGCAGTGGCCCATCGAGGTGACTTTGCTGTCATTCCCAGCTGCCGCTGCAAGTCAAGCTCGTTCACCTTTATCACTATTCCGTCCGTGGCGAAAGGGAGGCCCTTGCGCAAAGTGTCCCATTTCTCTATGTATGCAAGCACTTCATCCACGCTTTGGGCTATTTCGCTGTATTCGGATGTAGGCAGGCCCCAGCTTCTGGCTGCGGTAATAGCTTCACTGTGAGTGGTGAAAGGCAGATTCTCGCCGAGGATATGGTAAAGCACGCAGTCCAGTCCGCGCTCCTTCATCTCCTCAGGGTTCTGCAGCTTGAGGGAGCCGGAGGCTGCATTCCTCGGATTTGCAAAAGGTTCTTCACCTTTGTCGGCTTTTTCGGCATTCAACCTCTCAAAAGCCTCGAAAGGCATATATATCTCGCCCCTTATTTCGAATTCATCCGGTATGTCGCTGCCTTTCAATACAGTCGGTATCGTTCGGATGTTCACTACGTTACGGGATACGTCGTCACCTTTTGTACCGTCCCCGCGAGTCAGGGCGTGAACAAGTTTCCCCTTGCGGTATGTCAGGCAGATTGCGGTACCGTCGAACTTCAGTTCACAGGAGTATGTGGCTTTGCGTGAAGTGGTCTTTTCCAGTCTGTTGCAGAATTCGGCCATTTCTTCGTGGCTGTACGTGTTGCTGAGCGAGAGCATCGGGTACCGGTGCGGGATCTGTACAAATTCAAGTGTACCTGCTGCATTGAGGTCGCTTCCTACGTGCTGAGTCGGGCTGTCTGCCATAGCGAACTCGGGAAAAATCTTCTCAAGTGTCTGCAGTTCGCTCATCAGGAGATCAAATTCGAAATCGCTGATGGTAGGGGAGTTGAGGACATAATAGTTGTGATTATGCCTCTCGAGTTCCTTCTTCAGTAACTCTATTCTCTCCTTAGCTGCTGTTTTCGAAATTTTCGCCATTTCCAAATGAGTTCCAAAGAGCAAAGTTACGAAAAAATAAGAACAGGTTCTAAGAACCAACTCAAAACATGTTCCAAATTAGAATCTGTTTTGAATAGATCTTATTCTGATACGTCAATGCGCATATAGTCGCGGGCATTGACGTGTACATCCACACAGGTGGCTTGCCGCTCTATTCCAAGATAGTCAAAGGCTTCCTTAGGAATGTTCACCTTCACGTCCACGGGTGACGCACTGAAGTTGGCCACTATCAGCATCGCAGCACCGGCGTGGCCGCGCATCCACGCAAACTGTCTTTCAGGATCGAAATGTTCGGAGGAAGGATTGACGTACATAAGGTCGAACGTTTTTCCTTTTGAGAAGATAGCGTCTGCGGTTGCTATCCGCATCAGCCGGCAGTACTCTTTGTAAACGACGGTTTCATCCACGGAAAGACGGTCCTGCAGAAACCTTTTGACCGACGGGACGATACAGTAATCGTATATTGACGTACGACCGTCACATCCGCTGAAGCCTTCCGCTTCCATACCTTTCTCACCGAACTCCTGACCGAAATATATCATGAAAGGAGCAGTATTGAACAGGAGTGAAACTGCCAGGGCAGGGAAGACAGCCTTGCCGCTTGAAGCGAAGAAAGATGATGCAACCCTCTGCTCATCGTGGTTCTCGAGGAAATTGAGCATCTTCGGCTGCAGCTCACCTGTCTGCTGCCACTCCTGCGTCAGGCAGGATGCCGGACGGTAGCCTCCGACTATACCTCGGAGAGCATCGTAGAAGCCGGTTTTGTCGTAGAGCAGGTCAAACCCGGCTGAAGCGTATTTACGGTAGTTGTTCCTGTCATAAACTTCTGCAATGAAAAGCAGATCAGGCCTTATTTCCCGTACGTTACCGATTGCCCACCTGAAGAAATCGGCCGGAACCATCTCCACCATATCGCACCTGAATCCGTCGATGCCTTTCGATATCCAGAATTTGAGTATGTCAAGCATCTTCGTCCAGGTCGAGCGGTTGTTGTAGTTGAGCTTGACGGTGTCGTACCAGTCCCTTACGGACGGATAGGCGTGGAAGACATCGTTTCCTGTCGCCTTTGCCGGATTCTCCTGATAATCGCTGCACAACTCTTCCGGAAGATGCAGCGGCTCATCAAGCAGATGGAAATTCTCTTTTGTGAAGTAAGTATCGTAGGACCTGAAGACGTGGTTGGGTACGAAATCAATGACCACCTTCATACCCGCCTTGTGTGTCCTGTCCACAAGGGCTTGAAACTCAGCCATACGGTTATCGGGATTAAGCGCCAGCGCAGGGTCCACGTCAAAATAGTTGCGAATGGCGTAAGGCGAGCCGGCTTCTCCCTTCACTATTGAAGGGTTGCAGTCCGGTACTCCGCGGAAATGAGTCTTGGTGGCGTGGGATATGATTCCGGTGTACCAGACAGCACCCACGGAAAGCTGCTTGAGCTTCCGGAGGTAGTCGTCGCTGATGTCTGCGAATTTGCCGGAACCATTAACACTGTAAGAGCCTCCCGGCACGCAGTTCCGTGCTCCGAAGGCTCTTACAAGCATCTGGTATATTATGGTCTTTACCAATTCAGAATCTTCTTGAAGTCGTATTCTTCAGGGTTCTGCACATATTTGCCGGCTTCTTCGTAGTCTGCCGGAGTGATGTAATGGCAGATCTGTCCGTAGTAGCTCTGTGCAGTACCGCCTTCGATGCTTACGCGACGTGGCGGAATCTTGCCCTCTTCGTTCTGAAGGTCGTGCAGATAGAGAGGATGAGCCTCACCGTTGGCATCGACGAACACCATACATCCGGTCTCACCCTTTGCGAAAAGCTCGTATGCTCCGAGTGCGAGTTCAGTGCAGTATGTAAGGTCGTATGCGATAGGATCCTGGCAGCGTACGTCATAACCTATCTCGATAGGGCGGGTCTTGACCTTGAGAGAGATCTTGCCGAGTTCCTTCTCAAGTATGTCGTTGAAGAGGACAGCCTTTGAAATCTTGCCGAGCTCAGGGTGTCCGTGCTCGTCATAAGTCATATGCACGCCTGTTGATTTGAGGTCTTCAGGGTCAAGGTCGTGGAATACGCCTTCGGCAACTACTACCGTTCCGTACGGAATCCCGAGGATCTTTCTCTTGATGATGGCTGACATAGTGAGCTTTACAATCTTGTCGATTGTGATGTCAGTCTTGTTGAACATTTCAGGTATGATGGTCATCGGGCAGTGAGTGGCCTTGCCGATACCGAGGGCAAGATGCCCGGCACTGCGTCCCATCGCTGAGATAATCAGCCAGTTGCCTGAAGTGCGTGCATCTTCGTATGCTGTGCGTGCGATATGGGCTCCTTCATCTTTCGCAGAGTTGAAACCGAAGGTCGGGGTATTGTCCGGAAGAGGAAGGTCGTTGTCGATAGTCTTAGGTACGTGGATGTTGCGGATCGGATATTTCTTTGATTCCAGGAATTTCGCAATGCGGTTTGCGGTAGAGGCGGTATCGTCTCCTCCGACAGTCACCAGAAGCTTGATGTTGTTCTCCTGGAAGAGCTTGAGGTTGAAATTCTTCTCGAAATCCTCGTTGGTAGGTTTGAAACGGCTCATCATAAGGTAGGAACCGCCTCTGTTGAAGATGGTGTCAGCTTTGAAGAAGTCCATCTCTTCATATTTCGGATTTGTTGAGAAAAGTCCGGAATAACCTCCGTGAAGACCGAGCACGCGGTATCCGTTGCTTAAGAATGCCTTGGTAAGTGAGCCTACGACGGTATTCATTCCCGGAGCAGGACCGCCACCTGTCAAAATAATAATCGAATCCTTCATTGTTTTGTTATCGTTTTACCCTGCAAAAGTAGCATTTTTTGATGTAATTTGCTACTTTTGTACGATATGATTTTATAATTGAAGAAATGAAGAAAACTATTCTCATCACAGGTGGTGCCGGATTCATCGGATCGCACGTCACAAGGCTTTTCGTAAACAAATATCCTGATTATCACATCATCAATCTGGATAAACTTACCTATGCGGGGAATCTCGCCAATCTCAAGGATATAGAAAACAAGCCGAACTACTCTTTCGTCAAGGCGGACATCTGTGATTTTGATACAGTTTACTCACTGATGTGCAGGGAGAAAGTTGATGGGGTGATTCATCTTGCAGCGGAGAGCCACGTAGACCGCTCAATCAAGGATCCGTTCACTTTCGCACGTACCAACGTGATGGGAACTCTGAGCCTGCTCCAGGCAGCGAAGCTGTATTGGGAGAGCCTGCCTGAAAAATTCGAAGGGAAGCGTTTCTACCATATCTCCACCGATGAGGTCTATGGAGCTCTCGAAATGACCGACCCTCAGGGAGTTGAACCGCCGTTCACCACAAAGGCAAGCTCCGGAAGCCACCATCTCGCCTATGGCACGAAGTTCTTCACCGAAGATTTGAAATATATGCCTCACAGCCCCTACAGCGCATCCAAGGCGAGCAGCGACCATTTCGTAAGAGCCTTCCACGATACATACGGAATGCCTACAATAGTTACCAACTGTTCAAACAATTACGGCCCATATCAGTTCCCTGAGAAGCTTATTCCACTCTTCATCAACAATATACGCCATCGCAAACCTCTTCCTGTCTACGGAAAGGGGGAGAATGTCCGTGACTGGCTCTATGTCGAGGACCATGCAAGGGCGATAGACACCATATTCCACAACGGAAAAGTGGCTGAAACCTACAATATTGGCGGTTTCAACGAGTGGAAGAACATCGACATAATCAAAGTTCTGATAAAGACTGTAGACCGCCTTCTCGGACGAAGTGAAGGTGAAGACCTCGACCTCATCACATACGTTACCGACCGCGCCGGACATGATCTCCGCTACGCCATCGATTCTACGAAGCTCCAGAAGGAACTTGGCTGGGAGCCGAGCCTTCAGTTCGAGGAAGGAATAGAGAAGACAGTCCGCTGGTATCTTGACAATCAGGAGTGGATGGACGACATCACCAGCGGCGAATACGAGAAATATTACGAAGATATGTACAGCAACCGCTGACATCCATTTCAAAACCGGTTCCTAAACAATCTCTGAGACAGCCCGGATATGATCAGCCGCAGCGAAACAAGCCTCATACGTTCATTGTCAAGGAAGAAGTTCCGTGACAGTGAGGGACTTTTCGTTGTTGAAGGTGAAAAGCTCGTTCAGGAAGCATTGGATTCCGGTTATGAAGTTGTGAAGATTTTCCGCACGTCGGATATCGGAGAGGATGCTATGGCACGGATTACAATGCTCTCTTCACCTTCACCCGTACTTGCCGTGGTCAGGCAGAAACCTCGTCAGGAGCCGCCGGAACCGGGAAATGATCTTGTCCTGGCTCTTGATTCCGTCAGGGACCCGGGCAATATGGGGACCATCATCCGCATAGCCGACTGGTTCGGAATCAAGGATATAGCTGCTTCTGAAGACTGTGTGGAAATCTACAATCCAAAGGTGGTGCAGGCAACGATGGGGGCGATATTCCGTGTCAATGTCTCGTATTGCAATCTGGAAAAGTACATAAGGGAGGTGGCCAGGCCTTCAGGTGTTCCGATTTACGGTACATTTCTCGAGGGTGATAACATATATACTGCCGATCTGCACCATTCCGGCGTAATCGTGATGGGCTCCGAATCGAACGGCATCTCATATGAAGTGGAGGCATTGGTTTCTTCAAAGATACATATTCCTTCGTTTGCGGGTGACAGAGCCACTTCCGAGTCTCTTAACGTAGCCGTGGCCACGGCAATCACCTGCAGTGAATTCAGACGCAGGGGGACAACCTTATGAAGAGAGGACCGGCCATAATACTGGTCATTTTGCTGCTGGCGGCATCTTGTTCTACGACAAGGCGTCTGCAGGAGGGTGAACTGCGTCTGGCCGACAATACCATAAGGATTGTCGATGGGGGAGATTATGATGTCTCCGACCTCACACCATATATAAAACAGAAGCCGAACGGCTATTTCGTTGGCCGTTTCAACCCTTTTCTGTGTGTGTACAACTGGAGCAACGGAAATGGAAGCGGATGGGACAGGTTCTGTGAAAAACTCGGTCAGGCACCTGTGGTTTTCGACTCCACTCTCGTCCAGCCCTCCATCACAGGCATACTCAACCACCTTGAGTATATGGGATATTACGGCTCGGAAGTGTCGGCCAGTACTGATGTGAAGGACAGGAAGGCCTTTGTCAGGTACGACATCCATCTGGGAAAACAATATCCCGTGGAAAGCATCAGATACACTGTCAGGGATACTGTCCTGAACGCAATAATGCAGGCTGATTCGACAAACTATACCATCTTTCCGGGCGACCCTCTTTCACAGGATGCCCTTGAGAAGGAGAGTGAACGTCTTGCACAGCTCTTCAGGAATCACGGTTACTGGGGTTTCAGCAAGAACTATTTTTTCTATTTCGCTGACACAACGACCGTTCCTTCAATGGCAAAGCTCAATGTGAACATTGAGGAGTACACACGCAACGAATCGCCTGAAAACGCAAGTCCTCACAAGAGGTATGTGATTTCAAAAGTCAATATAATGCCTCAGGCAGGTCTCAAGGTGAGACCGAATTTTCTCAACAGTCTCAACAGGATAGAAGAGGGCAGCCTTTACAGTGAGGAGACAATATCCAACACTTATGAACGGTTCACGAGCGTACCGGCATTCAGCACCGTTAATATGCAGATTGACGAGGCAGACTCTTCATCGTTGAGCTGCAACATCCTGCTTTCTCCGTCGAAGATACAGTCAGTCAAGGTGAACCTTGATGCATCGTTCAACTCCAACGGTCTTTTCGGTGTAACCCCGTCCCTGATATACAGCCACAAGAACATTTTCGGGGGAGGCGAGATTTGGAACCTGGGATTCAAAGGGAATTTTCAGTTCAGGTTCAATGACCCGGTCCGGGCAAATGAATTCTCGTTCAATACTTCACTTGTCGTGCCTCAGTTCTGGCTGCTGCCTCAGCGTTTCTTCAACAGAAAAGTTCCGAAGACTGAGATAAGGGCTTCTTTCAGTTACAATGACCGTCCGGAATACACGCGTGACGTGGTATCGTTCCAATACGGTTACCTCTGGAACCGGAACGACAACAGGCTTTCTTTCCAGGTTGCTCCTGTATGGCTGAGTCTTGTGAACACGAAAAACATTTCCGAGGAGTTCATTCAGAAGATTCCGGACCCTACAATTATTGCCTCCTTTGTGAGTCACATAGACTTGGGAAGCCGTTCAAGTGTCTATTATACTACAAGCAACCAGATCAATCCTGACCATACATACTTTTATTTCCGAGGCAATCTGGTTACTGCCGGCAATCTGGTCAATGCGCTATATTCACTTTCCGGCAAAGATGAGGATGAGGGTGAACGCACTCTCTTCAACTTGAATTACAACCAGTTCGTGAGGTTGGAACTCTCAGCTGTGAATACTTTACGTTTCGGGTCGTCAAACCAGTTCGCACTGGCTACGAGGCTTCTGGCCGGAGCTGGATTCACCTATGGCAATTCTTTCAATCTGCCTGAGGAGCATTCATTCTATGCCGGTGGCGCCAACAGTATGAGAGGATGGCAGGCAAGGACGATAGGTCCGGGCTGTGCGGAACTGTACGATGGGTATATCATCCGTAACCAGACCGGTGATATGCGCCTTGAAGCTAATGCGGAATTCCGATTCCCAATTGTCTGGAAACTCAAAGGCTGCGTCTTCGCTGATGCCGGAAATATCTGGTTGATGCAAAACAGAGTCAATCACAAACTTGGTCTGCTCGACGAAGATGCGGAGTTCAGATTCAAGACAATGTTGCGTTCCAGCGGTCTTGACTGGGGCCTTGGTGCGAGACTTGATTTCGGGCTCGTGCTTGTCCGTCTGGATATCGGATACAAACTCTATGACCCGAGGCAGCAATCCTGGCTTGGCCCGAAGCAATGGTTCAAGGAAGAAGGGTACGCCCTTCACTTCGGTATCGGCTATCCTTTCTGATTCAGCCCCTGCTTCCGAATATTTCTGTGCCGATTCGCACTATGGTGGAGCCTTCTTCTATTGCAATAGGATAGTCTGACGACATTCCCATCGATATCTGGTCGAAATCAGGCACTTTCCCGGCAATCTGAGCTGCAACCTGCTTCAATCTGCGGAATTCTTCACGAATCCGGTCTCTGTCTTCCACGAATGATGCCATTCCCATCACTCCTCTGAATCTTATGTCAGGCCACTCGCTGAAGCGTTCGGAAAGGGAAATGGCTTCCTGGGGAGTGAATCCCTGTTTGCTTTCCTCCTGTGCGATATGGACTTCTATCAGACATTCAATCCTGCGCCCGAGTTTTCCCGCCTCCTTGTTCACCTCTTCAATAAGATGTACTGAATCCAATGAATGCAGGAGGGCTATATACGGAAGCACCATCTTGACCTTGTTGGTCTGAAGGTGACCGATGAAGTGCCATTCTATGTCCTTTGGAAGAGCTATTGCCTTGGCCGCCAATTCTTGAGGTCTGTTCTCTCCGAACACTCTCTGACCTGCTCCGTAGGCTTCCATTATTGCTTCGGCGCTTTTGTATTTTGAAACTGCCACGAGCTTTACAGCGGGTGGCAGTTCATTATGGAGTCTTGTGATAACCTGTGCTATTGACATTTATTTTCTTTTCTGGTTCTTCATCTGCTCCTGTTGGGCTTTATATGCGGCCTCAAGCCTCTGTTGGAACGCCGATTTCTTCGGAGCGTCCTTGGAACTGGTCTTCTGCCTGATTCTTTCGCGGATTTTATCTTCGTCCACGAACCATTTGCGGATAACCCAGTTCTGGCCGATTGTCAGGAGGTTGCTCAGCATATAGTAGTAACTCAAACCGGCAGAGAGGTTGTTGCAGACGAATACCATGAAGATAGGCATGAACCATACCTGCATGAATTTCATTCCCGGCATCTGTGCATTGTCAGGCTGGTTGCCGAGAGTCATCTTTGAATATCCCCACATCGTGATTCCCATCAGGAGAGCGAAGAGAGATATATGGTCTCCGTACAAAGGAATCCTGAATCCGAAATCGAGGATGGAATCGTAGGCACTGAGGTCGTGGCACCAGAGGAATCCTTCCTGACGAAGCTCTATGGATGCAGGGAAGAATCGGAACATCGCCCAGAGAACAGGGAACTGGAGAAGCATAGGAAGACATCCTCCAAGCATGCTTACATCGGCTTTCTTGTACAGGTCCATAGTGGCCTGCTGCTTCTTCATCGCATCTTCCTGTTTCGGATATTTCTCGTTGATCTTCTGAATCTCAGGCTGAAGCACTTTCATCTTTGCGGAAGATGTGTATGACTTCCAGGTAAGAGGGGAAATCACTATCTTCAGCATAAGTGTCAGCAGAAGGATGATTATTCCGTAGTTTGCGATTGACTTGTTGAGCCAGTTGAACACCGGAATTATCACATAGCGGCTTATTGTACCTATCACCTTGCCACCCAGAGGAATAATCTTTTCGAAACCTTCGTCATACGACTTGAGGGTGAAATAGTGGTTAGGACCTGCGTAGAAGTGGAACGGGAGGGTGAAGTCCGCGCTGCGGTTGTCGATTTCGATTGTCATTTCAGCACCTGACTGCATCAGGTCACCATCAGCATTCCCTTCCGGATAGAACTTGTTTACAAGGGTTCCTGCGCTGAAATTGTTGTCAGCCAACATAATGGCGGAGAAGAACTGCTGCTGGAAACCGAACCATCTCAAATTTGCGCTTAAGGTTTCCTTGGCCGATTCCTTTCTCTGGCCTATGGTTTTTACGTTGTTGTTCGAAGCATAGCGGTAAGCCACTGCCGAATAGTTGCGTTCGTTCTGATAGCCCTTTTCCAGACGGGGCATATCCACGACCCACTTCATGGTCATATTGTTGGTACGCTGGTCAAGGATGTCGTCCATCCCGACGAAGTGAAGTGAGTAGTCAATCATATTGCTGCCGTCGGCAAGAGAATATACAGCATCGACGTATGACTCCCCGTCGAAGTCGAGACGCAGGGTGAGTGCCTCCTGGGAAGAAGATATCATCCTGAATTTCAACTCGCTTGTATTGAGCCATTGCTCTGCGTTCAACTCAAAGTCGAGCATGCTCCTGTCCGGACGGATGAGGTAGAGGGCTGAACTGTCGTAGGTATAATAATCCTTTATGAGGATTTCCTTGAACTGTGCTCCCTTGTTGGTGATGACTGCACGGATCCTGTCGTTTTCAAGAGTATAGGTCTCTTCTGCGAGATTGTATGCATTGTTCAGCCATTCACTTTGGTAGAGAGGAACTTCCTCGACAGCAGAGTCGCTCTCCGGAAGTATTGCGGCATCGTTTGGAAGAGACTCCGCCGGCGCATTCTTCAATGCTTCAACGGCTGCGATCGAGTCGCGGACGAACTGCTCCTTCTGCTGTTTTTCCAATTGTCTGGTGTTGTACCAGCTGAATCCAAGCAGGATGATTCCTATCAGCGCAAATCCGACTACACTGTTGCTTTTTTCCCCACTCATCTTCTACTCCTGCTCGTTTTGCCTGTCCATTTCCTTTATTTTGGCCTCAAGGTCTGCAAGTTCTTCCTTGGCCTCGTCAATCTTCTTGTAAAGATCCTTCAGAAGCAGTTCAGCGTTCTTTGACTTGGCAAAGAATCCGAGATTGTTCTCCCAGGTGGCTATTTCCTGCTCTTTCTTGACGAACTTCTGGACAAGTTTGTCGCGTTCAGTCTCAACTTTGTGGCGGACGTTCCTGGCTCCTTTATTCACATATTCGCGCAGGTCGCTGAACTTTTCATTGAGGGCCTCACGGAATGAATCCTGTACCTTTGCCTTCTCCTTGAAAGGAACGAAACCAATCTCATTCCAACGCTGAAGGAAAGCCTTGTATGCCTCCTGAGCATCTTCCTTTGACTCGGCTGCAAATTCCTTTATCTCATCGATTATGGACAGTTTACGCTCAAGGTTTGCGGCATATTCCGAACCTTTGCTTCCGCCGTTCTTGTCGCGGTTGTTGAAGAATTCATCGCAGGCAGCGCGGAAACGTTTCCATATCTGCTCTGATTTCTTGCGGGATACCGGGCCAATCTCCTTCCACTCTTTCTGAAGTTCCACGAGCGCCTCGGAAGTGGCCTTCCAGTCGGTGCTGTCCTTGAGAGCCTCGGCTTTCTCGCAGATGGCTATCTTCTTGGCCATATTGTCCTGCATCTGACCTTTGAACTCAGAGTAGAAATCACGCTTCTTGGCAAAGAATTCGTCGCAGGCAGCGCGGAAACGGTCGTATATTTTCTGATTGTCCTTCTTGGCAGTCATACCGATGGTACGCCACTCCTTCTGGATGTTCTCTATCTCCTTGCTGAGGGTGTTCCACATATTGGAATCCTTCACCTCTTTCGCTGCGATTTCCTCAACCTTTTCACAGAGAGCGGTCTTGGCTTCGAGGTTTTCCTTGAGGTTGCCTTTCTGCTCCTCGAAGAATGCCTGGTGCTTCTTGTTTATAACTGCTGTTGCAGCCTTGAAGCGGTCCCAGATTGATTCGCGGAACTCCTTGCTTACCGGGCCGAGTTCCTTCCACTGCTCGTGGAGCTTCTGGAGTGTGCGGAAAGCTTCAACTACGTTCTCTTCCTTGTCAAGTTCCTCAGCCTTGCGGCAAAGTTCCTCCTTCACTTCAAGATTCTTCTTGAAATCGAGGTCACGGAATTCCTTGTTTATCTTGACATAGTCATAGAACATCTCAACATAGTGCTGGTAGGTGTCGTACAACTCCTTTGACTTGGCCTGAGGCACCGGACCTGCTGCTTTCCAGCGGCTTTGGATATCCCTGAACTGAGGGAAGGCCTGTCCGAGGTCATCTTTCTTGTCCACAAGGGCCTTGAGGTCTTCAAGGATTGCACTTTTGACGGTGAAGTTCTCTTCCTTCATCTTTTCGATTTCCTGGGTGTAGAGAGCCTTCTTCTCCTTATATTTGGCGAAAAGATCCTTGAACGCCTGTTCAACTTCCTCAAAAGGATTTGTCTTGCCGCCTTCTTCTCCCGACTCTGCGTCGGAAGCCACTTCAGTGGATGCGGAAGCATCGCCTCCGGCTGCCACTTTCTCCTTTCTCAAGGTCTTGTAAAAAGCGGCCTTGATCATTTCCGCATGCTTGTACAACTCCTGCATGGTGTCGTTCTCAAGTGCGCTGGCAAGTGAATCAACGAGTTCTTTAAGTCCTTTTTCGGAATAGTTGACTTGTTCTACAGATTGCTCCTCATTTGTCTGCTGAGTCTCAACTGCAACTTCAGTTTCGGGAACAATTGGGTTTGGATTTTCGCTCATAATATTGACTATAAAAGTAATAACTCGCAAATATAAGATTTTTCAATTAATAATGCTAATTTTGCGCTCTGTTTGACGATATGATATGAGGATAGATATACTAACAGTCGTACCTGAACTCCTGGAAAGCCCGCTCGGACATTCAATCGTGAAGAGAGCCAGGGACAAGGGCCTTGTGGAAATACAAGTCCACAATATCCGGGAGTGGGGCCTGGGCCGGTACAGGCAGGTTGATGACTACAGTTTCGGCGGAGATGCCGGTATGGTGATGATGGTGGAACCGGTGTTCAACCTTATTTCCAAATTGAAGTCGGAAAGAGAGTACGACGAAGTCATATACACATCCCCGGACGGAGAGATACTCAGCCAGGGGATTGCAAACGAACTTTCAATAAAGAACAATCTCATTATTCTCTGCGGACATTATAAAGGTATCGACCATCGTATTCGTGAGCATTTGATAACCAGAGAGATATCGGTGGGGGACTACGTCCTGAGCGGTGGGGAGATCCCTGCTGCAATCATCACCGACGCAGTAGTGCGGCTCATCCCCGGTGCTCTCGGTGATGAAACATCCGCTCTGTCCGATTCTTTCCAGGACGGGCTTCTCGCTCCTCCGGTATATACGAGACCTGCCGAGTTCAATGGCTGGAAGGTACCTGACGTGCTGTTGAGCGGGGACCCGAAGAAAATCTCCCAATGGCAGGACGAGCAGGCCCTTGAACGTACCCGGAGGCTCCGTCCGAACCTGCTCGATATCTGATTTGTTTTCTGCTATTTGAGAACGAGGACCCCGTTCTCGAAGGTTGCCGTAATATCTGTTCCCCGCTTGAGCGAGCCGTCAAGCAGCTTGCGTGCAAGTTCATCGATCAGCTCCCTCTGAAGCACCCTCTTCACCGGACGGGCTCCGTATGCCGGATCGTAACCTTTATCGCTCAGGTATTCCAGGAAATCTTCCGTGAATTTGACGGAAATGTCCATTGAAGCGAGCTTTTCCTTGAGCTGCGAAATCTGCAGTTCGAGAATCTTCCTTATGTCTGCCGGAGAGAGCGCGTGGAAGGTGATTATTTCGTCAATGCGGTTGATGAACTCAGGACGGAAACTCTCCTTGACAAGTTCCGGCTTGAGGTTGGAAGTCATAATCAGAATCGTGTTCTTGAAATCCACCGTACGTCCTTTGTTGTCGGTAAGTCTGCCGTCATCAAGTACTTGCAGCAGAACGTTGAATACATCCGGATGAGCTTTCTCTATCTCGTCGAGGAGAATCACAGAATACGGCTTGCGACGGACTGCCTCTGTCAATTGACCTCCTTCATCGTATCCCACGTATCCCGGAGGCGCTCCGACCAGACGGCTGACAGTATGGCGTTCCTGATACTCGCTCATATCTATCCTGGTCATCATATTCTCGTCGTTGAAGAGGTACTCGGCAAGAGCCTTGGCAAGTTCTGTCTTGCCGACTCCGGTGGTACCGAGGAACATAAAGCTTCCGATAGGGCGCTTTTCGTTCTGGAGGCCTGCGCGCGAGCGCCTCACAGCATTCGAAACAGCCTCGATGGCCTCTTCCTGACCTACGACCCTCCTGTGCAGGACTTCTTCTATGTGAAGCAGTTTTTCACGTTCGCTCTCAAGCATTTTGTTTACAGGAATCCCTGTCCACTTGGCCACCACTTCGGCTATATCTTCATCAGTGACAGATTCGTTCATGATAGGGGACGGGTTCTCCTCTTTCTGCTTTTCAAGTTTCTCTATTTCAGCGGCAGCCTGTGCCATCTTACCGTAACGCAGCTCGGCCACTCTTCCATAGTCGCCGCGTCTTTCAGCATCGTCCGCTTCGCGTCTGTACTGTTCTATCGCAGCACGGTTTTCCGAAATGGCCTTGAGAAGCATCTTTTCGCTGTCCCATTGGGCGTTGAGTTTCGACTGCTCTGTTCTGGCAGAGGCAAGTTCCTCTTCAATCACCTTGAGCTTAGGGGATTCTCCCTCACGTTTTATAGCCTCTTTCTCAATCTCCAGCTGCTTTATCCTGCAGTTGAGCTCATCGATGCATTCCGGAACGGAATTGAGCTCCAGGCGGAGTTTTGAAGCGGCCTCGTCCACGAGGTCAATCGCCTTGTCAGGCAGGAAACGGTTTGTTATGTACCTGTGAGACAGCTCTACTGCGGCGATTATAGCATCGTCTTCGATGCGTACCTTGTGGTGGTTCTCGTATTTCTCCTTGAGCCCGCGAAGGATGGATATGCTTTCCGCCACTGTAGGCTCATCCACCATCACCATCTGGAAACGGCGTTCAAGAGCCTTGTCCTCTTCGAAATACTTCTGGTATTCGTCAAGAGTGGTCGATCCAATCGCCCTGAGTTCGCCACGTGCAAGGGCCGGCTTAAGTATGTTCGCAGCATCCATTGCGCCGCCGGTCCTTCCTGCTCCCACAAGGGTGTGTATCTCATCTATGAAGAGGATGATTTCTCCATCACTTTCCGTAACTGCTTGAACTACACCTTTCAGGCGTTCTTCGAACTCTCCCTGGTACTTTGCGCCCGCAATCAGCGCTCCCATATCAAGTGAGTATATTGATTTGCTCTTCAGATTCTCAGGTACGTCACCGTTCACTATACGTTGTGCGATGCCTTCAGAGATAGCCGTCTTTCCCACGCCAGGCTCACCCACAAGTATAGGGTTGTTCTTGGTGCGGCGGCTGAGTATCTGCAGTACGCGGCGGACTTCGTCGTCGCGTCCTATTACCGGGTCCAACTTTCCTCCGCGAGCCTTCTCATTGAGGTTCACTGCATACTTGTTGAGAAATTCCATCTTTTCGTTGTTCATTCCATTGCTCATATCTTTTTCTCCTTTTTGCTGGCCAAACGGAATTGCCCGGACTCCGGATGCTCCGTGCGGTTCCCGCCAACGCCACTCATCCTGCAAGATATGAGCCACCTGCCATTTTTATGACATTTTGTCAGCCTAGCTCCATAACAAAAAGAGCGAGAATCACTTCCCGCTCCTGATGTTTTCACAACTGGCAACCGAACACGGTTCCCTTTTCGTCGGTCAATTCACACTATCCAAGTGGATGTTTGAACAAGTCCCTGAAATTCAGCCTGAAGAAATCTTCAAGTGGCAAGCCCTCAGGACCGGCAATGAATGATTGGATTATGCTGCCCTTGAACTTCTCCTTGAACTCTAGATAACCACTGTCGTTCTTGGCAGAGCCGCTTTTTGCTTCTATGGCAATCAGCCGCTCACCTTTTTTGAGAACATAATCACATTCCTTCTTCTTGTCGTTTCTCCAGTACAGAACATCAAACTTGTCTGTTGTGGACCTCCCGAGGAGGAATGCACCAACAGCCGATTCAACCTGCCGGCCCCACTCGTTCTTGCTCATGAGAGCCTCTTTGAATGTGTGTTCGCAGTAGCGGTTTCGAAAAGCATTGTTATATGTCTGCAACTTGGGTACGGAATTTCTTGTCCCGACAGCCGAAGGCTCATACTTGAACATGGGCTTGACAAGCATCGTTTCATCAAGGATCTTGAGATAAGAACCGATTGTGGGAACGGTTCCGCTATTGATGACACCCTGCATCTTTGTTATGGATAATTCGTGGGATGAATAGATGGAGGCCACTTCAAATACCTGACGTAGAAGAGCCGGATTGCGAATCTCCTCCACTTCAAGGATGTCCCTTGTAAGGATAGGATAAATTATTGAATCATCCATCATGTCGCGCCACCGGTCCTCATCCTTTACATACGGAGCCAGACCAGGGAATCCTCCGAAATACACAAACTCTTCCATAGTGAAGCCGAATGCCTGCTGCATCTCCGGCCATTCCCAATACCCCATCTTTATGGTCTCAAAGCGGCCGGCAAGAGTCTCTTCCAGCCCCTTCTGAATCAGCAGCCTTGAAGACCCTAACAGGATAACCTTGAGGTTCCTTTTGTCGCGCGTATCCTGGTCCCATTCTTTCTTGACCACATCGCTCCATCCGGTAATCTT
Organism: Candidatus Cacconaster merdequi; assembly: GCA_018064345.1. Classification (GTDB taxonomy): domain Bacteria; phylum Bacteroidota; class Bacteroidia; order Bacteroidales; family UBA932; genus Cacconaster; species Cacconaster merdequi. Next base: position 25,893 of record JAGHVK010000016.1, read on the forward strand.
CTGGATTTCATCGATGATCAGTATCCTTTCCGGCTCTTTGTTCAGCATCATCAAAGTGCGGGCCTCATGCCATCTCTCAGATATCCACTCAGCATTGCTCTTTCCGACGCCATCGGCGCTGAAAAGGCTGCAAGGTGCGCCGGCCTGCTCAATGAATTGCCCTACCATAGTGGATTTACCCACCTGGCGGGGGCCCATTATCACCTGTATAGTCCTTCTTGGTTCGGCCATTCTGGACTTCAATACCTGAAGATGCTGTCTCTCGTACATAATTGTAACATCAATTTTGCTCAGCAAATATAGTTATGTTTTACAAAATTGTAAAATGTATTTTATAAAATCCATACGGCGATTCTTCAAAGATATAAAATTTGAAAGCCATTCACACCGCCATACCAGCTGCCAACCATTGTCAGAATAAATCAGGTTTTTGCTGAATACCAGCTGGCTATCAAAAGAATACGGCTACTATAAGCCATACCAAAGCAACAGTTCGATATTCGTTATTTATTTGGAATTCTTCCGTTTTTCCTCAGCGAAATAGGAAATCGCCATGCTTGCAATCATCATAAGGGCAGATACTATTGAAATAATCTTGCCCGCTCCCCAACCGAATGTTTCAATGCCGAATCATTCCTTTGGGTATCCTACAGGGTTGTTCAATATCGGAAGCTGATTTTCGGAGAGTCCGAGGAGGGCGCGGATCCCTTCAATGTCCATCGTGGCGCGGGGAACGGTGACCATACCGGCGGCTTCGCAGAAGAGATTGACGTTTTCGGATACGTTACCTGCATCGACGCAGCCCATCATCAGGGCGCGCTGGCCGGTTGAGCCGAACTTTTCGAAGTCAATCACCATCACGAGACTGAGAGGTGCGTCCAATACGAAATCCTGAGAGAATGCCTTTCCTCCGGCAACAAGCCTTCGGTTGTCGCCTGTTGCTACGAGTTTGAGAACGTTCTTTGCAGGAAGGTACTCGTATGCTCCATTCCTGTCAAATACATACAGCCTTATTTCCTGACGGTTCATCGCGGTAGGGGCGGTGATGTGGTCTTTGTCGCGGCTTTGTCCGCAGGCGGCCCAGCAGAGGTCGCTCAAGTCCTGGATGGAGAGTTCTTTATGTGAATACTCCCTGACTGAATGGCGTTTGGCAAGTGCTTCGCTCACTTGCAATGTGTTGCGAGAAGATTGTGGCTGCGGCAGCTTGATGTCTTGTGCCTGTACCATAGTTGTGGCGATTAGGATTGTGATTAAAGATGAGACGGCAAATCGTGTATTCATATTCTGAAAAATAGGGGTTGTACTCTTAGAACTATTTCAAAACAGGTTCTGAATTATGAATGCAAGTTACGAAACTTTCAAATCATCGAAAAATCTGCTGAACAATAACCTGTAATAATTTTCGTGAACCATTTCAAAACAGGTTCAAAAGCTGGTGATTTCAGCTGAAATATTTTGCAGAAAAGATTAAGTTTCGTACATTTGCAGTCCGAAATATTGGTAGAAAACCGTTAAGCTATTGACTAAGAGGTGGTTGAGGCTTATCTTGATAAGGATGCCATCCGCTTGCGGTTATAAATTTTTAAAATTTATTTTATGTACGCAATCGTAGATATTGCAGGACAGCAGTTCAAGGTTGAAGCTGGAAAGCAGATTTTCGTGAACCGTCAGGCAGCTGAGGTTGGCTCTGCTCTCGAATTCAACAAAGTACTCCTTATCGACAATGAGGGTAAGGTCAACGTTGGCGCTCCATTCGTGGAGGGCTCTTCAGTAAAAGCCACTGTGCTTGAGCATTGCAAGGCTGACAAAGTCATCATCTTCAAGAAGAAACGCCGCAAGGGCTATCAGAAGAAGAACGGTCACCGTCAGTATCTGACCAAAATCCAAATTGAAGAAATCGCTTAATTAAAAACGTTTAGATTATGGCTCACAAGAAAGGTGTCGGTAGTTCAAAGAACGGCCGCGAATCACAAAGCAAGCGCCTCGGTCTCAAATTGTTCGGTGGTCAGACAGCTAAGGCTGGCAACATCATCGTACGCCAGAGAGGAACAGTTCATTATCCAGGTGAAAACGTGGGAATGGGTAAAGACCATACTCTTTTCGCTTTGATAGACGGTGTAGTATCTTTCAAGAAGAAGGCTAACGACAAATCATACGTTTCAGTCCTTCCTTTCCCTAAAGCTGAAGCTTAACGGTCCTGAAAGACGCTGATTGACAAGTAGTCTTGTCGCGAAGTACATTCTGCCCCGGAGGTCTCTGACTTCCGGGGCTTATATTTTACAGCTCACATTGACAAAAAGAGAGTAGGATGATTTGCTTGATACAAGATGAGAGACCCTATATAAAGACTAAACCCGAATGTTTGATTGCTCAGGGACATCCGGGGATTACGTCGCAAATGTAATGATTATTTTTATCTTTGCAAAAGATTATTGGTTGAGGCGTATGAAGTATTCTGAATATGAAAGAGCCTTTTCGGCTGCAAGACTTAACAAGTATTTAACCGCTTGCGGCGGTAACACAGCAAAAGCCATCATCCTTTACCGGCATAATGTGAAGTTGTGCCAAAAATTCTATGGTATGCTGAATGTCTTCGAGGTGATTCTCCGAAATGCCATCAATGAGCATTACAAGGCATATTTCAATGATTCGGACTGGATTCGCAGTCAGCTTGCATCGGGAGGAATGCTTTCACAGCATCCGCAGAAAGCGATTGTTGACAAGACCATTACCGACCTTATTGCAGCTGGAAGATATACCAACGACCGCGTTGTCTCCTCGGTTACATTCGGATTCTGGACATATCTATTCACGAAGAAGCCTTTCAGACTTGGTGGTCAGAGCTTGTTGAGAATCTTTCCTGCAAAAGCAATTGGGCTTGGACAGAGAGCAATATACAATGAACTGATGGCTGTCAAGAATTTTAGAAACAGGATTGCTCATCACGAGCCTATATGCTTTGATTCAAGCGGATGCAAAAGCACGGGCCTTGCAAAAGGTCAATATGACATCATTGTCCGTTATGTCAGTTACCTGGGATATCCTGAAGATCATCTTTACTTCGGGCTTGATGTTCTTCCAGACTCAGTTTTGGAACGCATAGACAGATTATAAAAATCCTGGTTCATCATCAGCACTTATGAGCATGAACGTATTCTAACGGGTGAAAGTTCTTATACTGCCTTGATAGTGGGAGGGTTACAGTGTCCTCCCCGAGACGGAATATGAAGGAGGCCGGCGGCAAACATCGTATAATTCGGCAATCAAATTTAAACAGCTTCTTAATATTGTCGTGGAATCTTTTTATATTTGCAAGTTAAATCAAATATAGAGATGCTTACACTTAAACTTCTTCGCGAAGAGCCCGAATTCGTTATCGAGCGACTGAAAGTCAAGAATTTTGACGCAAAAGAGATTGTTTATAAAATCATAGATATCGACAAGGAGCGTCGCTCCATCCAGACAGAGCTTGATTCCTGCCTCTCACAGCAGAAGACTCTTGCTTCAAAGATCGGCGGCTTGATGAAGGAAGGCAAGAAATCAGAGGCTGAAGCAGTGAAGGCTGATGTGGCCTCTTTGAAAGAGAAGTCGAAAGGGCTTGAAGACGCTCTTGCTGACAAGGAAAAGGAACAGAACGCACTCGTCGTTCTCCTGCCTAACCTTCCGTGTGCGCAAGTTCCTGAAGGAAAGGGTGCCGACGACAATGTTGTCGTGAAGATGGGTGGAAACATCCCTGACCTCGGAGAAAATGCACTTCCTCACTGGGAGATAGTAAAGAATCTGGATATCATAGACTTCGACCTTGGTGTGAAGCTCACCGGCGCCGGTTTCCCTGTTTACAAGGGTCAGGGCGCAAGAATACAGCGTGCCTTGATATCTTACTTCCTTGAGAAGAACACAAGTGCCGGATATTTGGAGTACCAGCCTCCTTATATGGTGAACGAGGCTTCCGGTTTCGGCACAGGTCAGCTTCCTGACAAGGAGGGACAGATGTATTTCGCACAGCTTGACGGATTCTATATGGTTCCGACTGCAGAAGTCCCTGTGACGAACATCTATCGTGACGTGATTCTCAAGCAGGAGGATTTTCCTGTGAAGATGACAGCCTACACTCCTTGCTGGAGACGTGAAGCCGGCTCTTACGGAAAGGATGTACGCGGGCTTAACCGTCTTCATCAGTTCGACAAGGTGGAGATTGTCCGCCTCGAACTTCCTGAAAATTCATACAAAGCTCTGGACGAGATGATTGCACACGTTGAAACTCTTGTCACCGAACTTGGTCTTCCATACCGTATTCTCCGTCTTTGCGGAGGTGATATGAGCTTCACTTCTGCCATCACTTATGACTTCGAAGTGTTCTCGGCGGCTCAGAAGCGCTGGCTTGAGGTCAGCTCAGTATCAAACTTCGAATCATATCAGGCCAACCGTCTGAAACTGCGTTACAAGGATGATACAGGCAAGACTCAGCTCGCTCATACGCTCAACGGAAGTTCACTTGCTCTTCCTCGCATACTTGCTGCAATCATAGAGAACTATCAGACTCCTGACGGCAAGATAATTGTCCCTGAAGTGCTTCGCAAGTACACCGGTTTTGACGTCATCGGTTAGCGATATCGGAATGGTGACTGACGACAGGCAACGCATAATAATGGGAATAGACCCCGGTACCAATATTCTTGGTTACGGGGTCATTCTCGTTGATAGAAAAAGCGTCCAGTATGTTGATATGGGTATCCTTGACCTGCGTAAGGAGAGGGACCATTTCCTCAAATTGAAAAGGATATTCAACGAGGTAGGGACCCTGATGGACCGTTATGCTCCTGATGATCTGGCAATCGAGGCACCTTTCTACGGAAAGAACCCTCAGGTGATGCTGAAGTTGGGCAGGGCGCAGGGGGCGGCTATCGCGGCTGCGCTCAACCGTCAGATACCTGTGTTTGAATATGCTCCACGCAAGGTGAAAATGGCCATCACCGGGCAGGGCGATGCGTCGAAGGAACAGGTCAAGATGCTGATGGAAAAGACCTTGAAGACAGTGATGGACAACAAGTATCTGGATGCCTCCGATGCACTTGCGATTGCTATGTGCCATTTCTACCAGCTTACAAGTCCTCTTTCGGACATTTCTGCTTCTACTGACTGGAAGAAGTTCGTGGAAGCTCATCCGGACCGTGTCAAGTGATTTGGAACCGTTTCAAGAGCAGGTTCTAAACTTTGCCCGATTTTTGCTGTCAAAGGTCTGTTTATTATTTGGAGATATGAAAGGAAGATTTTTTAAATTCATTGTTCTTGTACTGACATCCGTCTTGCCTCTGGCTGCTTTTGCCCAGACATTCAGTGTAAAGATAAAGCTGCAGGATTCGAAAAGCGGGGAGCCGGTCGCTTATGCCGCTGTCTCTCTGACAAAAGCTGGGGAGACTGATGTGTTGAAATACGGACAGACCGATGCGGATGGTGCTGTTACAATCAGTGGAATACCGCAGGGAAAATATAAGGTTCAGGGTATTCTTCTCGGTTATGAGAATTATGAGGAAACGATTACAGTCAGCAAGAATCTTGACCTTGGCATCAAGCAGATGAAGGTCCAGGCCAATTTCCTTGAAGGAGCCGTAGTCTCAGATGTCGGAAACCCGATCATCGTGAAGAAAGATACCATCGAGCACAATGTCACTCTGCTCAAGATGGCGGACAATGATGTCCTTGAGGACGTTCTCAAGAAATTGCCTGGCGTGGAGGTGGACTCCGACGGTAAGATCACTGCAAACGGCAAGACAATCAACAAGATATACGTCGATGGCAAACAGTTCTTTCTTGACGATCCGAATCTGGCCAGCAAGAATCTTCCGGCAAAGATCATCGAAAAGGTACGTGTAGTGGAGAAAAAGTCCGAGCAGGCCGAGTTCACCGGAATTGATGATGGAGAGGAAGAGACTGTCCTCGACCTCGGAATCAGGAAGGGGATGATGAACGGATGGTTCGGGAATATGATGGCTGGCGGCGGAAGAGATTTGCGTGAAGTCGGCAATGACGGCCGGTATCAGGGAGCTGCTCTTATAGGCCGTTTTTCTGAGAATGACCAGCTTGCCTTCGTCGGAAACGCCAACAATACCAACAACCGTGGATTTGAGGATCTTGCTGCAAGCAGTATGGGCGGTATGCGTGTTGGTGGAATGCGTGGAGGAAACAGAGGCGGTTTCGGCGGTGGAAACAACGGTATCTCTTCATCTTATTTGGTGGGTGTCAACGGAGGATATTCCTTTGACAACAAATCTGAAGTCATGGGCAATGCCCTCTTCAATGGAAACGAACGTTTCGTAGAAGAAAGTACTGCGAGGCGGACTTTCAAGGAAGACGGCTCAAGTCTGTTTGCAACAGAAAGCAGTACAAGCCGGACAAACACCTATGGTGTGCGTGCTGCAGCGCGCGCTGACTGGAAGATTTCAAAGACTGCTTCTCTCCTCTTTGAGCCTAATTTCAACTATGGCTGGGGCTCTTTTGACGAGAAAAACGATTTCAATACACAATCGACTCTGATTGACGGGAGTGTACAGAAGGTGAATGACGGCTATAGCGAATCTACTGGAAACAACACTTCCCAAAATGCCAGCGGAAGATTGCTCTGGCGCCAGAGACTTGGAAAACCAGGACGGACGATATCCGTCAATATGAGGTATCAGTTCTCGAACACCGACCTTGACGGCTTCAACAAATCCACAACCAACGTGTTCGATGCAGAGCATCAGTCCGATCCTGCATCAGTGAACCCGGTGGACCAGATGTACGACCGAAATTCCAGAAGCCAGACAGTCAATGGAAGGCTATCATATACCGAACCTCTTGGCCACAACTTCTATATGGAGGGGAATTACTCGTACAGCTTCAAGAAGAGCACTTCCGACAAGAGTACGTACAACAAGGACAATGCCGGCAAATATACCATACTTGACAATGAATATTCAAGCGACATCACAAACAATTTCACTGACCAGTCCATGGGCTTGAATCTTCGCAAGCAGGAGGACAAGTACAACTTCACCGTCGGTGCCAATTTCCAGCCTTCAAAGACGGAAAACCATACTGTACAGGGAACTGCAAAAAGAGACACAACCCTGAAGGTTTACAACTGGTCCCCTAATGCAAGGCTTGACATCAATTTCAGTGACAATGAGATGTTGCGTTTCAACTATCGCGGACGTACTTCGCAGCCTAGCATCAATCAGATGATGCCTATTCCGGATAATTCTGACCCTCAAAAGGTTACGCTTGGAAATCTGGGACTCAAGCCATCTTTCAGCCACAATGTCAATGTGATGTACCGGACTACCAGTATGAAGAATTTCTCTTCACTGAACGTCAATGCGAACTTTTCATACACTACCAACGGCATAGTGAATGCAAGCTGGTACGATAAGTCCGGTGTCCAGTACACTCTGCCGGTGAACAATAAGCAAGGGTCGAAATCCGCAGGGGCAAACATAATGTACAATACCCCGATAGGGAAGAGCAAGTTTTCGATAATGTCCTTTACCAACGCCAATTACAGCACAGGCGTTTCATTTGTCGGCAAGGATGTCATTGAAAGCGATGATCCTCAGTCATACCTTGACATAAAGAACTATTCAGAGAACAGGTATCAGAATCTCTCTGTCTCCCAGAACCTGAGGATTACCTTCAGGGACAATATCTTCGAGGCTTCTGTATCAGGACGTACCAGATATTCGCAGGCTTGGTATTCAGTTTCGGAAAAGAACGTGAACCCTACCTGGACTAGCAGTGTCAATGCAGATGTCACACTGAATTCTGACATAGTGGGATTCAAGACTGATGCAAGATATACCTTCTACAACGGTTACGGTGCGGGTTACAACACGCCTGCTTTCGTATGGAATGCCGAGATAAGCAAGCAACTCTTCAAGAAGCAGTTTACTCTTGCCATCAAGGCGTATGACATACTTAACCAGTCAAAGAACACCTACCGTACGATGACCGACAACTATGTCCTTGACACGCGGAACAATACTTTGGGAAGATACGTAGTGATGAGCCTTACATACCGTTTCGGAAAGTTCGGAGGCGGGAGAGGAAACGGTGGTCCCGGCGGACGCGGCCCGATGGGTCCTCCTCCGGGAGGCCCGAGGATGAGACGTTAATCCTCTTCCTCCAGCTCACGCACTTGTGCATATTTGCGCCACTTCTCGATGAGAGCGGTCATATCCGATGGAATCCGGCTGTCAAGCCGGATTTCTTCTTTTGTACGCGGATGTATGAAACCGAGAGTCTTCGCATGCAGTGCGTGACGGGGGAGAATCTTGAAGCAATTGTCTATGAACTGCTTGTATTTGGTGTAGATTGTTCCTTTGAGAATCTGGTCCCCGCCATAACGGTCATCGTTGAAGAGGGGATGCCCTATGTAGTTCATATGTACTCTTATCTGGTGAGTACGGCCTGTCTCAAGCTTGCATTCCACCAAAGTCACATATCCGAAACGTTCGAGCACACGGAAATGGGTGACGGCATGCTTGCCTGCCGAGCCGTCAGGGAATACCTTGAACTTCATCCTGTCGTTAGGGTCCCGGCCTATGTTTCCCTCTATCGTGCCAGTATCTTCCTGTATGTTGCCCCATACAAGGGCGATGTACTTGCGGTCGATGGTATGGTTGAAGAACTGCTTGGCAAGATGAAGCTGTGCCTCGTCGTTCTTTGCCACAACAAGCAGCCCTGATGTGTTCATATCTATCCTGTGTACAAGCAGCCCCATCCTTTCGTCGCCTTCGTCTGCGGCCTGTCTGATGCCAAGATGGTAGGCAAGTGCATTGATCAGCGTTCCGGAGAAGTGTCCGTGACCCGGATGTACCACAAGGCCGGCAGGCTTGTTGACTACAAGCAGGTCGTCATCTTCATACGCAATCTCAAGAGGAATCGGTTCCGGAGCTATTTCACAGCCGTGGCGCTGATAAGGCATCATTATGCTTATCACATCCAACGGCTTTACCTTATAGTTCGCCTTTACGACCTTGTCGTTAACTCTTACATAGCCGGCTTCGATGGCAAGCTGCACGCGGTGGCGCGAAGTCTGCTCCATGTGGTCCGTAATGTATTTGTCAATTCTAAGCTGTCCCTGTCCCTTGTCCACGTCGAAGTGGAAATGCTCGAACATCTGTTGCTGTTCGTCTTCGCAGGTTGCCTCCTCTTCTATGAGTTCGTCGTCGTATGTCATGCGATTGTCACTCAGTTTCAGATACTTTGACTTTGCTTACTGTCAGGTGCAGGTCAATGACGGTTCCCATAGGACATCCGTTTTCTCCGGATGGGGCGGGTTCCTGACGATATACTACTGCGTTAAGGGTGTCCTGATAATCCTGAACGGTCTCATCGTATATTATCTTCCCTACATTGAGCGAGTTGTCCCATACATTCTCCTTAGCCACAATCAGGCTGTATCCCTTCAATTGAGGAATGAATGCGGAACTCTGGTCATCGCAACCGAGCACAAGGTCGATGAGGCTTCCGGCCTCGATTTCCTTTCCGGGCCTGATTGTCTGGCCGGCATATCTTTGCTCAAGAACGTTGTTTGTGGCGATGTCCGGCTCGTAGCTCAGTTTTCCGATTGAAAGACCTTTTGAGAAAATCTCGGTCATAGCCTGGCGCAAAGAGTAACCGACAAGGTCAGGCATCTCCACTGTCTTCGGCATCGTAGCATTGATTGTCAGCAGGATACGCCTGTCCTTCTTCACCTTGCTTCCGGCTTTTGGATTCTGGGAAAAGACACATCCCCGTCCGATTCTTTCGTTATAGACCGAATCGGAGATTTCCACTCTCAGGTCATAGATCCTTGCGGACTTCGCAGCCTCTTCATAGGTCAATGAACTGAAGTCCGGCACATCAATCTCCTTGTTGTGGCGTGTGATGGCGTCAAGTACTACCTGGGCTATGAATACAAGGACCAGAATGACCACGACCGCCCATATCAAGTTGCGAAGAATCCAATGCTTTTTCATTATTTGCTTCATTCAATCAATCGCCGAAAGTTATCGAAAAAAGTTCAATCGGCAAAGAAAAACACTTACTATCAGTCATTATCAGAGGATTGTCCAATCCGGCCGGCATTATTCATAAAACTATCAATCAAATCCATATACTGTGTGATGTGGCTCGATAACTTGTTCATTCCGTAGTGATTGTCGTCAATGTCCACCACCTGCAGCCCATTTGCGTGCTTCTGCCATCTTTCAACGTTCTTCATACTTTCTTCTGTATGCCTTTTTTCCAGCAGTCCAAATTTCATAGAATTGTTTCTGCTTTTCAAGCTGTGCAGACCTGACAATCTGTATATCCATCTGGCAAGATTGTATGCCAGGCGGGCGGCACCTGAAATCAGACTGTTTGAAGATTCTGCCCTTCTGCTGAGGTTGCCGGCAATGATTTCATTTGCAGGGTTTGCGTTTTTTGCTCTAAGTAACAGGACTTTACCGTCATATACAGGTGAATCGTCCGTGTCGGAGCATATTATTTCGAGCAGAGCATTCCTGTAGATTCCCAACTCATGCAAATCCATTCTTTCGTGTAATACTGCCAAATCTTCCTGCCATTGTGCTGCTTTGAGCTGAGTAAACTTACGGTCCACAGAATCGATGTCAGAGAAGAGTTGGAACTGTGCATCTCCCAGTATCACTGCCGGTTTCTGTCCTGTTTCAGAATGCCACTGCGATGCAAGACTGTATGCCATCCTGCCTCCGAAACTGAATCCGATCAGCATTGACAGACTTGCCTGTGGCTGGATCAAAGAATGCAGTTTGCTGACATACAGCTGAATGAACCTTTCATAGCCGTCGGCTGAAACCAATTGGGTGGCATCGTCTGCTGCGATGATTGTCTCGTGGATGTGCTCGAACACAATGACGTTGTATTTCTTTGAAAGAGCAGTAATAATCGGCATCAAATCGCGGAAGCCAATTACGCCTCCCACAACTGCCGCAGTTTGTCTGTCGGTATGGTAACTGCCGTAATACCAAGCTATTTCGTGCCTTTCATAGAGCAAGCCCCGAATTGTATGTGCACCGAGAATATCTGAGATTCTCAAATTCCATTCCTTTGGCAGTGAATTGATCAGCCTCATTGCGTTTATGGAATTCAAACCGTACAGGAAAAGGTCATCTGTCACACCGATATCGTCTGTACCAAGTATCTCCCTTACTTTCCCATATACTATCCTTTCTCTCGGTGAAGCGGGCTTAACAATCTCAACCGTTCTTTTGACAACCGGTTCCGGCAGAGCCCTGCGGTTTATCTTGCCGTTAGGGGTGAGTGGCATCTCACCCAGGTGGATGAAGATGTTCGGAACCATATATTCTGCAAGAGTCTTTGCAAGGGATTCCTTGAAAGCAGTTTCATCTATATCGGCCTCCGATGTATAATACAGGCACAACTGCCCGCTTTTTACTTGAGCTATGGCCTGCCTGATGCCTTCGAATCTGACAGCACCGCTTTCTATCTCACCGGGCTCGATGCGGAAACCACGGAGTTTCACCTGGTTGTCGATTCGCCCGATGTATTCGAGCTGTCCGTCTTCACTCCAGCGGCAGAGATCCCCGGTGCGGTACATCTTTGCCGGCGTGCCTTTGTCATTCGTGATGAAAGGGCAATCAACGAACTTCTCAGCGGTGAGTTCAGGATGGTGCCAGTAGCCGCGTCCCACCTGATTGCCGGCAATGCAAAGTTCGCCGGCTACTCCCCGAGGCACAAGTTTGCCGTAGGCATCAGTAATCAGACAACAGTTGTTTGCTACCGGTTTCCCGATAGGTATATTCTTGTACGATACGCCTTTCTCAAGGAAGAAGAGGCTTATGTGGTCGGTACATTCTGTTGGCCCGTAGGCGTTTACAATCTGCACGGAGTCGCAGACAACATTATCGAGACGTTCACCGATGGCGGATATGTAGCGCAGTGGCAGGTCATTGTAAGTGCTTAGGAGCAGTGCGGCCACTGAAGTGTTGTATCCACCTCCGGTGATATTGTTGGAGAGGATGAATTCACGGATTGCCGGGATGTCGCGCCTTATTTCCTCCGGCATTATGAAGAGGCATCCCCCGACGGACAGTGTAGGGAAGAGGTCTTCTATGTGGGAGTCGAAGGAGAAGGAACGGTGGCTGCTTATTCTGTCATCTGCTGAAAGCGACAGTGCTTTTGCCGTGGAATGTATATAGTTTGTGAGGTTGCTTTGCGGAATCATAGCACCCTTCGGCTTTCCTGTGGAGCCTGAGGTGTATATCATATACGCAAGTGTCTCTGGTGTGGCAAGGTTTACAGGCGAAGTGTCATTGCTTCTGTGCTTATCAAGCCATTCCGGAGAAATGAGCACCTTCGCCTCGCTGTCTTCAAACATAAAGGCCTTGCGCTCTTCCGGGTAGTCAAGGTCGATAGGGACGTAAGCCGCACCGGCCTTCATTATTCCGAGAACGGCAAGCACGAACTCCTTGCGACGAGGAAGCATTACACAGACGAAGTCGTCCGGTTTCACGCCTGCTTCGACAAGGCTGTGTGCCAGAGCGTTTGAGGCTATGTTCAACTCGTTGTAAGTGAAACTGCCTTCGCAATCGGTAACTGCTACAGCATCAGGCGTTCTTTCTGCCTGCTCCACGAAGAGGTCCACGAAGGTCCTGCTGCGGTCGTATTCCTGTATCTCTCCCTTGCCGAGGGCAATCAGAACTTGCTCCTCATCAGGTGATACGAGGCTTGCATCCTTTATGGCGATATTTTCCTCACCGGCTGATATGACGTTGAGCGCGAATGTCCTGATTGCTTCAGCCAGGGACAGCATATCGTTCCGGCAATAGAGAGAGGAATCGTATTCCAAGCAGATGTCATATTTGCCGGTGCTCGGAATGAATTTTAATGTGAGAGGCAATTTGGCTGTGTCAGGCTCAATCATACTTTCCTCATAATCTTGTACGGAATTGTACTCCAATTGAGGTACGAGCATTATTTTCGCTCTGAGGTCGGAACGCTCAACGGTGCGGGTGTAGCCGTAGAGAGCGTGTTCCTGTGAATCCGCATACTGCTCCATCATTGCTCTGGCTGCATCACAGAATGATTCGTTCCCTATGCGTGATACAAGAGGCATTGTCTTGACGAACATACCAGTGATATCCTGCACAGTGGTGTTGTCGCGGCCGTGGAACAGAGTAGTGAACATCAGATTATCTTCCCTGAGCATTCTGTGAATTGTCTGTGAGGCAGATGTGAGGAAAAAAGCCGTATTGGTCAGAGCGTTTCTATGGCAGAATGAGTTCACTGCCCCGGCATCGACACTGACGCACACCGTGCGGCTCCGCGGTTCCTGAGTGTCCGGCACTGATGATTGCGGATAGGATGCTGCTTCACAGTCCGACAACAGCCTGTCAAAGTATGCTTCAGCCCTGCCGAATGCTTCGGACTCGCTCCACTGAGTCTCGTCAATTGAACGGTCGAAAGCTGTATATTGTTCTTTATCAAGTTGTTCTCCGTTAATGGCCTTCCAGATGTCAGACCTTAATACCGAAAAACTTGTGCCGTCAAAAATGATGTGATGGATATCGAAATACAACCATGTATCTTTGTTGAAAGAGTAGATTTCGCAGTGGCACAGGTCATCATTGAACAGGTCAAACGGTTTTACGCGGCTTTGGAAGAAAGATGTATCAGGAGCGGTGGTCAACACTCCAATGGAAACGTCGATGGAATGTTTGTCTCTTCTGTGCTGCATCACATTGTCATCAACGGTGGAGAGCTGCATCTTCAGATGCGGGTGAGCATCGATTACCTCCAATAATGCTGATCTCAGTATGTCAGCGTTGATGTCGCTGAAACGCATCACGTATGTCAGGTTGTACTGCGTTGTGTTACGGTGAAGTTCCCAGTCGATATAAATACCTCTCTGGTTCTCTGTCAAAGGATAGTATTCCTGAAGAGGATGAATGGTGCAAGGGCAGACATCCGCAGCAGTGAATCCCCGGCTCAAAGCCTTCTCCCACTCCCGGATTACAGGATGAGAGAGAATATCCCTTGTGGACAGTAAGATACCATATTTGTGCGACAGCATAGTGCTTACACGCATCGCGGAGATGGAAGTCAGACCTACGGTGAGAAGGTTGTCAGTTACTCCGAAACCATCGTGTTTCAGTATCTCCGTTACTGTATTGAACAGTTTTTCTTCAAGTTCCGTTGAAGGAAGCATTATTTCTCCGGTCTTTATCTCCGGTTCAGGCAATGATTTGCGGTCAATCTTGCCGGAAGGGGTTAGAGGCATCGAGTCCAGAACAACGTAGAAGTCGGGATGCAGGTACTCGGCAAGCTTCCCGTTCTCAATGAAACGGCGCACCTGCTCCGTTGATGCTGCCGCGGAGTCTGAAACAGTATAGTAAAGGCATATCCTGTTGCTGCCGTCAATCTCCCGGATGCGTACCGCTGCAGAGGATATTCCGTCATACGCCATTGCAGCAGCTTCTATCTCGCCCGGTTCGACGCGGTAGCCACGCACTTTCGCCTGACAGTCAATCCTGCCAAGGTGCTCAAGTACTTCGTCACCGTTCCATCTTACAAGGTCTCCTGTGTGGTACATTCTTACCTCCCTTTCCCAAGAGTCTTTGACGACATACGGGCAGGAAGTGAAGACTTTGTCGGAAATATCATCAAGATGCCAATATCCCCCGGCCACTTGTATTCCGGCGAAGCAAAGTTCACCCGGGACTCCCGGAGGAAGCAGTTTGCCTGAAGGACTGGTCACGAAACTCCAGTTGTTCGGCAGGGTTCGACCTATCGGTATGTTGTCGTAAGTCTTTCCTGTCTCAAGGAAGAACACCGAGGTATGGTCAGTACATTCGGTAGGACCGTAAACGTTGATAACCTGCGGATGGCCTGAGCTTACGATGCCGTAGAGCTTCTCACCACCTGCAGTAAGGTATCTTGCAGGCAATTTGTAGTTGTCGTTCATCAGCCTGGCAAGAGAAGTGGTGAAGCCGCATCCCGTAATGTCGTGGCTGACAAGGAATTCATAAATCAGGTCAGGATCCTTGCGAATGGCTTCGGGCATTATGTGGAGACTTCCGCCCACAGTGAGTATTGCATACAGATCCTCAACGTGGGCGACGAATGAGAAGGTTCTGTGGGAGGCGATTCTGTCATCTTCTGTGAGATGATAGAGGCTTCTGATGCTTCCGATGAAATTCCAGAGTCCCGCCTGATGCAGTACAGCACCTTTCGGCAGCCCGGTTGAGCCGGAAGTATAAATCATATATGCAAGGCCGTCAGGGGAAGATAAATCGATTGGTCCGGCGGTGATGGAAAAGTCGATGTCATCCAGCAGGACTATCTTGAAACGGCTCTGGTCGAATTGCATTCCTGCGTTGCAGATGTGCTCGAAATCAGAGCGGGTGGTGAGTATCACCCTGGATTCAGAATTGTCAAGCATATACTGAATCCTCTCCGCCGGATAACCGGGATCCAGAGGAACGTATGCTGCTCCGGCCTTGTGAACTGATATGACTGAAAGAGGAAAGTGCCAGCTGCGTCCCAGGAGGAGTGCGATGAATTCATCTTTCCTGACTCCTGATTCTATGAGTTTGTGCGCCAGCAGGTCGGAGGCACTGTTGAGTTGTTGGTACGAGTGCAGACCGGCCTCGTCAACGACTGCCGTTCTTTGAGGATAGATGGCGGCGCATCTGACAAATGCCTTTACAAAGGTGCTGCTGATGTCGAAGTCCACGATTGGTCCGGCGGACATTGCGATTATGCGTGCCTCTTCTTCCTTTGTCACGAGAGGCAGTTCCCCCATAGTGCTGCATAGTGGTGCTGCCATTGATACAGTACGCATCATCTCAAGCAGGGTCTTCATCTGCTGTCCGGTGTACATAGAAGGAAGATACCTGACCAGCAATGAATAGTTGCCCTTGTCGGAAATGCCGCCTGCCACAGAAACAGTAACAGGTGTTTTGACCATATTGTTGTCAACCTCCAGGGACTTATTCTTCTGTTGATCCAGAATGTCATCCAAAAATACGCCTTTTTGGTATTCGAAGAGTATTTCAGACCTTACCGGGTGACGCTCAGCCATCTTTATGAAAGGATAGTAATCAAATGACTGGGTGCGCTGGAACTGGTGTTGCACTGTATTTACAGCATCTGTAACGGATGTCGTGGCAGGATACCGTATGCTCGTTACGGGAAGAGTCTTGACGAACATACCTACTGTATCATATTCCAGAACTGCATTCCTGCCGTTGTTGATTGTCGTAATCAGAATGTTGTCCTCTCTGGTGACTTCGTGCAGCAGATGGAGGAACATCGTCATAAAATAGTTTGCCTGAGTAAAACCGTTCCTACGGCAGAAAGCGTCAATCTCTTTCCCGTCAAACTCCAGACTTTCTGCGGCGAATCCATCTTTGCTCTCTGCTTTTTCCACTTGTGGATAAGTGGTAACCTCGAATCCGTCAAGCAAGTTGTCAAAATATCGTTCTGCATCTGACGCTGAAGGAGAGGCCATCATTTCCGATTCGTCTTCGCTGTGGTCGAAATATGTGTAATTCTCTTTCTGGATTTTCCGTCCTGAATATGCGTCCTGTATTGCTTGGACGAGAATCCTCAAGGAGAGACCGTCACATACCGAATGGTGTATGTCGAGAATGATGTGGACAGTTTCGTGACTACGGTCGGCAAGAAGACAGGCACGATACAGCGACCCTCCATCGAGATTGAAAGGCTTGATGAATGAAGATATCATATTCTTGTCCGGCTCTGAGTCCGTATAGACAACTTCAACCACTGGTGGCTTGTCGTCGTGACGTGCCATCACATAGTCACCGTCCTTCAATTCGAAGGTGGCTTTCAGGACAGGGTGAGCATCTATCACATCACAGATGGCTTTCGTGTATCTTTCTATGTCACAGCCGTTCATCTTCCAGATGACAGGAAGGTTGTACTGGGTCGTGTCACGGTTCTTTTCCCATTCTATGAAGAGAAGACGCTGGGTCTCCGTCATAGGATAGAAATTGCGTTGCTCACGCTTCCGGTTGTTTTCTGTCCTTGGACAGTCTTTCTTTCCTTCGGCAATGATCTTGAGCCAATCCACGATGGCAGGGTGGGTGAGGATATCCCTTGTGGGTAAGGATATGTTGAAATTGTGGGCAAGCAGTGCACTGATACGCATAGCAGACAGTGATGACAGTCCGGACTTTATCAAATTTGTAGTTTTCCCGAAATGGTTGTGGCCCAGTACTTCGGATACTGTATCGAACAGCTTTTTCCCAAGTTCGCCCGTCGGCAGAACCATATCCTCTTCCTTTAGATGAGGCTCCGGCAGCGCCATGCGGTTTATCTTGCCGTTAGATGTGAGTGGCATCTGGTCAAGGTGAATGAAGATGTCCGGAACCATATATTCTGCAAGAGTCTGTGCAAGAGATTCCTTGAAAGCAGATTCATCTATATCGGCCTTCGATGTATAATACAGGCACAACTGCCCGCTTTTTACCTGAGCTACGGCCTGCCTGATGCCTTCGAATCTTACAGCACCGCTTTCTATCTCACCGGGTTCGATGCGGAAACCACGGAGTTTCACCTGGTTGTCAATTCGTCCGATATATTTGAGATGCCCGTCTTCACTCCAGCGGCAGAGGTCCCCGGTGAGGTACATCTTTGCCGGCGTGCCGTCGTCATTCGTGATGAAAGGGCAATCAACGAACTTTTCCGTTGTAAGTCCTTCATTGTTCAGGTATCCTCTTGCGACTCCTTCACCATATACTGCCAACTCACCTGCAATGCCTCGCGGCAATGGTTTGAGGTCGCTGTCAAGTATCAGCAGACCATAATTCGGCAGCGGTCTTCCTACGATGTCCTCCACACCGATGCCCATTAAATGCTGCTTTACGGCAATGTTGTCAGGGGTTCTTGCGGCCTGTTCCCTGAAGAGGTCCACGAAGGTCCTGCTGCGGTCATATTCCACTGTCTTTCCCTTGCCGAGGGCAATCAGAGATTGCTCCTCATCAGGAGATACGAGGCTGATATCCTTTATGGCGATATTTTCCTCACCGGCTGATATGACATTGAGAGCGAATGTCCTGATTGCTTCAGCAAGGACCGACATATCCACTTTGCTGTAGAGGGAGGTATCGTACTCGATGGTGATATTGTATTCATCCCCTCTCGGAATGAAGAAGATCATCACCGGAACCTTTGCGGTGTCGAGAGCCATATCACTGACGTCATCCTCGTCCTTGAGCTGTGGCACGAGCATTATGCCAGACTTGAGGCCTGTGCGCTCAACTATGCGGGTGTAGCCGTAGAGGCTGTGTTTCTGTGAGTCAGCATATTGCTGCATCATTGTTCTTGCGGCATCGATGAATGACCCATAGCCTGTGCGTGATACGAGTGGAATTGTCTTGACGAACATTCCTGTGATGTCCTGCATCACAACATTGTCCCTTCCGTGGAACAAGGTTGGCAGCATAAGGCCTCTTTCCCGCAGTACTCTGTGCATCACCTGCGAAGCTACAGTAAGGAAGAATGCTGTATCCGTTATTGTGTTTGCCTGGCAGTAATCATTCACCTTCTCTGCTCTGACACTCACGCACACGGTGCGGCTCTCCGGCTTCCGTGTGTCTGGAACGGGGGAGTGCGGATACGATGCCGCCTCACAGTCCGAAAGCAGCTTGTCAAAGTACTTTTCGGCTTTGCCGAAAGCCTTTGTTCCGCTCCACCGGCTCTCGTCGATGGCGCGGTCGTATGCCGTATAGTTTTCTGCCTCAATAGGTTCTCCGGCAATTGCCTTATGTAGGTCTGAATTGAATACGGAGAAACTGGTTCCGTCAAAGATGATGTGGTGTATGTCAAGAAACAGCCAGCTCTCTCCTCTGCAGGTGTATATCTCGAAGCGGCAGAGATCGTCGTTGAACAGGTCAAACGGCCTTGTACGCCTTTGGAAGAATGCAGCATCCGGATTGCTTTCCATCTCCTTAACGGTGACTTCAATACCGTGGCGGTCCCGCCTGTGCTGCATTACCTCTCCATCAACGAGCACAAGCTGCATCTTCAGGTGCGGATGTGCGTCTATCACCTCCAGCAGTGCAGAACGCAGGATGTTGGCATCGATGCCGCTGAAATGCATCACGCTCGGTATGTTGTATTGTGTCGTGTTGTGGTGAAGGTCCCAGTCTATATACACGCCCTTCTGGTTTTCTGTCAGCGGATAGTATTCCTGAATAGGGTGAATGGTGCAAGGACAGGCATCTGAGGCGTCATATCCATCTTTCAATTCATCTGCCCATTCCCGTATGAGCGGGTGTGAAATGATTACATTAGTCGGCAGGATGATGCTGTATTCTTGGGCGAGTACCGTGCTGACACGCATTGCCGTGATTGATGTCATCCCCAGAGAAAGAAGGTTTGTCGTCACTCCGAAGCGTTTGTGCTCCAATATACCCTTCACCGTGTCGAAAAGTTTCTTCTCGATTTCGTCTGATGGCAGTACATTTTCTTCTTCCTGAATCTGAGGCTCCGGCAGCGCCCTGCGGTTTATCTTGCCGTTAGGGGTGAGTGGCATCTCATCCAGGTGGATGAAGATGTTCGGAACCATATAGTCAGCAAGCTTTGCTTCCAGATGTTCCCTTACAGTATCTTCTCCGATGTCCCCTTCTGAAGTGTAGTACAGGCACAGCATATTGCCACGTGCCACCACCAGCGCCTGCCTGATACCCTCCAGTCCGAGGGTGCAGTTCTCTATCTCGCCCGGCTCTATCCTGTGGCCGCTGATTTTCAGCTGTCCGTCGTTGCGCCCGATGAACTCCAGATTCCCGTCTTCAGCCCATCTGACAATGTCACCTGTGCGGTATGCCCTCGTCCCTTCTCTGCCGGGTATCCTGTCCGACAGGTCCCCAAGCTTGATGAATGAGTGCTTCATCTGCTCCGGCCGGTTGATGTAGCCCCTTCCGACTCCTTCACCGGCGATGACCAGTTCGCCTGCAATTCCCTTCGGAACGAGGTGGAGGCTGCTGTCCACCACATACATCTCATATCCGTATGACGGACGTCCGATGATGGGTCTGTCGTACGGGCCATCCAGTTCGAACATTGTGGCATAAAGTGTGGTTTCCGTTGGACCGTAACCGTTGATCAGTCTGTATGACGGCCTGTCCACGGAGGGCAGCTTCTCTCCTGCAACAGTCAGCAGACGCAGCGACGGAATCTTGCACGTCTGCATGAACAACACTCCCACCTGTGTGGTAAGGAACGTTACTGTTATGCTGTTGTCGTTCAAATATTGTGACAGAGTCTGCAGGTCGAGACGCGTATCGTCGTCAAGGATGTACAGGGTCGCACCCGTTGAGAGGGTGGTGTAGAACTCGAAGGCGTGCATGTCGAAGCCGAACGCAGCGAAGGCTGCCACCCGGTCGTTTTCGTTCAATCCTGATTTTGCTATGTAACAACGGTTGTGGTTCACTATGTTGCGGTGCTCAAGGATGACTCCCTTGGGAAGCCCGGTGGATCCTGATGTATAGAGCACCACGAATGCGTTATCCGGCCGGGGCCCCGATGACTCATCAGGAACTCCGGATGGCAGCTCCGACAGGACAGGACAGAAGGCAGGACCTTCATATTCCGCTAGTTTCCTGCTTAATAAATCCTCTTCTGCAAGAATCAGCCTTACACCTGCATCCTTTGTCATGAAGTCGAGCCGTTCCGCCGGCAACCCGTTGTCGAGCGGCATATATGCTGCACCCGCCTTCAAAACCGCGATGGAATAGACTGCCATCAGTTCCGAACGTCGGACAAGCACACCCACCACGTCCTCATGTCCGATGCCGTAACCTTTCTGGAGGTATGCGGCCAGACGGTTCGTCTTATCGTCAAGTTCCCTGTATGTCAGACTCTTTTCCTTGAAGACGACGGCAATGTTGTCAGGAGTTCTTGCGGCCTGTTCCCTGAAGAGGTCCACGAAGGTCTTGCTGCGGTCACATTCCACTGTCTCTCCCTTGCCGAGGGCAATCAGAACTTGCTCCTCATCAGGAGATACGAGTCTGATATCCTTTATGGCGATATTTTCCTTACCGGCTGATATGACATTGAGAGCGAATGTCCTGATTGCTCCTGACAAGGAGAGCATATCTTCCTTGCAGTATAGTGAAGAATCATATTCCAGGCTGATGATGTACTCACTTCCGCCCGGGATGAACGCAATGGCGAGAGGCATTTTAGCTGTTTTGGTTGCGATGTCCTTTTCTTCAGCTGCCGGAGCTGATTCCTGCTCCAACCGGAACACAAACATTATATCAGCCTTGTGTTCTGATTGTTCAGCAATGTGGTCGCAACTGCTTGTGGCATCCGCATATTGCTGCATCATCTCCTTTGCTGCAACGGTGAATGATGACGTGCAATTGTGTGAGAGAAGGGAAATGGTGGATTTGACGGACCTTTCACCTGCATTCAGCCTTGCCGGATTGCTTCCCACCGTGAATACAGTGGGGATTGTCAAGGAGTCTTCCCGCATGATGCGGTGAAGCACCTGAAATGTTACTGTCAGGAAAAAAGCAAAGTCTGTGATATCATTGGTATCACAGTAAGTATTGACGGCTTTTCTGTCAATGGTCAGACTGACATTATGTATTTCTGACCTGGAGGTATCGGGAACGGGTGAATGAGGGTAGGCGGCAATATCGTAATTGTCATTATCAGAAACGCTCTCAAGCCCCTGATGGAATATCTGCTTCATCGGAAAAATCGATATACCAGACAAAGATAGGAAATATACCTCTACGGGCAACCTGTTTTGCTCGATACTCTTTGCATCATTTCAAAGCAGGTTCTTGTCCGGCAAAGAAAAAAAGACCAGCATTACTGCCGGTCTTATACTGATGTCCGATATCTGCGATTACCAGAGGTCCTCTGAAGATACGGTAAGTTTCTTGCGACCATGACGGCGGCGTGCAGCCAGTACGCGGCGTCCGTTAGGAGTTGACATTCTTTCACGGAAACCGTGTTTGTTGCGTCTCTTGCGTTGTGATGGTTGGAATGTACGTTTCATATTGTTTGTTTTTTATTTTTTCCTCTAATTCGGGAGCGCAAAGATAATGTATTCCTGCCAAAAAACAAATTTTATTTGTGGAATAATTCGGAGTTACGATATTTATACCTATTTTTGCTTGCTGCAACAGGGTTCCCGAAATGAAAAGACTCTTTCTTATTGACGGTCACGCATTGATTTTCAAGATGTATTACGCATTCTTGAGAAAACCTATGGTCAATTCGAAGGGAGTGGATACCTCCATTCTTTTCGGTTTCACCAAGTATCTTCTCGAAATGATACAGAAAGAGAAGCCTACTCACATTGCCGTGATGTTCGATCCGCCCGCAAAGACTTTCCGGCACGAGCTGGACCCTTCGTACAAGGCGACCCGCAGTGCTGCTCCTGAGCTTGTCAAAGAGGCATTGGAACCTCTTTCCGACATAGTCGGGGCTTTGCGGATTCCGGTGCTGATGAAGCCCGGGTTCGAGGCTGATGACGTGATAGGGACTGTTGCCAAACGCTTCGCCTCAAGTGAATGTGATGTCTATATGGTGACTCCTGACAAGGATCTCGGACAGATTGTGGATGACCATATATTCCAGTACCGTCCCGGGAAGGGAGGCTCTGAAAGCGAGATTATCGGCAAGGATGAGATATGCAGTCACTATGGTATCACCCATCCTTCCCATGTGATTGATATCCTCACCATCTGGGGTGACGCATCGGACAATGTAAAGGGCGTGTCCGGTGTCGGAGAGGTGGGCGCACGAAAGCTTGTAGGAAAGTACGGTTCTGTCGAGAATATCCAAGCCCATCTTGATGAGCTGCCTGCAAAACAGCAGCAGTCATTCAGGGAAGCTGCCGGACATCTTCCTTTGAGCAAGACTCTCGTCACCATCCGAACTGACATCGAATTGGACGTGAAAGAAGATGATCTTCTGGTGGAAATCCCTGACATAGAGGCTATAGGAAGATTGTTCGATCTCTACGAATTCAATTCTCTGCGAAATATCCTTCCGGAAGGATGCACTGTTGCTGCCGTGCCGAAGAAAGAGCTTGAATGTACCTGTGTTTCAGGCGACAGGATTTTTTCTGCGGCAAGAGAGACCGGCAGGGTGGCTGTCAAATTGAATAATGACGTGATCCTTGCCTGCGGTAATGAATTCTGCCGTCTGACTATGGATGAGGCATCATCAATACTTTCGGATTCTTCTATTGACAAGATAGGGTTTTCTCTTAAGGACACTTCTGTCTGCGGGAATGTATATGACGTGGAGATAATGCACTATCTCCTTAATCCTGAGCGTTCCCATAATCTTGATTCCATGGCGCGCGGGTATCTTGGGATTGAGATTGAAGACAAGGATACGCAGGGGCAGGGAATGCTGTTCGATTTCGAGGACAACAGGTCACCGCGCGAATGTGTCGCAGCCGGATTGGTTGAACCTTTTATCCGCAAGGAATTGCAGGATGAAGGGCTGTGGAACCTTTACACTGAGGTTGAGATGCCTTTGATCGGCGTACTCGCTGATATGGAAAAGACCGGCGTCAGGATTGATTCCGGAATGCTGATTGAGTACAGCCGCTCACTCGGCAAGGAACTTTCTGAAATAGAGTCCCGCGCAAGGCAGATGGCTGGTGAACCCACTCTCAATCTTTCATCGCCACGCCAGATAGGTCAGGTGCTCTTTGAGAAACTGAACATTGACCCTCGTGCCAGAAAGAACGGCAATGCCAACTACCATACTGACGAAGAGACTCTGACCGCACTTGCGGACCGGAATCCGATAATAGGTGAAATACTTGAGTTCCGGGCTGTCAAAAAGCTCATATCGACTTATCTTGACCCGCTTGTCAAAATGGCTGATGCCTCAGGAAAGGTGCATACTACTTTTACTCAGGCTCTTACTGCAACCGGCAGACTGAGTTCCCTCCAGCCGAACCTGCAGAACATCCCGATCCGCACGGAAAGGGGAATGAAGGTACGTGAGGCTTTTGTACCGAGCACTCCTGACGGATATATCGTATCAGCCGACTATTCTCAGATTGAACTCAGGGTAATGGCCCATCTGAGCGGTGACCCTCATCTTACCGAAGGTTTCATAAATGGTGAGGATGTACACAGGGCTACTGCTGCCCGTATCTTCAATGTAGCTCTGGAAGATGTTTCCCCTGAGCAACGCCGCAGGGCTAAGGTGGCAAACTTCGGCATCATATACGGAATGTCTGCTTTCGGACTTGCACAGAGGATGGAGATTCCGCGGTACGAAGCGAAGACATTCATCGAGGAGTATTTCCGTAACTACCCTCAGGTGAAAGCCTTCATTGACTCTTCAATAGAAAGTGCGAGGGAGAAAGGGTATGTTTCCACAGTTTTCGGCAGGAAGAGATTCCTTCCTGATATCAAATCCAGGAACCAGACTGTCAGGGGGCTCGCAGAGAGGAATGCCGTGAACGCTCCGATACAAGGGACTGCCGCGGATATAATAAAGATGGCTATGGTGAATGTTTTCCGCCGTTTCAATGATGAAAAGCTCCATAGCAAGATGATACTTCAGGTACACGACGAGCTGATTTTCGACGTGGTGGCCGGTGAACTCGAAAAGGTTATGGAAATCGTCAGACAGGAGATGGAAGGAGTCTGCCGTCTTTCTGTCCCTCTTACAGTTGAATGTGATTATGGAAAGAACTGGAGAGAAGCGCACTGACAATCGTTCAGCATCCAAGGCCGCAGACGTGGCGCTTGTCGAAAGAGCGATAAATGAAGATCAAGGAGCTTTTGCCTCCTTGATGAACAAGTATCGTGACCCCCTGCTTTCACACATCCTCAAGTATGTTTCGATAATCGAGGATGCGGAGGATATCTGCCAGCGCAGCTTTGAGAAGGCATTTATGAATATCTCCCACTACAATAGGCAGTTCGCTTTCTCTACCTGGCTCTTCAACATTGCACAGAACGAGGCCATCGACCATCTTCGCCGGACCCGTAACTCCATCGCGTCGGTTTCAATAAGTTCGGACAACGATGTGCTGAAGGTTATGTCCGGTAGTACGCCTGAAGAGGATGTAATTGTGGATCAGGCCGTTGGACAGCTTATTGACAGCATATCCAATCTTCCGGAGGACTACAGCGTCGTAGCGCGGATGAGATTCATACAGGATTACTCCTACGAGGATATAGCACAGGAACTTGACATTCCATTGGGAACGGTCAAGACCAGAATAAACCGAGCACGGAAGATGCTCTTGAAAGTAGTTGACAACCCACGTGATGGAAAGGATTCTTGAATATTTCCCATATCTTTCAGAAAGGCAGAAAGAACAGTTTGCAGCAATGGACTCTCTATACAGAGAGTGGAATGCAAGGATAAATGTGATATCCCGCAAGGATATGGATTCGCTTTATCTCCATCACGTGCTCCACTCACTTGCGATTGCCAAAGTTGTCAGTTTCGATTCAGGGGAGAGTGTTCTTGACGTGGGGACAGGCGGCGGTTTTCCCGGGATACCGCTTGCCGTGCTCTTCCCTGGGAGCAAATTCACACTTTGTGATTCAATCGGCAAGAAAATCAAAGTAGCTCAGGCTGTTGCCGAAGGCCTCGGACTTGAGAACGTCTCATTTTTCAATGGCCGTGCGGAGAATGCTGAAGGAAAATTCTCATACATTGTGTCGCGTGCGGTTACGGATCTCTCTTCCTTCTGCCCGTGGGTAAAGGGAAAGTATACGAAGGCAGTGCTTTATCTGAAGGGCGGCGACATTGATGGCGAGATTGCGGAGTGTGCGAGGCGTTGCAGGATGGATATCAACAAATTCTGTCAGTTCGACATTTCCGGCATCTTTGCCGATGAATATTTCAAGGAAAAGAAAATTATTGTCATTTCAGCGTGATTCTTTAACGAATATTGTTATATTTGCAGGATTATGCGTCAAACCGTTAAAATATGTGATTTCAGCATCGCTCGTTCCGGACAGAACCTGTCGAGGCTGACCCCTGTCTCCCGTGTGTCGTAGATGCCTGAGCCTGTGCTGAATTGAATCATTTCGCAGCAGGCTTCTGTTTCACGGAATTTATGATACACAAAATTACAGGAGGATGATTCAAATCATATATATATCCAACGGCCGGACAGAGATGTCGGAGTCTGTTGACATCTTGAAGGAAATCAGCGTTTCAGATGCTTTGTGGCTTGATCTCTTCTCACCTACAGGAGATGAGAAGAGGGCAGTTGAGACTTTCCTTGACACAACATTGCAGAGCCGCGCACAAGCGGAGGAAATCGAGAGCTCTTCCCGCTATTCGGAAGATGCATCCTCAGTATTCATCAATACGAGTTTTCTTATACCTGGTCCGGAAAACTACAATATGGAGTCAGTTTCATTCATTCTTACCGAAAAGACTGTCACTTCCATCCGTCAGGTGCCTCTCCGCAGTTTCACCGACATACAGCGCAGAGCTATGTCCAACTTCAAGTCATATCCGACCGGCTTCCATATACTGATTGGTATCCTGGAAAACAGAATCGACCTTGATGCTGATATGATTGAGCTGATGTCCAAGGAGATAGCGCAGTATAGCAAAAGGGTCAGCCTCGGTGAGGATGTGAATGAGGAGTTCCTTCTGGATATCAACCAGCTGCAGGAAAACACGATGCTGGTACGTGAGAATATCGTGGACAAGCAGCGGATGATTTCAAGCCTGCTCAAGAGCGACAAGACCCCGAAATCCGTAGTGAACAAATTGAACATCATACTCAAGGACGTCTCATCTCTGATAAACCACACGAATTTCAGTTTCGAACGTCTTGAATATCTTCAGAACACAGTTCTCGGTATCATCAACCTCGACCAGAACAAGATAATGAAGGTGTTCACCTTCGTCTCCCTTCTGCTGATGCCTCCGACACTGATAGCGAGCATATACGGAATGAACGTCAAGCTTCCTTTGATAGGAGGGAACTGGGATATAGCTGTCGTCGGGAGTGTGATGCTCATTTCAATAATCACTGCGCTCCTGATTTTCAGGCGCAGGAAAATGCTGTAAGAAAAATTCTATGAAAAAACCGTCGCTGTTCGTATCACTCATCCCTTTCGCTTTGCTGATAGCAATGCTTGTCCTCTCTTCGATGATTTTCGGGGACAATATGTCATCAGGACCGTCGCAGGTATCTCTTCTTACAGGAGCGATGTTTGCTTCATTGATAGGAGTATATTTCCTCAAGGTTCCCTGGTCTGAGTTCGAGGAACACATAGGACGGAATTTCAAGGATACATCAATCCCTTTTATCATTGTGATTATGGTAGGAGGATTGAATGCTTCCTGGATGCTGTCCGGCGTTGTGCCGACTATCATCGTTTACGGCCTCAAGGTAATCAGCCCCAAGATTTTTCTGGCTGCCACGTTCCTGCTCTGCGGAGTCGTCAGTATAATGTTGGGAAGTTCCTGGACTACAGTGGGTACAATAGGGCTTGCCATGTTCGGTGCAGGGAAGATTATCGGTCTTCCGTCAGAATGGCTCGCAGGCTCCATCATATCCGGCGCTTATCTTGGTGACAAACTTTCTCCTTTGAGCGATACTACTATCATGGCATCTTCGATAGTTGGCGTGGATTTGTACAAGCACATCAGGTATATGCTCATCACCACGATTCCGGCAGTATTGATAGCTCTGGCCGTATTTCTGGTTGTCGGGTTCACTTTTCCGGTGAACGACAGCGCTTCCGTAGCCTATCAGGTCAATGTCTTGCACGACTCGTTCAATATATCACCATGGCTTCTCCTGATACCTATATTCACTATCGTTCTGCTTGTCAGGAGGGTGAATGTTCTTGTGACACTGCTATCGTCTTCCCTGATAGCCGCAGTCGTGACTTGTCTGGCGCAGCCGATGGTTATGAGCCAGATAGGGGACACATCTTCAGTCTGTCCTGTTTTCCGGAATGTGGTGCAGATACTTGCAATGCCTAATACGGTGGTGACTCAGAGCGATATGATTAACTCCCTCGCGTCCACGGGAGGAATGGCCAAAATGCTCAATACAGTATGGCTGATAATGAGCCTGCTTGTTTTCGGAGCTACTATGTCTGCGAGCGGAATGCTCTCAACGATAACTACTTACATTCTGAAGGCAGCCAAGACCACTTTCTCTCTTGTCGCTGCTACGATGGCTTCCTGCCTCTGCTGCGAATTTGTGCTTTCAGACCAGTACACCTCAATCATCATTCCTGGAAACATGTTCAAGGATGCCTACCGTAAACGTGGACTTGCTCCTGAAGTCCTCAGCCGCACGGTGGAGGATTGCGGAACCACCTGCTCCGTGCTCGTGCCGTGGAACAGCTGCGGTGTAATGCAGTCAAGCCTTCTCGGTGTCGCTACGCTGGCTTACGCCCCGTACTGTATTTTCAACATCGCATCTCCTGTCATGGGATTGATAATCACCGCGATAGGATATAAGATACATAAAATCGACGATACTGCGTCCGATACAACTGACGAAAATTAATCTACCATGTGGGTCTGGGCTGCTGTCCTTTCCGCCGCTTTGCTCGGCATTTATGAGGTCGCCAAGAAACGCGCCTCTACAGAAAACGGAGTTTTGCACGTGCTGCTTTATGCAACCGCACTCGGCGCTCTCTTTTTCCTTCCTCTGATTCTTTCCTCCATCTTCGGATGGGGAATTGCTGAAGGGACCGTATTCTCTCTTGAGAAAGGGACCCTTGAGGATCATCTGTTGATTCTGACCAAGTCTCTGATAGTCACTGTTTCATGGATTCTTGGCCTGTATGCTTTGAAGAATCTTCCGATAACTACAGCCGGTACTATCAAGGCTTCGCGCCCTGTATTCGTACTTCTGGGCTCAATCCTGATCTTCGGGGAGAGGCTCAATGTCTGGCAGTGGGTGGGAGTTGTCATAGCGATTGTCGCTCTCTTCCTGCTGAGCGTCTCCAGCAAGAAGGAAGGTGTTGATTTTGCCCACAACAAGTGGATAGTGTGTATGTTCGGCTCTGTTCTGTCCGGTGTGATAAGCGCACTGATAGACAAGAAGATAATGGCTTGGATGTCTCCTATATTCGTGCAGAGCTGGTGCAATTTCTACATTGCCATTATGATGGCCGTGATCGTGATTGTCTGCCGTTTCTCCAAGAGCAGGCTTTACGAACATTTCCACTGGGATTGGACAATCCTCTGGATTGCCGTCTTCCTGACCTGT
This sequence comes from Candidatus Cacconaster merdequi, assembly GCA_018064345.1. Classification (GTDB taxonomy): domain Bacteria; phylum Bacteroidota; class Bacteroidia; order Bacteroidales; family UBA932; genus Cacconaster; species Cacconaster merdequi. The sequence goes on from JAGHVK010000016.1 coordinate 55,129, forward strand.
TCGGACTTTCTCTATTTTTACTCGCTGCAGGATGGCAGTGCGATGATTTCGGTCGTTTCCCTTCTCAGAAGATGCTCTGTGATAGTAACCTTCATTGCAGGTGCAATCCTTTTCAAGGAACACAACCTCAAATCCAAGGCGCTGGAACTCTTACTTCTTCTTGCCGGAGCGGCCATTCTTGTGTTCGGTTCCTGCTGATGATTCCTTCAGGGCGGATTCTGAACCGCTGAAAATGAAATTCACCTCGTCCTTGCTGATCAGGCGCATAGATGTCAGCAGCAGTATTATCGCAATCACCGGGAAGATGGCTGCAATGGAAAGCGTGTATTGCGATGAAAGTGTGTAGCCGTCAAAACGTATCAGGAAGAATTCCGCCAGAATCCATAACTGATAGAATCCCAACATTATGGAGGTGAGCAGGCAGAGCCTCATCTGAAGGATTCTCTTCTTGAAGTAGAATATCGTGAATGTGGAGAGCATAAACGTCGTGAAGGTGAAGAGAAGGAACTGTATCCTTTCGTGAAAGAAGATGGCGAACCTCTCTCCTGATTCAATGTCTTGTGTATGGCACATCTCCATCCAGAACATCTGGAAGAGCAGAATCGCTGCCGCGGCTATCAGCACTGTTTGGAATCTTTTCCACATGGCTCTTTGTATTTGTTTGGCAAAAGTAGGAAAAAAGCAGTAATTTTGGGAAAGAAATGAACAAGATGGATAATAAGATACTTCAACCTATTGCTGAGTCGGAACTGATAATCAATGATGACGGCTCTGTGTTCCATCTTCACCTTTTGCCTGAAGATATTGCCGACAACCTTGTGATAGTGGGAGATCCGGGGCGGGTGGATATGATAGCCGCTCACTTCGATGCAATTGATCTTGTAAAGCAGAACCGTGAATTCCGTACAGTCACAGGATGGTATAACGGTGTTCGTGTCACGGCTCTTTCCCACGGAATAGGTACGGACAACATTGATATAGTGATGACTGAACTCGATGCACTCGCAAACATTGATTTGAGGACCAGAATCCCGAAAGAGCAGCATCGCAGGCTCAGGATATTGAGAATAGGTACTTGTGGCGCAATACAGCCTGACATAGAACTCGGCAGTTACATCTTCTCTGAGGTTTCCGTCGGCATTGACGGTGTGATGAACTGGTACAGCGATGCTTCAAGGTATATGCTCAAGGATTTTGAGGCGGCCTTCGTAGAACATATGTCCTGGCCGGAACGCTTTGCAAAGCCCTATTTTGTCAAGTCGAGTGAATTGTTCGCTGAAAGGTTCCGCGGTTGGACTGTTAAAGGTATGACAGTCTCAGCTCCGGGTTTCTACGGGCCTCAAGGCCGTTCGGTAAGGATGGGACTTACCGTGCCCGACCTCGTGGCGAAGTTCGAATCGTTCCGGTATGCTGGCTATCGTGTGACGAATATCGAAATGGAGAGCTCTGTACTTGCCGGTATGGCCTCCGTTCTCGGTCACGATGCCGGAACTGTATGCCTGGCAGTGGCAAACCGTCACAGACAGGATATCAATCCTGATTACAAGCCGTTGATGGACAAATTGCTGGTTAAATCAATGGATATACTTTTCAAGTGATGCCTGATATTCCTGATTTTCAATATCTGGTCGAATTGCTCGACGACGAGGATTCTGTAGTGTCGGAAAGTGTGCGCCGGAGGCTCTCTGAGTTCGGACAGACCTCTGTAAGGGCACTTATGGCCGTCGCTGCAAGGGAAAGCAACCCCCGCAGGCGTGAAGTCGTTGAAACGGTGATTGAAAGCATTAACACAGAGTTGAAACTCAATGCATTGCGCTCTCTTTTCGATAATTCCGGAAGTTGTGTTTCCCTTTTCGAATCAGCATACATTATTTCTTCACTGATAGACCCATCGGTGGCAAGGGAACCTTTCGAGGAACGTTTCTTCAGGTGCTCGTCCGAGTATATGGCTGAAAGTTCCGACCAAAGGACGGCAGTCGAGAACATAAGAATCTTCAACCATATCTTCTTTCACAGACTTTCGTTCTCTCTATACGACGTCGATGTCAGGCTTCCTGAATATGCCTTGCTGAATGAGGTCATACGTACCCGCAAAGGCAATCCTTTTGCTGTGGCGTACATCTACCTTATGATGGGGCAGGTTGCCGGACTTCCGCTCCGCGTACTGACCTTTCCGGGTGGCTTTGTGCCTGTGTATGTGGAGAACGGAAAGGAACTTTTCTATATCAATGTCTATCGCAACGGTGAAATATTCCTGAAGGACTCTCTGACGGCGTTCATGTCGGCTCTCGGATTGAACATAGCTCCTGAAGATTTCAAATTGAGGGATGAAAACGCGCTTGTGTCCATCTATCTTGAATCCCTTCAATACATCTTTTCCAATTCATCCGATGAAAAAAAGTGCCGGGCCATAGACCGGGCACTTGAGATATTCGGTACAGAGCGTTTTCTTTCTGCAGACTTGGACGAAGAGGGGTATTAGAATTGTTATTCTGTCCTCAATTGCTGGTATCAGCGTACGATTATGTTCTCGCCGATGCGCAGCACCTTCTTGGAACTAATGCCGTTCAGACGGCAGATATTTGTTACCGTTGTACCATATTTCACTGCAAGTGAACCGAGTGTATCGCCGGATTTAATGCGGTGCACAACTCTTCCGGAAGCCTCCTTGGACTCGGAATCTGTTTGGCCGTAGTGGGAGTATATGCTGAAATAGTGCTTCTTGAGAGTAAGGGTTGTGTCGCGGATACTTCCCGTTTCAAAATCGAACACACGCTCAGGGTCAAATGACTGTCCGTGGTAACGGGTCTCGAAGTGAAGATGAGGTCCGGTGCTGCGCCCGGTGTTCCCTCCAAGACCGATAATCTCTCCAGCTTTGACTGTCTCATTCGGCTCAACGAATACCTTTGAAAGGTGGCCGTAATATGTCTCAAGACCGTTTGGATGACGAATAATTATAAGATTGCCGTATCCTCCTGTCTGCCTTGAACTTCCGGTGAATCGAACAATGCCGTCGAAAGCTGCTTTGATTGTGTCCCCGACGTGAAGGGGAAGGTCCACCCCGTTGTGGGCGCGAGAGCGTCTCATCTTGTATTTTGAATAGACTTTTGCCATATATGGGGCAAAGTAGGGGTGTTCGTCATCGGTAAGCAGTATATCCACTTCATCAGGGATTTCCGCTAAGGTGTGCCCTTTGTAGGAGTGAAGATTTTCGCTGTCCCATTCGTCAAAGAGTCCGGCAGTGTCGATAACCGGCCTTCCAATATCGAAATATTCCCAGGTGTGGTCGCTGAGCAGGAGTATCTTGGTGAATTTGTCCTTTGTGTCGAGAGTGTCAATTACTGTCGGCTCTGCAGGTTGCTCCGTATTGTCAGCCTGAGTCTCTATATCAATCTGAGCGGACACAGGCAACGCCAGCAACACAAATGCGAGAATAAGAGGAAGGTCTTTCTTCATTAATTTTCTTCTGTTTTGCAGTATTTCTTTATGACGCTGTAAGCGTCGTCAATTCCAAGCTCTCCGGCCACGCTCAAGTCGATACATCCTTTCTCCTTGTCCTTCAGGTAAATCAGGACGAGGCCGCGGTTATAGTACGCTTCCGGGAGTGAAGGATACAACTCGAGAGCCTTTGTATATTGGACTATCGCCTCAGGCAAGTCGCTTGACAGGCAGTACAGGTTGCCGAGATTGTAGTACACGAACGGGAAGTCAGGTTTGAGCTCCGCAGCACGTGTCATATCGTGTATGGCCGATGTATAATCATAACTTCTTGAAACCTGATCCTGAACCCTTGTCTTGATTGTCTTCGAATTGTCAAGTGTCAGCACTTGAACGTTGTTTTCGATTGATGAGATGAAATCAATCATTTCAGCCTGAAGTGAGCCTCTGTTCAGATAATAATAACTGTTGTCAGGAGACTGTGTGATTGCTTCATCGTAGCAGGCAAGCGCGGAGTTGTACTGTTTGTTGTCGGTCTCAAGCAGTGCTTTTGCAAAGAGAATTGAATCTTTCCTTTGCGAGGCAATAAGTTTGTTCAGGGAGGTGACCATCTCCTTTGCGTTCTTCGTCTGGACTGTTCCGTCGGCGGAGAATTTGAGATTGAGAGGACTTTCAGCTATGAAGCGGTCGAGGTCGAAATCTTCATATCTTTTCTGAAGAGGAGAAACGATGACGGCACTGTCGCAGGCGGTGAACTTGTACAGAGGCTTGAGCCGTATGTCCACATCCCGGTATTGCAGAAGCTCGTTGTTGAAATCCTTCTTCGCAAAGTCCGCATCAAGGGCAAGAAGATGGCTGTATTGCTTCGAAGTGTCCGCAAATGCCTCATAAGAGGTTGAATCCGAGGTCTTTGCCTGATATTCACGTATCTTTTTCTGTGCTATTTCGTAGTCCTGCTTTGAAGAGGTGTACTGCCCCAACTGGTTCTTTGCGTATGCACGGTTCATATATGCCTTGGCAAAGTCAGGATACAGGTTGATTGCCTGGGAGTAGTCGTCCATTGCATCGCGGTACCTGCCAAGTTCAAGGAACACGGATGCCCGGTTGAAGTAGGCCAGCACGTTGTTCGGATTGATGTTCAGCACACGGTCATAATCATCAAGTGCGGATGTGAATTCGCCTACCTGCGCCTTTATCAATGCCCTGTTGTAGAGGGTGAGTGCATTTCCCGGTTCATCCTCAAGCACTTTGTCGAGGTCTGCCAGCGCTCCGGCGATATCCTGCTTGTCGTATTTGAGAAGAGCGCGGTTGAAGTAGGCGTATGTGTTGTCCTTGTCTATGCGGATGGCTGTGTTCAAGTCCTCAATGGCCTCATCAGACATATCCTTCATTGCATATACCCTTGACCTGCGGACATAGCCTTCGGCCTCAGTCCTGTTGAGCGAAATTGCTTTGTTGTAGTCGTCAAGAGCCTTGGTGGTATCACCGGTGTAAAGGTAGCAGGCGCCTCTGTTCAGATAAGCGTCGCTCTCCTTCGGCTCCTTGCGGATGTATGTGTTGAAGTCCTTTATCGCCTTGTCGAACTGCTGTGACAGGAAGTAGGTGACACCTCTGCTGAAGTAGAGGTCTATGTAACTCGGACGCAGGTCCACGGCTTCTTCGAGGTCCTTGATGGCGAGGTCGAACTTGCCGATCCGGCTGAGAGTAATCGCCCTGTAGTGGTAGGCTGGAGTGTATATTGGGTTAAGGCGCAGCGCCTGGTCGAAATCCCTCTGCGCCCCGTTAAGGTCACTGAGGTTGTATTTTGCGATTCCTCTGAAGAAGTAGGCTTCGTACGAGGTGGTGTCGAGCCTTGACAGGATGCTGAAACTCTCTATGGCTTCTGAATATTTACCGTCAATAAGAGCCTGTCTGCCACGGTAATAGAAATGGTCGAGGTCGTATTGCGCATAACCTGTGACAGCGATGCCGACAAACAACGCAGCCACAACGGCCATTTTCTTTACCATATTTGCAAAATACCTCAACATAATTCTTACAAAGATAATAAATAATAATATGAATATGTCATATTTTGCCCTGCATATTTCCCAGAACCGGAGTATGATTCCGTCACCCATTTTGTCTGTCTGACCATCAGGTTCAAGGCTCCCTTGACACCGCGTTTGACAGGTGATACGATAAATGATACGATAAAATCCCAACTGAATTCGGACGAACTTGCTATCTATTTGCTTGTTAAGGACAATCCGGGGATTCGGAGAAAAGAGTTGTCAGAAAAGGCAGGAAAAAGCATCTCTACAGTTGCCAGACAGATAATAGAATTACAAGAGAAAGGGCTTATTGAACATAAGGGTTCTAATAAGAAAGGCGGCTATTACGTGAAGTAAACGTAGAAGAATTCTCAATAAGGGAAACAGGACAAATCGCTCTGTTTCCCTTTTTTACATCTCTTGCCCTTGCTGATACACCACCATAATACTCTGTAAAACAATGCTTTAAATTTGTGGGCACCTTACTGTCATTCATATGGATGGATGAATCAGATATGCCTAAGCCGCCTAATGATGTATGTTTTGTGACTCCAGAGAAAGAATTGTTATTTAAGAACATCCGTATAACCCTCCGA
>JAGHVK010000020.1 GCA_018064345.1 Candidatus Cacconaster merdequi
TGAAGTGATGCCTGTTGCATTGACTTCTGAGCTGACAGCATACAGCAACTCTTTCTGTTGTTCGGATATTCCCGAAAGGATTTCCTTGATTTTTGTCCCACTCTCGCTAATATAATTGTCACTGAACGATTCGGCTTCTTTCATTGTGCATGTCTCGCCCTCTTCCGTATAATAGTAACAGTCGTGTAGGACACGATGTACATAAAGAGTGACGCCTCCGAACAAATCATAGACGTAATCGAAGGCTTCCTTCTGTAATTGCTTGCCTGACTGGGAGAAGTGTTTTTGCGCAAAGGCATAGTATATATCGTTCTCTATCGGTTCCAACAAGAGCGTTGTTGCGCTCTGATAGAACGGTTTCTTGTCGGAATGGAACATTTCTGAAAGAATCCTTCGTTCTGAACCGGCGAAAACAATATGCGTGTTTGAGAGCTTTTGAATTTTTCCTCTCAACAGTTCCTCTACATTCTTCTCCGGATAGTTCGCTATCCTCTGGAACTCATCAATCGCAATGATGCAAGGCTTATTTGCCGATTCAAGAAAGTCGAAGATTTCATCCAGGGTGTAGTCGGGAGAGGAGATGTCTCCAAGTTTGATGTTGAATGTAGGCTTCGCGTTCATAGGGTCATATCCGAAGCTTGCCGTCAGTGATTTCAGTGTTGAAAGGAACATCCGTTTCAATTTTTCACTTCTTTGTGCTACAGTTGCGAATGCCGCATTGCCAAGTTCCTTCACGAATTCCTTAGTAGAAGAGGTATGAAGAATGTCAATGGAAATGGTATAATAGTTATCCTTGACTTCTTTCATGTCGAAACAATGGTTAATCAACCCTGTCTTTCCGATACGTCTCTGTGCTATCAGGACGACATTTTCTTGATTTGTAATACTCTTTAGCAGGAGTTCCGTTTCCTTCTCCCTGTCACAGAAATACTGAGCAGGAATGCGATTTGTCAAATAAAATGGATTAATCTTCATAATGCAAATATAGCAATTATTTAAATTACATTATCCATTTTACATAATTAACGTAAAAGGCCGCAGGGATGCCTCCTCCGCCTGTCCGAATTTAGGACTGTACCGTTTCGCCATCTCGAGGATACTCCTCGACAATAAGGTTCTTGGCATAGAGGCTCAGATGCAGCTTCACAGGAATATCGGTATCACCGGACTTCTTGAATGCGTCATGGTCATCGATCTTGTAGAACTCCTGCCTGTCACATTTTTCCGGAAGAATCTCCACTCTGTTCGTTCTGGAAATCTTGAAGGTACGCATACCCTCCTCTTCAAGGTCATAGCAGTTGACCTCGGTCAATCCTGACGGCGCTTGACTTGACGCCGAACACCTCTAGAAGACGTGTGATTCCTAGAAGATTATTACCCTGAATATTGTGAATACACATTTTCATGACGAATGCCCGGGTGTGATGTACCCTTAAGCATTCCAGAACTGCGATAATTAAATCTTTCATCCAGTCTCATTTATAAACGGCTGCAAGTTACGGTTTATTTTCTGAATCAATGTCCTACCAACAGAAATTCTTTCTGTTCTGCTCCTGGTTCTAATTAGGAACCCTCTTCTTGGTGGCTGGTCTTATACTTGACAGAGGAGTGGCACTGGTTTCTTTACGAAACCTAGACCTGTGCTTCTTTTCAGCAGCGACATAGTTGCATCGATGGTTCCAAACTATCATACAATCCGTTTCACTGAATGATGATATTTTGTATATTTATGCCGTAAATCAAAATAAAGCCTAATTATGGCTAATGAAAAGAAAATCCTGGAACTTTAAGTCCTTATGCGTTTGTGAGTTGCGGACTTCCTTGTTTCTGACAGAATTCCAAAGGCTCATAGCTCTTTAAACATTCATTTTCGAAGCTATATGAAAAAACTACTGAAAGTTGTATGCGCTGTCATCCTTGCCATTGTTGTAGCTGTTGCTGTAATCTGGCAGGGAGAAATCCGTACCATCGCGAGCATCAGAAAAATTGCGGAAAGCGATCCTTATCTCTATATGGCCGACTACAAGGCTTCTTATGATTTGGACAAGGTTCTCTCTGCCGGGATAGACGGGAACACCAAACTCGTGGAATTTGTCATCGGCCAGCTCAGCCGTGGTCTGTACAAGCCGGATCTTTCTGAAAAACAAGTGGGAAACGGATTCGCCTGCACGTCATTCCAAGCCAAAAATGCCGACGGAGACGGATATCTGTTCGGACGCAACTACGATTTCTTCAAGAATCCGAGTCTTGTATTGCGGACGAATCCCCGGAACGGATATGCCTCGATATCGACCTGCGACCTCTCTCATCTGGGATACAGTCTGGAGAAACTGCCTGAAGGCTTCGCTTCAAAAGCGCTGTGCCTGGCTGCGGTATATGCTCCTATGGACGGAATGAACGAGAAAGGTCTCTGCATCTCCATCATGGCTCTTCCAAAGCAGGCCGCCTGGCAGGACAGTGGGAAGCCCGTTGCCGGAACCAGCATCCTGATGAGAATCATTCTTGACAGGTGCGCAACTGTAGACGAGGCCCTCGACTTGGTTGCCGGCCTTGATGTGCGTCACGACCAGAAAGTGGGAGGTGGATATCATTATCTGGTTGCCGATGCACAGGGAAACTGCGCCGCCATTGAGTTCGACCTTTTTGACGGCTGGAAAACAATGGTCACCCGCAAGCCGGACAGCACTGACTTCATGCTGATGACAAACCATCTGCTTGCTTCGAAGTATTTTACCACAGAACCGGACCCTGTTTTTGGAAATCCTCACAGCAAGAGCTGGTGGCGCTATGAAGTGGCCCATAACTTTCTCGAAAGCCATAATGGGATTCTCACACCTGACGAAGCCGGGCAGTGTCTGTCAGACGTTCACTGGAAAGATCTTGTCTGGGACAACGGGACTGTTGAAGACACACAGTGGAGCAATGTCTTCGACCAGTCGGAACTGACGCTCAGTATACGCGACTGGTACGATTATCAGACCACTCACACTATCCCTTTGAAGGATTAGCGATATCAAGATGAAAAAGATAGTTCTGATTTATACAGGGGGAACAATCGGAATGCGGGAAAATCCGCAGACCGGAGCCCTCGAGGCTGTGGATTTCGGCGAACTGCTGCCTATGCTGAGCGAACTTGGCAAGATGCAGATTGAATTCGAGACCGTTACATTCAATCCGCCGCTTGACTCCTGCAACGTAGGCCCGGAGGCTTGGAAGCATATCTCGGAGGAGATAATCGCCAGGTATGATACCGCAGACGGATTCGTAGTCCTGCACGGCACAGATACAATGGCCTACAGTGCCAGCGCACTGAGTTTCATGCTGGAAGGTCTGGGCAAGCCTGTTGTTTTCACCGGAAGCCAGCTCCCGTTGGGAAAACTCAGGACAGACGGCAGGGAGAATCTTCTTACGGCGGCCGAGATAGCTGCCGCCACCCTTCCAGACGGTTCTCCGGCTGTTCCGGAAGTCAGTATTTTCTTTCACGACAAACTCTACCGCGGAAACCGCACCACCAAGGCGAGCGCAGACGCATTCGAGGCATTCAAGAGTTTCAACTATCCGCCGCTCGGCACTGCCGCCGTGGACATAAGTTTCAGGTTGCAGTTTATCCGAAGGCCGGCTCCTGGAACCGTTCTGACCCCACATCTCGAGATGGATACAAATATGATGGTGCTGAGCCTCTTCCCCGGGATTCAGGAATCCACTGTCCGTGCGATGCTGGAAACCTCGCACCTCAAGGGAGTGGTACTGCGCACTTTCGGTTCCGGCAATGCACCTTCGCACAATTGGCTGCCGGCGCTGCTGAGCGAAGCCACTTCCAGAGGAGTGGTCGTGGTGAACGTGACACAATGCACCGGAGGCAACGTTGCGATGGAGCGATACGAAACCGGTCTGCATCTCCTTAAGGCAGGAGTAGTATCCGGCAAGGACATCACGGTCGAGGCCGCGCTCACTAAATTGATGCGACTTTTCGGTGACGGACTCTCTCCTGAGCAAGTGCGTGACGCATTCCAGACAGACCTCGCAGGAGAGTAAAGAAGAATAACCCTCCTGCGCCCGCCTGACGGATAAACAACGTATGCTGTGTAAGCCGGCGACTACAGGACCACTCTTTCGGCGACGCTGCGCAGGTAGGCGGCGATTGCAGGATCAAGAGCGAAAGTGGCTGGATTGTCACCGAACGGCTCGTGAAACATCACCAGATAATCCACGCAGGCCTTGACGTATGCACCATAATCGGCAGGATGGTGGAAATCAGTGCTGTAAGGGTCAATGTCGGGACGCTCTGCACGGATGATGGCGAAAGCCTTCGCTATAGGAGAAACCTTTCCTTCAGCCACTTCGGCCAGAACGGCGGCTCCTTTGTCAGCACAACGGTCAAACTCTTCGAAACTTCCGAAACCCCCGAAATCATCGGCGGCAAAAGCCCAGGTCTGCTCATATACAAACTTGCAATCAGGTGAGAAATAACGGATTACTGAAGAAAGAGTCTTCGTGTGCTCTTTGATTGAGGCAGTGGAGTCACGCCCGTAACGTGCAGCCTGCTGGCTCTGGTCCTGGAGAATTGCGAAGTCAAAACCGCCTTCAGTGATGGCATCGAGAGATGTGCCGAGAGCAAGATGGTTGCGGAAACGCGCCCCCGGGTAGGTGCTCACCCACATATCAAGATAGTGGCCTTCGTTCCACGCCAGTTCCTTGAGCATGAAATCGGCGGCATTCACGAAAGTGAATGAATTGCCCAGCCACAGTACCTTTGTAGTATCTTTTGGAGCAGCAGCCCCGTAATCAGCCACATAGCCGGAAATATAGCCATAACTCAGCAGACGGACACCGCTGTCCTCTGATCCTGCTGCAAGCTTCTTCCCGCTGCAGGCGATATCGCCTACGGCACGCAGGCGTATCTGAACGTCACCCTTCACAGGTTTCGAGAAACGCAGCGTCTGGAGAATGTCGGCAGGCTCGTTGTCACGGCCCGAAAACTTGACATTATATCTGATGCGGCTGTCTTCAGGCGCAGTACGGAGGCCGGAGAGAGACTGTCTCCATTTGCCTCGGTCGAAATACTCGACTGCATAGTAGCGCGGAGCGTCCGGACGGCTGCCTATCATAAGGTCAAGCTCGACATAAGGGCCGACAGCCTTCTCCCCGGCAGGTATGACAAATACGAGGCAATCTCCTTCGAGAAGCCCCTCAACACGAGGCATCTGCGACTTGTAAATCGAATGTTTCAGCTCATTGCCACGGTTTTTCCTTGCCTGAGTGACAGTCATATATACGCTGCCACACTCGGTTGAAGAAGCCTTGTGGCCGTCGGCAAGCCAGGCAGCCTCGAACTTCTGAGCAGAACTCTTTGTCAGTTTCCATTTTGCAGGAAGAGCATCCTCGGCAGATGCTGAAATGGCTGTCAGAGCCAGAAAAGTAATAAGGATGAATCGTTTCATATCAATTGGTATTTGTTTCAAGTACATTTCAAATTATCTCAGCCACCACGAAATTGCTACCCCCGACGAAGATCAGGTCCTTCTCACCGGCAAGGGAATCTGCAAGTTCAAGAGCAACCCGTACCGGCTTCGCAACTCTTCCGTTGATTCCATGGTCGTGCATTATGTTGGCAAGAGAAAAAGCATCAAGAGCCCTCTGTGACGATGCCTGAGTGAAGATGTAGTTCACATCCCTCGGCAGGAACCGGATAATGGAATCTATATCCTTGTCTGCAACTACTCCGAAGACAAAGAAGATATTGTCGTAATCGCAGCAGATACGGTCAATCTGTTCCCGGATCCACCTGAATCCGTGAGCATTGTGCCCTGTGTCGCATATAATCTGCGCCTTTCCTGCCGGATTGTCTTCAGAGGCGGCGACACTCCCGCGGAGAGTTTCCCATCTTCCGCGGAGTCCGGTGATATGCGCAGCGGATCTGACCCCCTGCTCGAACTTTTCTGTATCGAAATGCAGAATAGAGTGCAGTATGGATGCTGCGGCACTGACTGTGACGATGTTGCGCTGCTGGTAATCACCGGCAAGGTCGAGGTCCCCGGCCTTTGCCGAAAGGAAAGGAGCCGCTTCCTTTGCGAAAGTCAGGGCAGAGCCGCAGGCTTCAGCCTTTGCCTCAAATACAGGTCGGGTCTCCGGCAGGAACTCCCCCACCACACAAGGGACACCCGGCTTGATGATCCCGGCCTTTTCCCCTGCAATCTCTTCAAGCGTAAACCCAAGATGCTCACAATGTTCGAGTCCGATGTTGGTTATCACACTCAGCAAAGGCGTGATGATGTTGGTAGAATCAAGCCTTCCTCCCAGGCCAGTCTCTATCACGGCAATATCGACTTTCTCCCTTGCGAAGAATTCAAACGCCATACCTGTGGTTATTTCGAAGAAAGATGGTTTTTCACTCTCGAAGAAAGCTTTCCAACGCTCTATGAAAGAAACCACTTCATCTTCGGATATCATTCTGAAGGACCCATTTTCCACAATTCTCATCCTCTCACGGAAATCTTTCAGATGTGGCGAAGTATAAAGGCCCACCTTCATTCCGCAGGAAGAGAGTCCGGCAGCAAGGATATGGCTGGTAGAGCCCTTTCCGTTGGTTCCGGCAATATGTATTGATGGGAAAGATTCATGGGGGTGGCCAAGTTCGCAGTCAAAGAGTTTCATCGTCTCAATGCCGCTCTTGTAGGCCCTGCGGCCAACCGTCTGATACGAAGGTATCTGCGAGAAGAGCCAGTCTGTCAAATTCTTATATGATTCTTCCGAAGTCATTGTCTTGCTATAATAATCATCTTTTGAGATGCGACCGTAGTTGCGAACAGATGCTCATCACCGCCATCGGCAATCTTGAGTCTCCTGCGGAGGGCGGCAGTGTCAAGCGGAAAATTCAAAGCCGTCAGTTCCAAAGAGCTGTATCTTTGTCTGAGAGAAGAGGCGGTCTCCTTGTTCCACTTCTCAACTCCGACGACGGTCCATCTTTTCCCTGGAAAGTCAGGAATCTGACGGTCAGAAGTATAAAGATGCGTACTTACGTCAAGTTTCTCCACTCCATACCTTTCACAAAGAAGTTTGAATGCCCCTGACTTGAGCACCGCCTTGTTGGGAGAATAAATATACCTTCCGATAGAAGATGCGTAACGTGGCTTCGCATTGTGCTCATCTTCAGGAGCAAAGGAAAAATCTCCGGCAAAGATACGCGGAGCTGTCCCACTCTTTTCGAAATCACGTACTATGTAGAGCAGGAGTTCCTTGACCTCACCTGCCGAAGAGACAACGTGAACCTCGCTGCAATCCGGAAAGAGACGGAGCATCTGCGAAATATCCGCCATCGGGGATATTTTCACAAGGAGCCTCGGTGCAAGAGAAAGCAGCAATGGCTTCAGTTGCAATATGTCAGGCTCACAATCCTCAAGAGCATATACACGGCGCGATGTCTTTGAGCGGCGGGCGGGGTCTGCGAAGACAAGGTCATAACTGCGTGAACTGTCGATGCTGTCCCTACAGGCAATCTCCACGTTGCTTACACCGAGAGCCGCAAAATTGCTTCGGGCAGCCTCGCACAACAGTTCCTGCCGTTCGAAATAGCAGAGCCGGGAAGCCTTTCCCGATAAAGCCCAGCTGTCCACGCCGAGACCTCCGGTTATGTCCGCCACAACATCCCCCTCTCTGACAAAACGCTGCTTGTAGAGTGCAGTCGCTTCGGAAGAGCACTGTTCAAGCGACAGGGAAGAGGGATAATCGATGCTGCTGCACGCATACCACGACGGCAGTTTGGAGGCTGCCTTACGGCGTGCCTCAATAAGCCTCACGGCCGTCTTCATATCGATGTCCCGATACGAAGCGGCCGCAAAAAGAAGAGAGGACGTGTCATCCTTCTCGTGGGCTAGCACGAAATCTATGGTTGCGCCGTCAATCATTAAAGGTTCAGAACCTGTTGAACTGCTGTATCAGAGCCTCACTCTTCGAGTCGGCATCGCAACCGCGTGCAGCGACATAGAACTTGATCTTAGGCTCTGTACCTGAAGGGCGGACTGTCACCTTGCAGCCATCTTCACTGAAGAACTGAAGCACATTCGACGATGGCAGGCCTGTCTTTTCAGGGCATTTGTAGTCAATGACCTTCACTACCGGGGAACCGGCAAGCTCCTTCGGAGGATTCGAGCGGAAATCCACCATCATCTGCTGTATCTGAGCGATACCGTCCTTGCCTTTCTTTGTCACGGAAAGCAACCTTTCACGGAAATATCCGTACTCTGAATATATTTCCTGCAGGTAGTCGTACAATGTCCTTCCACTGTCAGCGAGCCAGGCGGCGCATTCACAGATAAGCGAGCAAGTCACGATGGAATCCTTGTCCCTTACAAATTCGCCGGCGTTGAACCCGTTGCTTTCCTCACCGCCGCCGATGAATACAGACTTGCCCTCGTTGCGGTGTACGATGTCCGCGATATACTTGAATCCCGTCAGCACATCATACAGTTTAACACCATATTTATCACAGATGGCACGGATGAGTTCAGTAGTCACTATTGTCTTTACCACATACTCCTTCCCTGACAGCTTTCCGAGAGCATTCCATCTTTCAAGCATATAGCTTACAAGGATGGAGGCGGTCTGGTTGCCCGTAAGGAGCATCATCCTGCCGTCCTTGCCGCGGATTGCAAGGCCGACGCGGTCGGCATCAGGGTCGGTGCCAAGAGCAATGTCAGCTCCTGTCTCGTCGGCAAGTTCAAGCACCATCTTCATAGCAGTAGGCTCTTCCGGATTAGGAGATACCACTGTCGGGAAATTGCCGTCGCTCACGGCCTGTGCCTCGACACGATGCACATTGTTGAAGCCAAGCCTTCTGAGCGCCTCCGGCACAAGATTTACTCCTGTACCGTGGAGCGGTGTATAAGCGATGCCTATATCCTTGTGGCGGGCAATGCTTTCCGGTGAAAGGAGAAGCGAAAGGACGCTGCCGAGGAACGCATCATCCACCTCCTTTCCGATAAGAGTTGCCTTTGCAATCCCGTCGCAAAGTACCTGCGACATTGATTCAATCTTGTTCACTTCATCGATTATGGCGGTGTCGTGAGGGGCGATTATCTGGCCGCCGTCCTCCCAGAACACCTTGTAGCCGTTGTACTCCTTAGGATTGTGAGAAGCGGTTATCATAATGCCGGACTTGCAGCCGAGATGCCTGATTGCGAAGCTCAATTCAGGGGTAGGCCTGATGTCATCGAAGAGGAAAACCTTGATACCGTTGGCCATCAGCACCTGTGAAGTGACTTCAGCGAACTTGCGGCTGTTGTTACGGCTGTCGAAAGATATGACCACGCTTATCTGCTCGCCTTCAAAATTCTTCTTGAGGTAGTTGGCAAGGCCTTGAGTCGCCATGCAAACCGTATATCGGTTCATTCTGTTCGTCCCTGCGCCCATAACTCCGCGAAGGCCGCCAGTACCGAACTCAAGGGTACGGTAGAAAGCATCCTCCACCTGTTTAGGGTCACCTTCCAGCATTGCGGTGACCTCTTTTCTGGTTTCTTCGTCAAATTCTTCGCCAAGCCATACCTTGGCCCTTTCCAAATAATCAGTAGCCATATTATTATTGTTCAAAATGTTTCACCAATTCTTCAGGCATCTCGCTCTCAAGGAGATACCTGTACCAGAACTTGAAATCCTGATAATCGGAATGTATGCCCTGGCTGCCCCGGTAGCCATGCATTCCACCCGGATAAACCATCAGTTCAAAGTCCTTGCGCTGATTTTCAAGTTCCGTGACAAGTTGCAGAGTATTCTGAAAATGCACATTGTCGTCGCCTGTTCCGTGCGTCAGGCGGAGCATATTCGTCCTGTCGCCTTTATATCTGCCGATACGGTCAATCACACGCGAGGCAGCATAGCCTTCAGGATTGTCCTGTGGCCGGTCCATATATCTTTCTGCATAATGAGTATCGTAGAGGCTCCAGTCATAAACGCCTCCACCTGCGATTCCGTACTTGAAATACTCATTGCCCTCCGTAACGCAGAGAGTGGTCATAGTGCCTCCGAAAGAAAATCCCTGAACTCCGACCTTGTCTCCATCAACGTACGGGAGAGCCCGGAAATATTTGATACCGTCGATAAAATCCTGAAGTTCAACAACTCCCAGCTTGCGGTACACAGCCTCGATTCCCATCTTGCCGAGGATTCCTCCGGCACGGTTGTCAAGAGTCACCTGAATCACTCCGTGATTCGCCCACCACTGTTCCTTGAAACGGTAGCCACGCCATACGTCCTTGACCTGCGGATTGTCAGGGCCGCCATAAATATCAACTATAACAGGATATTTCTTCGTGGTGTCCATCCCTGCAGGCCAGATTACCGATGCCGGAACCATCACACCGTCACGCATAGGAACCATCAATAACTCACGCCTGGCCAGAAGGCTGTCTGCAGGTTCCGCCTTGTTCTCCAATACAGTAACCTTGAATTTCTCCACTTCCCAGGCGGATGGGGATATCCTTATGCTGATTCTCTTTACCGGGGTGACGGCATTGGATACATCGGCGGTGATTTCCGTGCAGGAATCATTTATCCTGACGGAAGAGAAATCATACTCTCCGTATGAGATGCGTTCTACCCGGTGGAGTGATTTCCTCAACGACACCCGGTATATATCATTCCGCAGAGGGGATTCACATCTTGCTGTATAATAGACATATCTGTCATCAGCACGTAGCAGTTTCACACCCCAGTTCCTGCCTGAGGTGAGCTGTTCGAACTTCGAACCGTCGTAATTCTGATAATAAATCTGCTGCCATCCGGTGAAATCCCTCACGAAATAAATTCCCTTCGGGGTGAAGAGCATCTCTTCCATCCAATCAATCCAGCAGTTCTGATGCTCACTGTAGACAGAACTCTTCCTGCCGGTAAGAGGTTCCACGCTGTAAAGCTCAAGATTGTCCTGGGCACGGTCCATCCAGGCAACCATAAAACGTGTTCCATCCGCACTCCAGAACGGTATTCCGAAATACTGGTCCTTCTTCGGGTCGAAATCCGCCCACACGGTCTCCCCTCCCTTCACCGATACGAATCCGATCTTCACCTCGGGATTACGGTCACCTGTCTTGGGATAGTGAGTCTCGCGGATATGCCCGTGCTGACCGTCAGCATAGTATATCGGGAACATCGGTACTTGTGAGTCATCAAACCGGTAATAGGCCAGGATTTTGCTGTCGGGAGACCACCAGAAAGCCCTGTATTTGGACGGACGGCCGAATATCTCTTCATAATAGACCCAGGAGGCATATCCGTTGAGTATGACGTCACTGCCGTCGAAAGTATGCCTTGTCACTGAATGAGTGAATACGTCAATAGTGTAGAGGTCGTTGTCAAGAGTATAGGCAATCTTGGATGAATCAGGAGAATAGGTCGGGTTCACCCATCCGCTGACCAGTTCTTTCCCCTCGTATGCGAAGGACTGGAAAGATATCAGTACGGCGAGAACAAGGATGGAGGGTCTCTTCATTTCAAGAAATTTACTCTAATTGCGGCGTCCTCCGGTGAACACCAGTATGTAATAAATCAAGGTTGCAAGAGAGCTCAGAGCAGAAATCACGTATGTATAAGCTGCTGCACGAAGAGCCGATTCCGCTTCGTCGCGGGTTGAGTAGTCTGTCAGGCCGCTTGTCTCAAGCCACGCAAGAGCCCTGCGGCTGGCGTTGATCTCGACAGGCAGTGTGACGAAGCTGAACAGAGTCGTCAGTGCAAAGAGCCCGATACCTACCAGTATCAGATGCGGGAATATGCCCACGAGCGCAATCCCTGCAAGCAGAACCCAAGTTACAGCCTTTGATGCGAAACTGACCACCGGAACGAGTGCCGAACGCACTCTTACAGGGAAATATCCTGTAGCATGCTGTACGGCATGCCCGCATTCGTGAGCCGCAACGGCTGCGGCAGCCACGGAACTGCGGCCGTACACGGACTCGCTCAAATTTACAGTCTTGTTCGCAGGATTGAAATTATCAGTAAGCTGTCCGTTGGTGGAAATCACTCTGACATCGTTAATTCTATTGTCACGAAGCATCTTCTCCGCTACCTGCGCACCGGTCAGTCCTCCCTTCATAGGGATACGCGATGCTTTTTCTATTCTACTCTGAAAGATGGCCTGCACAATATAACTTGCTATTGCAACGCCGATAAACAAAATCCAGTACATATCTCTAATCTTTTCTTACTTCAAAAAAATCATCCTTAAAGTTAACAAAAAAAACCTTTTCCACACCTCTTGTCAAGGCAGTATAGAGCCATTTGAGGTCATCAACCGTCAAATCTTTCCAGAAAGGATTGTCAATGAAGACACATTTCCACTGTCCTCCCTGCGACTTGTGACAGGTTATCGCGGTGGCGTACTTCAACTGAAGCGCATTGAAATACTTGTCCTCGCGCACGGCCTCGTACCTCTTGCGAGCCCCTTTTATGTCGGAATAGTCCTCACTCACTCCTTCATACAGGGCATTCTGCTGTTCTGGTGACAAGGCCGGACGCTCACTCTGGAGAGTGTCCAGAATAACCTTGGCACTGACCTCGACATCATTGTAATCCGGAAAGGTCAATACTGCATCTGCAAAATTGAGTCCATAACGTTGTTCGTAGTGCGAAATCCGCTGAAGTTGTGCCACGTCACCGTTGGCGATGAAATCGAGCTGAGGAATATCATCCACGAACTGGTAGCAGTTCTTGACCACCATCAGCTTGTCCCCCTTCGAGAGACGCTCTTCGCGGAACAGTACGGAAGAGCGTATTCCCGCATTGTACCGGTTGGCCATCCTGTTGGAGCGGCATAGCACGGCAATGTTGTCAAGTCCGTATCTGTCAATGGAATCCGACAACGTCTCAATCAGTTCCGTACCAGTCACGCGGGCCACGTCGGTGAATCCTTCGAGCACAAGTCCGGGCTTCCGGGCCTCTCCACGTTCTATGAGTTTCCTGACTATCGTGGCATTGGTGAGAATGCCGCTCTGCGCTGCCTGCCTGACAACAGTTGACAAACTGGCAGTCATCACGTTGCCATAACGGCTCATATATTCAGGGTCGAGGGCCGGGCTCCTGTCAAGACCTATCGGTGGCAGCTGGCCCGGGTCCCCTGTTATTATCAGTTTGTCATCAACGCCCGAACGTACGTATGCTACAAGGTCATCGAGAAGGTCGCCTGTTCCGAAGATGCTGGAGGAGGCATCCTGTTGTTCCACAGATATCAGGGAAGCCTCATCCACGATGAAATAGGTATCCTTCGACTTGTTGATGTCAAGTTCGAACTCGCCTAGACCGTTCTTGAGCGATTTCTGGCGGTATATGTGCTTGTGTATCGTGGAAGCCTTACATCCTGTGAAGGAGGAAAGCACCTTTGCGGCACGTCCGGTAGGGGCCAGCAGCACATACTTGTATTTCAGTTGATGGAGAGTCTTGACAAACGCGGCTATGGAAGAGGTCTTGCCTGTTCCCGCATATCCGCTCACAAGCATTATGTCGCACTCTTCATACTGGACAGTGAACCTGGCAAGAGCCTCGAACAACGCATCCTGACAAGGAGTTGCAGGAAATCCGAGATTCTTGCGCAGATTGTCTGCAAAAAAAGCCTCAACACCCATCAGAACAAAAACATTTCAATACAGGTTCTCTTTACACTCTCTTGCGATATAAGAAGAAAACAAGGAGGATGGAGTAGATGCCGAGACGGCCTATTATCATCTGAAGCCCCATAAGCACCTTCGCCACAGCAGGAACATCGGCGAACGAACTCATTGAAGAGCCGAAACTTCCGAAGCAAGGCCCGACATTGCTCATCATCGATACAGAAGCGCTTATCGAGCCGATAGCGTCAAATCCGCAGGCTGCATATATCAAGGTCATCACGAAAGCTATCATCAGATAAAGGCAGACATAAATGGAAACACTGGAAATCAATTCCTTATCAACTATCTGTCCATCATTCTTGACCGGCACCACCGCATTGGGATGCGCCAATCTGATAATCTGTGCCCTGGATGCCTGCAGCAGTATCCATACACGGTCGGACCGCAGACCGCTGGTGGTGGAACCGGAGCATCCGCACTGTATCGACACATAGAGAAGAATCATTATCGAGAACACAGGCCATACATTCGTATCGGCAATGGCGAAGCCCGTAGTTGAAATAGTGGACACCACTTCAAAGAATCCGTGCCTCAACGACTCGGACAGCGTACCGCAGGAACCGCTGATAAGAAGATTGCCTGACACCAGGAGCGATGCCACAAGGATAGTGGTCAGATAGAACTTTGTAACTGTATTCTTGAAGACCTTGGGGCTTCGTGTCACGAAAGAGGCGTATATCAGGCCGAAATGGAGATTGGCTACAACCATGAACACCATTGCGAAGAACTCGACCAGAGGGGAGTCGAATGCCGCAATCGAAGCATTCTTCGTACTGAATCCACCGGTAGCAGCTACACTGAACGCATGGTTGATGGCATCGAAGAAGTCCATCCCGGCAATCAGGAAGCAAAGCAGCGCAGCGACGGTTATTCCGAGATAGACTCTGATAACCACTCTGATGAAAGTGTTGGACCTGTATTTGTAATTGCTCTTGGAAACGTCTTCCACGTCCATCTTGCTCATCTTGAAACGGACCGTGCCGAAAGAAGGGAGAATCATCATGATGAACACCACGACTCCCAGACCGCCGATATAGTGGGTGGACGAACGCCAGAAAAGCAAACCCTTCGGCAGGGCCTCTATGTCACGCAGGATGGTCGCTCCCGTCGTGGTTATGCCTGAGGCACTTTCGAACCAGGCGTTCACAAGAGTGAACTCACCACCCCAGAGAACGTATGGAAGCATTGCGAAGATACAGCTCAAAACCCACGCAAGAAGAAGGATGGCAAGGCCCTCCTTAGTGTTGATATCGTATTTCCGTCGTACGAAGATAAGCGGAAAGATACCTACCATCATAGTTATGATGGCGCTTATCATCAGCGGAGAGAAGGAGCTGTCAAATCCGTTTACAGCTGCAACGATAGCGGAAAGGAACATGAAGACAGCATTGCATATCAATGCTATCCCGACATTCCTCGATATGATTCCGACGTTCATCAGCCGTTCAGTTTTTTCTTGTATGACTGGTTGAGATCCACCATATCCCTGACAGTCTCATTGAGTTCCATTATCTCATCGTCACTGTCGATTCTGACGCTGTACTTGCTTCCCAGGGTTCTCGCTCCTTTTATCCCCTTGTTTATCTTCAAGATAGGATTTATCACGTAATAATTGAGATAGTAATTCAGCAGAATCACCATCACAATGCCTATTATCATTGAGATGAAAGGAGGCATTATACTGCGGTAGAAACCTTCCTGAAGCCTCTGGGAATTGTTTATCAGAGCATCCTGACATACAGAGGTAAGATTCATCATATAACCTCTGAACTTGAGATAGACAGGCTGGAGCCTGTTGAAATACCAATCCTCACGCTGGGCGTAGCCCTTCTTCCATACCTCATCAGCCTCCCTGGCAACCTGCATATAGGCGGAGTAGGCGTAAATCACGGAGTCGGCGGCCGAGCGTTCCTCATCAGTGATGAAACGGCGGCTGACCTTTGCGAAAGAAGATATGACCTCATCATCCGCAAAAACCAGATTCGTGTCTATAGTATCGCTCGCATTGTCAAGTACAAGGTCGTTCATAAGCTTGACATTGTACTGTTCAGACACAGAGAGAAGTTCCCTTGCCGTGTTGATACTCTTGATGTTGTCCCCAATCAGTTCAGAGACATAGTCGTTCATCCGGCTGTACTCGAAAATGCTTATCATTCCTGAAAAGAACAGGACGACACCAAGCACTATGCATCCGTACAGCACCTTCCTTTTTATCCCAATTTCCTTGATCCGGTTCATAAGAACAAACTGTCAATATCTATTTCAGTTTCAAAGACCTTCGCTGCAGGGCCGGTAAGATGGATATCTTCAAAACAGCCGTCTGACGGTGTCAGAAAATCGACCGAAAGCCTGTCCCCGAGCGTCTGGACATTGAAGTATATGCGTCCGTTTTTATCTGTATCATAGGTTTGTATCCCATAGGCATAGGCAGCTATGCTCGATGCCGTCACTCCAGTGCCACAAGCCCAGGTTTCAGCCTCGACCCCTCGTTCATAGGTACGTACCTTGAGGCCGCGAGGAGCATCTTCCCGATCCTGTTTTACCGCCTCCACGAAGTTCACGTTGGTACCTCCCTCGAAACGATTGTCATAGCGGAGCCTCTTTCCATTCGTATCCACATCGTATGCCGACACGTCATCTACGAAACCCACGAAATGAGGCGATCCGGTATTGAGGAAACAGCCATCTGAAAGCCTTTCGACAGGGTTCCTGCCGTTTTCCGGTTTCAGGTCGCGCATCTTCAATCTCACGATGCACTTCGTTTCTCCGTATTCGAGAATTTCAGCACGATGGTAACCGTCAATCGCGGTGAATTCGAACTTCTTCAGTCCGAGATGTGCCGCGAAGGCCACCAGGCAACGGCCCCCATTGCCACACATAGTTCCTTCGGGACCGTCTGCGTTGAAATACCTCATCGAGAAGTCCATCCCTTCACAAGCAGGTGCACCGAGCAGCATAAGACCGTCGGCACCTATTCCGAAGCGTCTGTCGCACAAACGGTTCACCTGGGCATCAGTAAGAAGGACATCCCCTTTCCTGTTGTCCAGTATCACGAAGTCGTTTCCGGCGCCCTGGTATTTGCAGCAATGAAGTATCATATCAGGTTTCAAATGGATATTACAAATATGCTGCCCTCTCCGTCAGGCTCAACCTTGACGCTGCGGCTCATTCCGCGGATAATGGAAGCCTGGATGAAGTTCTCCTCCCTGTCAAGGATATCCTCAGGAACAGCCTCAGGACTCTTTATCTGAACTTCGACTTCGGATGTCTTCTCGGAGTATGAAACCTTCACCTCCACGCCCTTGCGGCAGGATATGACAAGCAGGGACTCTTCCACCAGATGGGCGATGCTGCCCCTGAGCTTTTCATCGAAATTGTATCTTTCGCAGAAGGTGTCTATCCTTGCCATCATCTCGTAGAAGTCGTAATTCTCCGAGTTGATTTCATACCTGCACTCACGTATCTGGTTGATGAACACGCGGGTCTTCTCTTTCTGAGGATTCTCGAATATCTGCTGCGGCGTCCCCTCTTCATAGATGTAACCTTCGTTCATGAAGAAGACTCTGTTGCATACCTCCTTGGCAAAACGCATCTCGTGGGTCACGACCATCATAGTCATACCGTTGCGGGCAAGAGTCCTCATAACTCCGAGAACCTCGCTCACCATAGTAGGGTCAAGAGCTGAGGTAGGCTCGTCGAAAAGAAGTATCTGAGGATGCATCGCAAGCGCTCTCGCTATGGCCACCCTCTGCTTCTGTCCACCGGAGAGCTGCTCAGGAAGAGCGTCCGCCTTCTCGGCAAGTCCGACCATCTTAAGCAGTTCCAAAGCCTCCTTCTCTGCCTCCGCAGGCTCTTTCTTCAGGAGTCTGATCGGAGCGAAGCATACATTCTCCAGTATAGTCTTTCCATTGAAAAGATTGAACGACTGGAACACCATTCCCATCTTCTGGCGGAGGGCGGGTACATCGGCACCCGGAGCAAGGATGTCCTGTCCGTCTATCACGATGCTTCCCGATGTCGGTGACTCAAGAAGGTTCAGACAGCGCAGGAAAGTACTCTTGCCTGTACCGGACGGGCCTATTATGGAGATTACCTCTCCCTTGCGGATTTCGGCATTGATATCCTTGAGCACCTCGAAACCGTCTTCGTATGACTTCTTGAGGTGCGATATACGGATGATTACGTCATCTTCCGGATTATTCACTGAGGCAGGAACTCTTCTGCGCTTACGGCTTACGGCAAGAATGCAGGCGGCAGCCGCCACGCACACTGCCAAGAGGATTGCCGCCCATACCGGGAATCCGCCTTTCTTCTCTGTGGATGCAGCCGAACCGTTCGCTGTACTTTCATACATAAAGAAGAGTGAACGGCTTGAGTAGTAAGGTATCATCGTGACAGACTTCTGGCGTTCCTCGGTAATGCTTATCACGGAAGCTCCCATATCCGCCTTCCCGGTCATCAGAGACGGAATCAAGGCAGTGAAATCCATAGTGACGAACTTGACAGGACGCCCGAGCCACAGGGCGAACCTTCTGCAGAGTTCCGCCTCATATCCGTCCACGCTGCCGTTGGCCACGAAATTGAAAGGAGGAGAAGTTCCCATCGTAGCCACAATCAGCGGATCGTCACCGGCGACCTCTTCAATATCCACGTGGCGCTCCGGCCCGGAAGTCTTCGTCCACCTGTACTCCATATCCTTGGCCTCTTCGCTGTCCTTGAACTGTTCGATGAACTCTGCGAAACTTTCCGACAGCTCAGTATTCTCCTTGTTGAAGATTGCACCTACAGGCATCGCCGGCCGGCTGCAGTACCAGGTGACCAGATCCGGATGATCGAACAGAGGTTCCACCATAATCACGTCATCCATAAGTCCTACAGGAACTTTTCCGGAGATAACGGCCTGAAGGACATCTGCATCAGAGTTGTAAGCCTTGACGTGACCGATTCCGAACCGGTCTATCATATCGTGCTCGTCAAGGGACCCGGCGATTACGGCAATGTCGTAGCCTTCGAGATCATCCTCGCAGTTTATGGAATTATGCACTTCGGAAGAACCGCAGGAGGTGAGCATCAATGCCGACAGTGCCGTAATGCAGGCAACCTTGCAGCCTTTCCTGATGCGGCATTTTTTAGCGCGCGTCTTGTTATTCTTGCCCAAACTATTGAGCAGCAAACCGATAAGCCAAGCTATCAGAAAATATATCAGTGCCACGACAATCAGAGGGAAGAACGCATCGAAAGTCCTCGACCGTATGAGGTCTGATACTTTCGTCATATCCACCACAGCAATATAACCGACTACTGAAGTTCCTTTAAGAAGCGAGACTACCTCCCCCTGATACACCGGTATGATGCTTCTGACAGCCTGAGGCAGGACAATCAGGAAGAATGTCTGAACCTTGGAGAAACCGAGGGAGAGGCCTGCCTCGGTCTGTCCCTTGTCGATTCTTTCTATTCCTGTGCGGAGCATCTCGCCCATATAGGCTGCCGTGTTCATTGCAAAAGTGACTATGGCTACGACAATACCCGAAGAGTTCATAGGCGCAAGCACCACATAATACATTATCATCAGCAGCACCAGCACGGGAGTACCCCGCATTATCTCGATATAGACCTTGGCAATGTTCTGTACCCATTTGCGCCGGTTCATCCTCATCCAGCAGACCAAACCGCCGAGCGCCGTTCCAAGCAGCACCGCAAACACGGTGATGATAAGTGTAGTGTTGAGGCCATCGAGAATCATTTTATAGCGATCCTCCACTATCAGGTTGTTCCTGAATGCCTCAACGATTCCATTCCAACTCAAAAAATTCATATCTTGCAAATTATTGTATTCTCTTTCCGGACAGTATGGCGTCCGCAATCCTCAGGGATGCGCCCCCGCCACCGAGAATCTCCCGGAGCGAAGCATAATCTTCCTTCATCCTGGTGGTGTACTGCGCGTCCGAGACAAGCCGCTTCACCTCTTCGTACATATTCCGGGATGAAGCTTCATCCTGAATCAGTTCGCGTATTATGTGCCTCCCCATTATAATGTTGGGGAGAGATATCTTGTCGATTTTCACTATCCTCTTGGCTATCAAGAAGGTAATGGCGTTCATTGCGTAGCAGGACACCTGAGGGGCTCCCGCCACCGCCGCCTCAAGGTTGGCAGTGCCGTTGGCCACAACAGCGGCAGTGCAGGTATGAAGAAGAGAGACCGTCTTCCCGAACTCTATCTTTATTTCAGAATCCTCGGGAAGATACGACGCATAATCCGCAGGCGACATCGATGGAGCTCCGGCCAGCACAAGTTCACAGTCGTTCAGCGCCGGATCTTTCCTGACCATCTTCGCCAGCTCCACGTAGCGAGGCATCAGGAACTTGAGTTCCGCATGCCGGCTGCCTGCGAGCAAGGCTATCATACGTCTGCGCTGAGGGAGTTCCGCCTCGGGAGTCACAGCATCCAGAAGAGGGTTGCCGTAGTATTCCACCTCAATCCCTCTCTTGCGGAAGTACTCAACCTCGAACGGGAATATCACGAAAAGACGGTCCACGTACTTCTTCAGTTTCGCTATCCTGCCCTCTCCGTGAGCCCATACCTTCGGTGCTATGTAATAGTAGACCCTGATGCACTTGCTGTGCGCGAAACGGGCTATCTTGAGGTTGAACCCCGGATAATCGACAAGTACCACCGCGTCAGGCTGGAAAGCCATTATATCCTTCTTGCAGAAACTCAAATTTCCGAGGATCCGGCCCAGTTTCGAAAGAATCTCCACGAAGCCCATCACGGCTGAATCGCGGTAATGACGCACCAGAGTGCCGCCAGCCTCTGACATAAGGTCACCTCCCCAGAACCTTATCTGACAGGAAGGGTCACGGGAAAGGAGGCCGCGAATCAGATTCGAGCCATGCAAGTCACCAGAAGCCTCACCGGCTATGATATATAATTTCATCAGCGTCAGTCAATCATCCAGTTTTTCCTCAGGCGTTCCATCTCATCATAATCGGTGATATCGACTTTCATCGGGCAAACGGAAATCCAGCCCTTCTCAACCAGTTTATGGTCTCCTGTAGAGCCGCTTGCAGCCGTTTCACCCGCCTCGGTGTCAAGATCGATGAAAGTGCCCACAATCCAGAAATACTCGCGCCCGCGAGGGTCCATCCTCCGTTCGAACTCCTTCTCCCAACGGCCGAGACCCTGCGAGGCAACACGGAATCCACGTATCTTGTCATAAGGAAGGTCAGGGAAATTTATATTCAGGAAAGTTCCTTCTGCAACTCCGAACTTCAGGACCTTCTCCATCACGAACCTCGAATAGCGGACAACTGCGGAGAGGTCGTCTTCACTGTCGTGGGAATCGATTGAAAAGCCCACGGAAGGTATTCCGTAGATTGCCCCCTCCCTGGCCGCACCGAGAGTACCGGAATACGCCGAAGCGGCAGAAGCATTGAGCCCGTGATTGATTCCCGATGCGAGGAAATCAGGCTTGTGCCCTTCATCTATGAGCATATTGATTCCCATCTTGGCGCAATCCACCGGAGTGCCGGTAAGGGAGAACATCCTGAGCGAACCCAGGGGCTTTCCTGCGTGAAGCTCTTCAGCGCTGTGCTCAAGAAGGCTCAGCCGGAGGGTCCGGTCCATCGAGAAAGAGGAAGACATCCCCGACTGCACCTCAGTCGGAGCAACTACCGTGACATTCCCGTACTCCCTCATCAACTGCGCCAAAGTACGCAGTCCGGGGGCGAAGATTCCGTCATCATTGGTTACCAGTATCTCTCTTTCGAACATATCAG
>JAGHVK010000021.1 GCA_018064345.1 Candidatus Cacconaster merdequi
AAGTGTTTACTTCTTCTTGTTTGGAGCAATCATCATAATCATCCTCTTTCCTTCAAGCTTCGGCATCTGCTCGGCCTTTCCGTACTCATCGAGTTCGAGAGCGAAACGCAGCAGCAGTTTCTCACCCTGTTCGGAGAAGAGAATCGAACGACCGCGGAAGAATACGTAGGCCTTAACCTTCGAACCTTCCTGAAGGAAACTCTTCGCGTGGTTCAACTTGAACTGAAAATCGTGTTCATCAGTCTGAGGCCCGAAGCGTATCTCCTTGATAACCACCTTGGAAGCATTAGCCTTCTGTTCCTT
The DNA here is from genome assembly GCA_018064345.1 of Candidatus Cacconaster merdequi. Lineage (GTDB taxonomy): Bacteria > Bacteroidota > Bacteroidia > Bacteroidales > UBA932 > Cacconaster > Cacconaster merdequi. The sequence continues at coordinate 304 of JAGHVK010000021.1, forward strand.
GGCCTTTTTCTTCTGCTGGTAGAGATATTTCTGATAGTCGATGATCTTGCATACAGGAGGATCCGAATTAGGAGCAATCTCCACCAGGTCCAACTCCTGTTCTTCAGCCATCGACAGCGCCTGTGCAATAGGATAGATACCCTGTTCAGGCACATTTTCACCTACAACCCTGACTCTGGGGGCTGTAATGCGTCCGTTGATGCGCAGTCCGTCATCTTTGTCCTTCCTGTTCTGAGGCAGACGTTGATCCGGCAGGCGCGGGCCGCTCGGTTTCGGTTTCGGTGGGCGATAATTCGTTGCTATGGCAGTGTCCTCCTAAATTAAGTTTCCTACTGGTATATGTTTTTTCTAAATTTCTTCGCGTCCAAGCTCCTTCGCAACTTCACTCTTGACAAGTCCGGCAAAATCGCTGACAGACATTACACCGCCATCTTCGCCTCCACGCTTGCGCACTGAAACAGTGTCTGTTGTCGCTTCCTTTTCACCGACTATCAGAAGGAAAGGCGTACGCTTGAGTTCATTCTCACGTATCTTCTTGCCAATCGTTTCGTTACGGTCGTCTATTGAAGCGCGAATTTCGTAATTTAATAACAAATCGCAAACTTTTTTTGCAAAATCGTTATATTTTTCACTGACAGGCAGTACCGTCACCTGATCAGGTGTGAGCCACAACGGAAGCTTTCCGCCGGTGTGTTCCAGAAGGACAGCCACGAAACGTTCCATCGAGCCGAAAGGAGCGCGGTGAATCATCACAGGGCGGTACTTCTTGTCGTCAGCGCCGGTATATTCGAGTTCGAAACGTTCCGGAAGGTTGTAATCCACCTGAATCGTACCCAGCTGCCACTTCCTTCCGATTGCGTCCTTCACCATGAAATCGAGTTTAGGGCCGTAGAAAGCTGCCTCGTCATATTCAACTACGGTAGGAAGGTTCTTCTCTGCAGCAGCCTCGACGATTGCCTGCTCTGCCTTCGCCCAGTTCTCCTCACTGCCTATGTACTTGCTGTGATCTGTCTTGTGACGGAGAGATATCTGAGCAGTGAATTCAGTGAAGTTCAAAGTCTTGAAGATATAAAGGACTATATCGATAACCTTGCAGAACTCTTCCTTGAGCTGGTCGGGACGGCAGAAAAGGTGAGCATCATCCTGTGTGAAGCAACGGACACGGGTGAGGCCGTGGAGCTCACCGCTCTGCTCGTAACGGTAAACTGTACCGAACTCCGCCAGACGCAGAGGCAGCTCTTTGTATGAACGCGGTTTTGCCTTGTATATCTCGCAGTGGTGAGGACAGTTCATAGGTTTGAGCAGGTATTCCTCTCCTTCCTGCGGAGTGGTGATAGGGCGGAAGGAGTCCTTCCCGTATTTTGCCCAGTGTCCGGAAGTTACGTAAAGCTCCTTGTTGCCGATATGTGGAGTGATGACCTGAACGTAACCGTAGCTGCGCTGCACCTTGCGGAGAAAATTCATAAGCCTCATGCGAAGGTCCGTTCCCTTAGGGAGCCAGAGAGGAAGGCCCATTCCCACTTTCTGTGAGAAGGTGAAGAGCTCCATCTCTTTTCCAAGCTTGCGGTGGTCGCGTTTCTTCGCCTCTTCAAGCATCGCGAGATACTCGTCGAGCAGACTCTTCTTCGGGAATGTCACGCCGTAGATTCTGGTCAGCTGCTTGCGTGTTTCGTCGCCACGCCAGTATGCACCGGCTATCGAAGTGAGCTTCACAGCCTTTATCATAGAGGTGTCACGCAAGTGAGGTCCGCGGCAAAGGTCCGTGAATGCTCCGTTGGTGTAAAGAGTTATTGTGCCGTCCTCAAGGTCATTGATAAGCTCGCACTTGTACTGGTCACCCTTCTCGGTGAACATTGCCATCGCCTCAGCCTTTGAAATGTCGATTCTCTTGAATGTCTCCTTCGTGCGGGCCAGTTCAATCATCTTGTCCTCAATCTTCTTGAGATCCGATTCGGTCAGCTGCCTCTCGCCCAGATCCACGTCATAGTAGAAACCTGTCTCGATGGCCGGTCCGATTCCGAACTTCACGCCCGGATAAAGGGCTTCGAGAGCCTCCGCCATAAGGTGGCTGGAAGAGTGCCAGAAAGCGTGCTTCGCCTCTGCATCATCCCACTTGTGAAGGGTCAGTGAACAATCTTCATCAATCGGGCGGTCGAGATCGTAGATCGTTCCGTTTACCGATGCACACAAAACATCGGCTGCCAAACGGGGACTTATGCTCTCAGCAATCCGATAAGCGGTCACACCGCTTTCATACTCTTTGACGTTGCCGTCAGGAAATGTTACTTTAATCATTACAACAGATTTTAATATAGAACTTGCAAAGGTACATATTTTTTCAACAGAATACACCCGATATGCGAATTATCTTGCAAAGAGATATTTTTTTGGCCACAGCCGTTCATTCAGGTGATATTTTGAGTAAATTTGTAGGTTAAACCGTATTTGACGCCTTGTTATGAGGAAAATCAGGATATTTGCGCCCGCCACCATCGCCAATATGGGATGCGGGTTCGATGTAATAGGCTTTGCACTGGACGAGGTCGGCGACATAATCGAGTTCTCAGTTGAAGAGGGTGACTCTCTGACCATCACGAACTCTTCCGATGTTCCACTCCCGGATGACGTGGAAAAGAACGTAATGACTCCGGTGATACGGAAATTCCTCGAAATGACAGGAAACAAGGCACAGGTTTGCGTCGATATAATCCAGAATATTTACCCAGGCTCCGGAATAGGGGCCAGCGCAGCTGCAAGTGCTGCCGCAGCTGTCGGGATGAACGAACTTTTCGGGAAACCTCTTGACGAAGAGCAGCTTGTGGTCTGCGCAATGGAGGGTGAGAATCTGGCAAGCGGGGGTTATCACGCAGACAACGCCGCACCCGCAGTAATGGGAGGCATAGTCCTTATAAGAGGATACGAACCACTTGACCTTGTGAAGATTCCCATACCTGACAACTTCTACTGCACAGTCATCCACCCTCACATCGTAGTCCCGACAAAAGAGGCCCGTGCAATCCTTCCGAAGGAAATACCGATGCACGATGCGATAGTCCAGTGGGGAAATGTAGGCGGTCTGGTTGCAGGCCTGTTCAAGGGGGACATAGGTCTTGTCGGAAGAGCCATGAAGGACGTGGTGGCGGAGCCGTGGAGGAAGAAATTCATCCCGGGGTTTGATTCACTCCGCGGAAAGCTGCTGACCGGAGCGGGTGTCCTGGCAATGAACATATCAGGATCCGGGCCGTCTGTCTTCGCACTTTCCGACAGCCGGCAGAAGGCAGCTGCCGCCTCAGAGATAATGAAGAGTCACTTCGCCGGCCTCGGCATAGGGGCTGAAGCATATACTGCCAAAATTTCCGGAAGAGGAGCCGGGGTGTGCGTACAATAATCCATAAACAGATCACACGTAACAAGATAACAAGAAATGAAAGTCCTTAAATTCGGCGGATCATCGGTAGGAACAGTTGAGAGCATCTGCCAGGTAAAGAAGATTGTAGAAGCGTGCGATGAGCCCGCAGTGGTCGTTGTGTCGGCGCTCGGAGGAATAACAGACCAATTGATAGCCACTTCGTTCCTTGCAAGGAGCGGTGATGCTTCATACATCAGTTCTTTTGAAACGATGGCCGTCAGACATCACAAAATGATAGACGCCGTCATAAAGGACAGCGCCAGGAAGGAAAAGCTTCTCGGCGAAGTCGATTCCCTGCTTGACGACCTCAAAAGCATATATCACGGAGTGTATCTTCTCAGGGACCTCTCCAGCAGGGTGTCCGATGCCATCGTAAGCTACGGGGAAAGAATTTCCTCACGTATCACCGCAGCTCTCATCGAAGGTGCGGTATGGTATGACTCCACCGCACTCATCAAGACCGAGAAGAAAGGACGAAAGAACGTGCTTGACATCGAGCTGACTGAGAAACTCATAAAAGAGGCCTTTTCAGGTGATTGCGAAAGGCTCAAGGAAACCTGCGGAGGGTATGTCGCAGTGGCGCCGGGATTCATATCTTCCGATACCGTGACAGGAGAGATCACAAATCTCGGCCGCGGCGGTTCGGATTACACGGCAGCGATTTATGCCGCCTCGCTCGGAGCCGGCATACTTGAGATATGGACCGATGTCGACGGATTTCTCACTGCTGACCCGAGGGTTGTGAAGAATGCTTTCAAGATTGACCGGCTCAGCTATATGGAAGCGATGGAACTCTGCAACTTCGGAGCGAAGGTCATCTACCCTCCTACCCTGTACCCTGTCTGTGCGGCCAACATTCCAATACTCATCAAGAATACCTTCAACCCGGCAAACCCGGGAACGGTAATCGACAACCATTCAGCGAAGGACGGACGTATCATCCAGGGAATCTCCTCCATCAACGACACCAGCCTGATTACCATCTCCGGCCCGTTCATGGTCGGTGTGGCAGGCATCAGCAGCAGGATATTCTCCGCCCTTGCCGAGGAGCAGATAAACGTCATCTTCATAAGCCAGGCTTCATCGGAGATAAGCATATCCGTCGGTGTCAGGAAAGAGGACGGTCCTCTGGCGCAGAAGGTACTCAACAAAGTCTTCGAAGAGGAGATAAAGATGGGAGCGATGTATCCTATGCGGATTGAGGAGGACCTTGCGACCGTGGCCGTGGTCGGCGACAGGATGAGGCAGCGTCCCGGAATAGCAGGCAAACTTTTCAGCATTCTCGGAAACCGGGGAATCAGCATAAAGGCCTGCGCTCAGGGAGCTTCTGAAACCAACATATCTTTCGTAATAAGAAGCGAATACCTGAAAGAGTCCCTGAACGCCATACACGAAGGGTTCTTCCTTGACGACAGGAAAGAGCTCAACCTCTTCATCTGCGGTACAGGCACCGTTGGTGGCGCTCTCATATCCCAGATTGAGTCTCAATCTGAATTTCTCTCAGAGAACAGAGGCCTTCTCCTCTCCGTCAAAGGCATCGCAAGGAGTACGCGTGGAATCTTCTCACGAAGCGGCATAGATCTGAAAGACTACAGGACTGCCCTTGAATCAGGCATACCTCTCACCGCGGAAAGATTGAAGGATGAGATAACAGGAATGCAGCTTCCTGATTCCGTCTTCGTTGACTGTACGGCAAGCGCCGAGGTCGCATCGCTCTACGAGGAATTGCTCAGTCACGGAATAAACGTGGTGGCTGCCAACAAGATAGCAGCATCTTCCCCATTCACCGGATACGCCCGTCTGAAAGATACTGCACGCAGGCACAACGCCCGGTTCCTGTATGAGGCCAACGTCGGGGCCGGCCTGCCCGTTCTCAGCACTGTCAATGCACTCCGCTGCAGCGGTGACCGTATAGAAAGGATGCAAGCTGTCGTCAGCGGGACAATGAACTTCATTTTCAACACCATATCTGAAGATATACCGATCAGCCGCGCTGTCAGGATGGCTCTTGAGCAGGGATTTTCAGAGCCTGACCCGAGAACAGACCTGTCTGGCAGGGACGTCATAAGGAAGCTGGTCATACTTGCAAGGGAATGGGGTCTTGAGGTGGAACAGGAAGATGTCGTTTCCACACCTTTCATTCCACAGGAACTGTTCGATTGCAGCCTTGAAGAGTTCTGGACCAGACTCCCGTCAATCGATGAGAGATTCGAGAAGGAGCGCAAGCGTCTGGCCGGGGAGCGCAAACGCTGGCGTTTCGTTGCGGAACTGGAGGACGGCAGATGCAGCGTCTCACTCCGGGAAATCGAGGAAGGCTCCCCTATGTACGACCTTGAGGGATCCAACAACATAATCCTGCTGACCACTGAAAGGTACCATAACGACCCTTTGATCATCAAAGGCTACGGTGCCGGCGCAGGCGTGACTGCAGCAGGTGTATTCGGTGACATTCTTTCAATAGCAGGAATCTGATGGAATACTACAGCACGAACGGAAAAGCCCCGAAAGCGACTCTTCGGAAGGCTGTTGTGAAAGGCCTTGCAGAAGACAGGGGCCTGTATATGCCTCAGACCATCCCCCATCTTCCAGAAAGTTTCTTCCGGGAAATCGGAAGTTTATCATTCCGGGAACTTTCATACAGGATAGCAGACGCTTTCTTCGGTGAGGACATTCCTGCGGACAAACTCAAGGGAATCGTTTACGACACGCTCTCTTTTGACTGTCCGCTGGTCGAAGTCTCACCGGGAATATATTCTCTTGAACTCTTCCACGGTCCGACACTCGCTTTCAAGGACGTAGGGGCAAGATTCATGGCTCGCCTCCTTCAATACTTTACCGAAGAGGAGGGTCACAGGCAGGTAAATGTGCTTGTTGCTACTTCCGGTGACACAGGCTCTGCCGTTGCGAACGGCTTCCTCGGGGTAGAAGGTGTCCACGTATATGTGCTCTATCCAAAAGGGAAAGTAAGCCCGATTCAGGAGTGCCAGTTCACAACTCTCGGCAGGAACATAACGGCAGTAGAAGTGGACGGGGTGTTCGACGACTGCCAGGCTATGGTCAAGAATGCATTTATGGACAGCGAATTGAACGATGCGATGAAGCTTACTTCCGCCAATTCGATAAATGTAGCAAGATTCCTTCCTCAGTCGTTCTATTATTTCTGGGCGTACACTCAGATGCGCCGGCTGGGGGTCAGCAAGGAGATTGTGGCCTGCACACCTTCCGGCAACTTCGGAAATATCTGTGCAGGGCTCTTCGGTAAGCGTATGGGGCTGCCTGTCAAACGTTTCATTGCAGCCAACAATGCCAACAGCGTATTCTATGAATTCCTGCGCGACGGAGAGTACAGGCCGAGGCCGTCCGTCCGTACTATTGCGAATGCGATGGATGTCGGTGATCCGAGCAACTTTGCCAGGATATGGGACCTTTACGGAAAGAGTCACGAAGCCGTATGCCGCGATATCAGCGGTGTCACATATTCCGATGCACAGATTGAAGAGACCATCCGGGACGTTTATCGTCAGAGGGGCTATCTGTGTGACCCTCACGGCGCTTGCGGCTACCGTGCCCTCAAGGAAGGTCTCAGGGAATCTGAAGCGGGTTTCTTCTGTGAGACTGCACACCCTGCCAAGTTCAAGGATACGGTTGAACGGATAATCGGAGAAGAGGTAGCCGTTCCGCCAAAGCTTGCCGCATTTATGAAAGGTGAGAAGAAGAGCGTGCCTATGAGCAGGGAATTCACGGATTTCAAGAATTATTTACTCGACAGATAGTATGAAAATAGCAATTGTAGGAGCCAGCGGAGCTGTGGGACAGGAATTCCTTAAAGTGCTGGATGAACGGAATTTTCCCATTGACGAACTCTTTCTTTTCGGTTCAGCGAGAAGCGCCGGCCGCAAATACTCCTTCCGGGGCAAGGAGATAACCGTCAGGGAACTCAAGCATAACGACGATTTCAAAGGAATAGACATAGCCTTCACTTCTGCCGGAGCCGGCACTTCCCGGGAGTTTGCTGAAACCATAACCAAGTACGGAACGGTGATGATTGACAACTCCAGTGCCTTCCGGATGGATAGCGACGTTCCTCTTGTCGTTCCGGAGTGCAACGCTGAGGATGCCCTCATCCGTCCGCGAGGAATCATAGCCAACCCGAACTGCACAACCATAATGATGGTTGTGGTGCTGATGCCGATAGAAAAGCTTTCACACATAAAGAGCATACATGTGGCGAGTTACCAGTCAGCCTCCGGGGCAGGAGCGCAGGCAATGGCTGAGCTGCAACAGCAATACCGGGAGATAGTCGAAGGCAAACCGGTGACAATCAACAAGTTTGCCTATCAGTTGGCATACAATGTCATTCCTCAGATAGACGTATTTACCGACAACGGTTATACGAAAGAGGAGATGAAGATGTTCAACGAGACCAGAAAGATTCTCCACTCAGACGTGAAATGTTCGGCTATGTGCGTCAGGATTTCCGCCCTGCGTTCTCACTCCGAAGCAGTATGGATTGAGACCCAGAGGCCTCTTTCCGTTGAAGAGGTACAAAAGGCTGTCGCCCAAGCTCCTGGGGTCACTCTTCTGGACGACCCTGCCACACAGACATATCCGATGCCTCTTTTCACAGGCGGAAAGGATGATATTTTCGTAGGGAGAATCCGCAAGGACCTCGCCAACGAAAACGGCATCACGCTCTGGCTCTCCGGCGACCAGATAAAGAAAGGTGCTGCCTTGAACGCTGTCCAGATAGCCGAGTATCTTGTCAGACAGAATGACATTCGATAACAATTGATGGTGACCGGCTGAGCCATTATGCTTGAAAAAGCTTTGGAGTTCGATGATTATTTGCCTATTTTTGCCTGCAGCTAAACTGCGATATTCGATTTTTGCGACCAAAATACAATAATAACACGTAGACTATGGAAAACAGATATGAATCAAAATGGAGTGCCGCTGCAAAGGATGGACTGATCCTTGCAGCCGTCACAGTAGTATGCACCCTCATCAGCGCATTTCTGAAGACCCCCTGGCTCGGCTCAATCCTTACGTTGGTAAAGCTCGTAGGCTCAATCTGGGTGCTTCGGGTAATAATGCTCAATTACGGCAAAGCCCGCCCTTCAGAGACGACCTTCGGTTACGGATTCCTCGTATGCCTATTTTCATCAATCGTATGCGCGGTATGGTCGTTCGTCCTGTATGAATTCATCACTCCGGGTACATACGAAGAAGCGATGCTTCAGGCACAGGAGATGCTTTCCGGCTACGGTCAGGAAATGACGGAGGAATTTGACGAGGCAATGGCTTTGGTCGGAGACAATTTCAGCAAGATATCATCAATCACAACATTCCTGTGGTGTACATTCCTCGGCCTGATTTTCAGCGCGATACTCTCTTCAGGAACCTCACGCAACAAAGATATCTTTGCAGACTCACGCGGAGAAGAAGATGACGATGAATAGTCATAACATGTTTTGAAATGCCTCCGCGCCTATGGATCTTTCGATAGTTATTTCCCTCTACAACGAAGAGGAATCTCTCAGGCCCTTGATGGAGTGGATTGACCGTTCCCTCTCATCCATAAAGGATTATGAAGTGATTATGGTGGATGACGGAAGCACTGACGGTTCCTGGAACGTTGTTCGCGAACTTGCCGGAATGTATCCGAGAATCCATGCCATACGTTTCCGCCGCAACTACGGAAAATCAGCAGCACTTTACTGCGGCTTTGAAGCCGCACAGGGCGATATCGTTGTGACAATGGATGCGGACCTTCAGGACAGCCCGGAAGAGATACCTCAGATGATGAGGATGATTCGCGAGGATGGGTATGACCTTGTTTCCGGCTGGAAGAAGAAACGCTACGACAACGTTGCCACAAAGAACATTCCATCAAAGCTTTACAATGCCACCGCAAGAAAAGTCACCGGCATCAAGCTGCACGATATGAACTGCGGGCTGAAAGCATACCGCAAAGAAGTTGTAAAGAATATCGAGGTTTACGGGGAGATGCACCGTTTCATTCCGTACCTTGCCAAAAATGCCGGATTCAGCAACATTGGTGAAAAGGTGGTCAAACATCAGGCACGCAAGTTCGGAAAGAGCAAATTCGGAGCCAGCCGCTTCATCCACGGATTCCTGGACCTTATCTCCATCTGGTTCCTGCAAGTGTTCGGAAAGAAGCCTATGCACCTTTTCGGAGCAATGGGAACTTTCACTTTTCTCGTGGGAGCAGTCATCACCTTGGTACTGATTATCGAGAAACTGACTGCACAGGCTCACGGTGAAGCCTTCCGGGCCGTGACCGACCAGCCTTTGTTCTATCTCTCGCTTGTAGCTCTTATTGTTGGAATACAGCTCTTCCTTACAGGGTTCGTCGCAGAAATGATAACCCGTAACAGCGACGGCAGGAACCGCTACAACATCAAAGAAAGGATATAAAGAATATGAGGCACGCCGGCCACAGGACGGTATGTCTCATATAATCTTCTGATAAAGATTCGTATTACGAACCTTATTCTTCGGGAGAATCGGCGGAGAACTCTTTCTCAGCCCTTTTTTCGTACTCCTCAAAGATTGTCTGGAACTCGTCTGCCTTAAGCAGCTGGCAGTTGCCGTCGAACTGAGCTCCGTTCTCAACACCGAGTCTGTTGATTTTGATGACTCCCTTGAAACGGCTGGTGCTCATCAATGAAAGAAGGTCACCGGAAACAATGTTACCGTCCATCTTTCCGTAAATGTCAGCATTTGTGCAGACAATGTCCCCCTTGAAACAACCTTTCTCTCCAAGAATAAGTTTTCCTTTTGTAACGACAGTTCCGAAAAAACGTCCGTCAATGCGGATATCGTGGCTCGACACAAGAAAACCACAACGGACGTCAGAACCGAGAGCCAATCTGGTCACCACGTTGGCATCAGTGACCTTCTGCTGGGATTCAGCTGATTTTGAACTGTTTTTGATCATATATCGCTTAAATATGTATGGCTTCGTTGTGAGAGGCTGCGGCAGCCTCCATAATCGCCTCACTCATCGTAGGATGAGGGAACACTGAATTCATAATGTCAGATGCCTTCGCGCCAAGGTTCCTGGCAACCACTATTCCGGCTATCATCTCCGAAACATTGTCCCCGACAAGATGGGCTCCCCTAACCAGATCCGTATCGGCATCAATGACCAATTTCACAAATCCGTCACGCGCACCGGCAGCAACAGCCTTTCCGCTGGCAGTGAACGGGAACTTGCCGACCTTGAAGTTCAGGCCCAACTCCTTCGCTTTCTTCTCTGTCATGCCCACAGAAGCAACTTCAGGGCTGATGTATGTACATCCTGGGATATTGTCGTAATTCACTCTCTTCGGAGAAAGTCCGGCTATGCCTTCCACACAGCACACAGCCTCTGCGGAGGCAACGTGTGCCAGTGCAGGGGTTGCAATGATGTCTCCTATAGCGAACAGGCCTTCGACGTTAGTGCGGTAAGCTTCATCCACCACAACCTTGCCCTTTGTCATTTCAACTCCAAGCTCTTCAAGCCCGATACCGTCGGTATTAGGTCTGACACCTGCTGCGGAGAGCACCTGTTCAGCATATACTGTCTCCTCTCCCCTCTTTGTATCCACTTTCAGGCAGCAAAGGTCTGAAGATGTATCCACGCTCTTGACGGAAGAAGATACCATCACCTTCATTCCCATCTTCCTGAAACTGCGGCTGACCTGTGCCGAAACATCCTCGTCCTCAACAGGAAGAATCTGCGGCAGGAACTCTATGAGAGTCACTTCAACTCCGAGGCTTCTGTAAAAGAATGCCAGTTCGCTGCCTATGGCACCCGAACCTATCACAGCAAGGCTCTTCGGAAGAGTCTGTGGCACAAGGGCCTGGCGATAGCTGATTATCTTCTTTCCATCGATTGGAGCAAAAGGCAGTGAGGCGGGATGAGAGCCGGTGGCAAGAATGATTCTTTCAGCCTCGAAGACGGTGACACCCTCTTCGGAGGTCACCTCCACACTCTTACCTGAAAGTACCCTGCCGGTGCCTTTTATCAAGGTAACGCCATTCTTCTTGAAGAGATATCCGATACCTTTGTTCATCGTTGCAGAGACCTCACGGCTGCGCGAGACAATTTTCTCCAAGTCGGGACGGATGTTCTCTGCAGCAAATCCAAATTCAGCAGCACGATGGGCGTAATGCATCGCCTGTGCACTCTTGAGGAGTGCTTTTGTCGGAATACAGCCCCAGTTCAGGCAAATGCCTCCAAGTTCTTCACGCTCAATGACAGCTGTGCTGAAGCCCAATTGAGCTGCCCTGATAGCGGCCACATATCCGCCCGGGCCTGAGCCAATGACAATGATATCGTATTTCATATTATCTTACAGGCCTGCGCCGTGACACTTCTTGTACTTCTTGCCGCTTCCACAAGGGCAAAGTTCATTACGTCCGATTTTCTTCTCCACGTGTATTGGAGCGTTGCTCTTCTTCTCAGTGCTGTTGTTCAGCATATCAGGACGGCTGGCCTGCAGACGGCTCAAGTCGGAATGCTTTTCAGCAGCCTCGGAGACCTCGACGTCTTCAGGAGTCTGATCCTGTCTCAAGAAGAGCTGAGTCCTGAGCAGGAATGCCAGAACATCTTTGTAGATTCCTTCAAGGGCTGTTATAAAGAGGTCGTAACTTTCAGTCTTATAGATGAGTTTAGGATCCTTCTGCTCGTATGCGGCATTCTGGACGTTCTGTTTCAGGTCGTCCATACCTCTCAGATGCTCTTTCCAGTATTCATCTATCACGCGCAGGGTGATTGTCTTCTCCACTGCCCTTATGAGTTCCTTGCCCTTGCTTTCGTACGCCTTCTTCAAATCGACGAGAATAGTGTAGACGAATTTGCCGTCGCTCACCGGAACGGCTATGTTCTGGTAGAACTGGCGTTTGGTCTCATATACATACTTGATTATCGGCCAGGCCTTTTCGACAAGTATATCAAATCTGCGCTGCTGGGCAGCAAGTATTGAATCACGCAGAGCCTCGCACAACTGCTTGGCGTTCGCCTTGTTATAGAAGGCTTCATCAAATTCCGGCCTTACGGACAGAACCTTCATGAACTCCTCGCTGAACGAGTCGTAGTCAAGGCCCTTGTTGGAATCCACGAATATCTCGCAGTAGTCAGTGACCATATTGAGCACATCCACGTCGATGCGTTCACCGGTAAGAGCGCTGCGGCGTTTAGAATAGACGACCTCGCGCTGGGAGTTCATAACATCGTCATATTCGACAAGGTTCTTCCTTATGCCGAAGTTGTTCTCCTCAACCTTGCGCTGAGCCCTCTCGATGGCACTTGACAGCATCGAGGCCTGAAGAGCCTCATTTTCCGCCATACCCATCCTGTCCACGACGCTTGTAATCCTCTCGCTGCCGAAAAGACGCATCAGGTCATCTTCCAGAGAGACATAGAAGATTGAACTTCCCGGGTCTCCCTGACGACCGGCACGACCACGCAGCTGCCTGTCCACGCGGCGGCTGTCGTGACGCTCTGTACCTATGATTGCCAGTCCTCCCTTTGCCTTGACATCTTCCGTGAGCTTGATATCCGTACCACGGCCCGCCATATTGGTGGCAATGGTGACAGTTCCCGGCTCTCCGGCGTGTGCAACGATGTCTGCCTCACGTGCGTGCTGCTTTGCGTTGAGAACCTGGTGCTTGATGCCCCTTATCTTGAGCATCCTGCTTAGAAGCTCGGATATTTCAACGGAAGTCGTACCGACAAGCACAGGACGGCCTATCGATACATACTCCTGTATCTTCTCTATGACGGCGTTGTACTTGCCCTTCTTGGTCTTGTAGATGAGGTCTTCCTGGTCGTCGCGGATCACCGGACGGTTGGTAGGAATCACCACTACGTCAAGCTTGTAGATTGCCCAGAACTCGCCAGCTTCCGTCTCAGCCGTACCTGTCATACCGGAAAGCTTGTGATACATACGGAAATAGTTCTGGAGAGTGATTGTCGCAAAAGTCTGTGTTGCGGCCTCCACCTTGACATTCTCCTTCGCCTCGACTGCCTGATGAAGTCCGTCGCTCCAACGCCTGCCTTCCATTATACGGCCTGTTCCCTCGTCCACAATCTTGACCTTGTTGTCGATTATGACATAGTCCACGTCCTTGGAGAACATAGCATAAGCCTTGAGCAGTTGATCCACGGTATGCATTCTTTCCGCCTTGAGGGAGTAGTTTGCATAAAGTTCGTCCTTGCAGCGCTGCTTCTCGTCATCCGAGATATCGCTCTTCTCAATCTTTGCAACCTCGTCTCCGAGCTTCGGCATAAGGAAGAAATCCGGATCCCCTACCGAATCGGCAAGAATGTCGTTACCTTTGTCCGTCAATTCGACGGTACGCTGCTGTTCATCTATAACGAAGAGAAGTTCGTTGGTGACGACTCTCTGCTCTATGTCCTTGTCCTGGAAAGCGGCACGGATGACCTTGCTTTCAGCATTCTGCAGAATCTGCTTGATTCCGGGCTCGCTGAGGTATTTGATGAGCGGGCCGTATTTCGGAAGTCCCTTGTGGGCACGCAGGAGAAGAATCTCTCCCTTGTCCTGAATCTCTCCGGAGGCAATGAGTTTCTTGGCCTCGTTGAGAGTCTGGTTCACTATGTTGCGCTGAGCGTTGTAGAGCCTTTCCACGTATGGCTTGTACTCGATGAATGCCTGATCCCCGGCTTTCTCCACAGGACCGGATATGATCAGAGGGGTACGGGCATCGTCTATGAGCACGGAATCGACCTCATCCACGATAGCGAAATGGTGCTTGCGCTGCACGAGGTCCTTCTCGTTGATGGCCATATTGTCCCTCAGGTAGTCAAAGCCGAATTCATTGTTGGTACCGAAGGTGATGTCGCACTGGTAAGCCTTCTTCCTCGCCTCGGAATTAGGCTGATGCTTGTCGATGCAGTCCACGCTCAAACCGTGGAACATATAGAGAGGGCCCATCCATTCCGAGTCACGCTTGCTGAGGTAGTCGTTTACGGTCACTACGTGTACACCTTTGCCTGCCAATGCGTTAAGGAATACAGGAAGAGTTGCCACGAGTGTCTTTCCCTCTCCTGTCGCCATCTCGGCAATCTTTCCTGAATGGAGGACGGAGCCGCCTATGAGCTGGACGTCGTAATGGACCATATCCCAGGTAACCATATTGCCTCCTGCCATCCAGGAGTTGCGCCAGATAGCGTATTCCCCGTCAATGTTCACAAAATCGTGGTTCGTGCTCAGGTCGCGGTCAAAGTCCGTAGCCTTTACCCTTATCTTCTCATTCTCCTTGAACCTGCGGGCAGTGGATTTCATTATCGCGAAAGCGTCAGGAAGAATCTGGTTCAGAACTTCTTCTATCTTGGTGTCCACTGTCTTTACCAGCTCGTCAAGTTCGGTTGCAAGTTTCTCTTTCTTCGAAACCTCCAGTTCCGGGTCAGAAAGCTGCTCCTTGATGGTGGCAATCTTGTTTTCTTCGGGAGCGACATAATCCCTTATCTTCTGCTTGAGTGCTGCGGACTCCTGACGCAACTGGTCATCCGACAATTTGTCTATCCTGTCGTATGCTGCAAGTATCAGTTTCAGTGTCGGAGTCAGCTGTTTCAGGTCACGGTCGGCTTTCGAGCCGAATATAGCTTTCAGAAAATTGGCCATACTATTTCATTATAATATCAATCTTGCAAATATAATATTTTTTCAGGACAAATACTATTCCATTCTATCCTGACTTGAACAACGGCCTGACTTGAACTGAAAACGTTCAAGGCTTGGCAAGAAGTGATGGCGTTATTAAAGAAAAGATCAGTTAAACAACCTCTAAAGTGTCAACCAATCTCAGGGAAGGTCAGTGATGTCGTTCTGTGGGGGACTGCGTTGCCTCTGAACAGCAGCACACAGAACAACAAAATCGTCGCAAAGTTGGCACAAAATCTTTTACATTGTACCCCAGAAAAATATGAATTTTTGTCTGAAAATCGCTAAAAAAAGCTGAGCCACAGAAAAAAACGGGCGGCAATTGTGCCGCCCGAATCTTCGTTATTGACTTGCCCGGAAGCAGGTTCCGGCAGTGGTATTGACTTATTCCTGTGAAATTGCACCCATAGGGCAAACTCCTGCGCAGGTACCGCAGTCAACACAGGCATTTGGATCGATCTTATAGATGTCGCCGGCTGAAATAGCGCCTACCGGACATTCATCGATACAAGTACCACAAGCAACGCAAGATGAAGAAATTTTGTGAGCCATATCAAATATGTTTTAAAAGTTACTGTTAGGACTTGCAAATATAGTGCTAAACCTGTTAATAACCAAAAATCTCTTCAGTTGTCACCTTCTTGATCTGTCCGAATCCGGCGAGCGACTCCATATCGAAGTCCTCGGCACGTCCGAGGATGCAGATGGTGTACTTGCGTCCTTTTATGTTGTCCTGCTGGAACTTGACAACGTCGTCAATAGTGAAGTTCTGTATCTTTTCAAACACAGGCTTGTCGATATCGTAATCAAGGCCTAGCTCGCGGGCATTGAGATAAGAGTCCAGTACTGCCGACTTGACGGTACGATGAGTGCGCATATTTGATATGAGGCCTTCCTTTGCAAGCTTGAACGATTTCTCCGATACCGGCATCTCGTTGAGAATCTCGTTGAAGGCATCGAGAGCATCAATCAGCTTGTCGTTCTGAGTCTGGATATAGTCCATGAAGACAACGCTGTGGTCGAGGTCGTCAGGCTGGCTGTAATATGCACCGGCACTGTATGCAAGACCGCGTGCCTCACGCATCTCCTGGAATACAATCGAACTCATATTTCCTCCGAAATACTCATTGAACAGGCGTGAAACAGCTTCCCTTTCAGGGTCGAAAGGCTCGCCGTTGCTTGAGATGGAGTAGAGAATCAGCTGGTTGGCATCGTAAGGAGCGATGATTACGGAGTTGTCTTCTGTAATCTGATACTTGTAAGGGTCAGCCTTTGCAACCGGTGCAAGGGTTTCAGGACACTTGTGAGTCTCGTTGATGACAGCAATCGCATCATCGATGGAGAGAGGTCCGTAATAGAGAGCCTCGTGCTCAACATTGAAGAGAGAATTGATTTTCCCGATAAGCTGGTCGTCAGTCAAAGCCAAAAGGTCAGACTCCTTGATTGCATCAGTGAATGAATTGTGAGGCCCGTAGAGAGCATATCTCTGAAGCCTTGAAGCGTTTGAATTCTGGTCGGTCTTCGCATTCCTGCGTTCAAGAAGAGTGTTCGCCTTGAGCATTGAAAGAGCCTCCGGATTAGGTTGTGCATCCGATATGATTGTCTCAGCAAGTTCAAGGGCAGGCTTCATATTTTCAGCCAGACCGTTCACTGAAACATAAGTCCTTTCACTTGAGCAGGATACAGAGAAGTTGCAGGCAAGCTTATAGAAGGCCTTCTGAACCTCTTCAGAAGTCATCGTGGAAGTACCGATGTACTGGGTGTAGTCAGCAGCGATAGGAAGCACCTTGTCGGCATTGGAGCCGCTCTCGAAGATATACATGAATTCGAACAGTCCGTTAGTGACATTCTCCTTGTAGAGAACATTAATACCGCTCTTTGCAGTACCCTGAGACATGTCCTTCTGATAATCGATGAATACCGGCTCGATAGGCTTGACTGCTGCGGCCATCTTCTGGAAATCTGTCAGGAACTGGCTGGCGGTGTCGCGGTTGGTCATAATCGGGGTGATTGCAGGCTTGGCAATCTTCGTATCGTCAGGGTCCTTGCCCTGCAGCTTGTTCACCTGAACGTAGTTGTTGCTGAAATGCTCGTTAGCGAACTTCACGATATCTTCCTTGGTTATTGCAGAAAGGCGGTCTGTTTCAGTCACGAAATCCGACCATGGAACATCGTTTATGAAGCTGTTCACAGCAGTTCTTGCAAGATATGAAGTACGCTCCGTCATCCTCATGTGGTCGCGCTTGAGGTTGTTGATGGTAGCCTCAAGAAGGTCCTCGTCGAAGTCACCGGCTTTGATCTTCTCTATTTCGGCAAGAGCTATGTCGCGGACCTCGTCAAGTGTCTGGCCGTCCTTCGGCTCGGCCATGACGATGAAGACGCTGTAGTCAGCAAGGTCCTCAACACCTGCGTACATTCCGAGAGTCTTCTGCTGCTGGTTCACGTCAAGGTCGATGAGGCCTGCCGTACCATTGCAGAGAACATTTTCAAATGCATTGAGGGTCAGCATCTCAGGAGAGTTTGCTCCCGGGAAACGCCAAGCGAGCAGAACACTTGGGGACTCATTGCCGATGACAGTCTTGACAATCGGTTCAGTGATAGGTTTCTCAGGTTCGAACTCCATCTTCTTGAGATTCTCGTTAGGCTTCATCCCGCCGAAATACTGCTTGATAATCTTGATGGTCTTGTCAGGGTCGAGGTCACCTACCATCACAACAGCCATATTGTTAGGCACATACCATTGGTCGTGATAGTTCTTCACGTTGGTTATTGACGGATTCTTGAGGTGAGAAGGAAGACCGATGACATCGGTGTTGTATGGATGGTTTTCGAAGAGACCCTCGAACATGGCATTGAAGAACTTTGTCCGGTCCTGCGCCGAGTACATATTGTACTCTTCGTAGATAGTCTCAAGTTCGGTATGGAATCCGCGGAGTACACAGTTCTCGAAACGGTCAGACTGCACCTTGGCCCAAGCCTCGATCTGGTTGGAAGGAATGTTCTCCACGTAGCAGGTGACATCGTAGCTTGTGTAGGCGTTTGTACCGCTTGCTCCGATTGCGCTCATCATCTTGTCATACTCATTAGGTATGAAGAGCTTGGAAGCCTCATAGGAAATGGAGTCAATCTGATGGTAGATTGCCGCCCTCTCCTCTTCGCCCTCAGTCTGGCGGTACACTTCGAAGAGAGCCTCTATTTCGTCAAGCATAGGCTTCTCCTGCTCATAGTTCATAGTTCCGAACTGCTCGGTTCCCTTGAACATAAGGTGCTCGAAATAATGTGCAAGGCCGGTTGTCTCACGTGGGTCATTCTTGCTTCCCACCTTCACGGCAATCTGTGCATCGATGCGCGGCTGGTCCTTGTTTACAATAAGATATACCTTGAGTCCGTTGTCAAGGGTGTAGATGCGGGCCCCGGTAGGGTCACCTTTCACAGTCTCATATCTGGGACCGCAGCCTGCAGCGACAGTCAGAAGCAGTACCGCTGCAAGGACAAAATTGAAAAAACGTTTCATAATGTATTGTAAGTTATTGTTTCGCAGATTTGGTTCGGTTCTTGTTCAAAACGTATTTTCGCAAAAATAAAAATGAAATGGTATATTTGCAAGAAAAACTATCCATAATGGAATGGCGCAAGTCGATTGCTAAATTACTCGTTCTCATCCTCTTCACAGGCCCGGCTGTCCTTGCACAGGAGAAGAAGCCTCTGCAAGAGGAGCAGATGGTCGAGTTCACGAAGAAGACACACGACTTCGGAGACGTTCTGATATCCGACGGCCAGCTATCGCATACATTCACCTTCACGAACGTTTCAAAGGAGCCGATAGCGGTGACTCAGGTAATCTCTTCCTGCGGCTGCACTACGCCCGTATGGACCCGGGAGCCGATAATGCCGGGAAAAGAAGGGAAGATTCAGGTCACCTTCGCCAATGACCAGGGGCCATACCCTTTCGACAAGACCCTTACGGTTTACATTACAGGCGCAACCGCCACTTTGTCAAGGCCTGTCATCCTCCGCATCCGCGGCAATGCACACGACAGGAAGAAATCCCTCGCGGAACTTTACAAAGTGAGAGTGGGAGTCATTGGAATGAGAGAGGAACGTTTCTCCGCAGGATACATCGACCAGGGCAGTGCAAAGGCCGATGACACCCAGATTGCCAATCTCTCGAAACGCAGCGTGAAAGTGACGGCGGCCGGTTCCACTCCGGGACTCACAATCACTGTCTTTCCAAATCCGATTCCGCCGGAATCCACAGCAAAGCTTACATTTTCCATAGATACAAAGCAGACCGGCAAGAAACTGTGGGGCAGACAGTCGTTCTCCACCGGTTTCCTCCTCAACGGAAAGCGTGTCGAAGGAAAGGTGACGGTCGATGCTGTTATAAAGGACGACTTCACCCACCTGACTGCGGAGCAGATCGACCGGGCGCCTGTCCCTGTAATAGACCAGAGCTACTTCGAATTCGGAGAGATTGACCAGGGCAAGGTGGTTACGGCTGAATATTCCATTGAGAACAGAGGGAAAGACCCTCTGATTATCTATGCCGTGGATACCAAAGAGAAAGGAGTGTCAGTGGCTTCAAAGCTGCCTGTCACCATCCCCAGAGGCGCCGCAGTGAAAATGAGCATACGGTTCGACTCTTCAGAGCACGAAGGAGAAATGCTTGAAGTTCTTGCACTTACAACAAATTCACCACAGAAACCGATTATTAACCTGTTCCTTACCGGGAACGTAATCAAACGATAAACGAAATGGATTCATCGCATCAGGGAGACTTTTTCCCGGACTATGACAATAAAGACACGAAGCTTGTAATCAACGAAGGTGTGGAACAGCCGCCTATCGTCAATCCCTACATCAAGAAGGTATATAAGAAAAAGCCCGCACTCAAAAGCGTGGACGAGTATATGGAAGGTATCACAAACGGTGACACCACCATACTCAGCCAGGCGATTACGCTCGTAGAGAGTTATCTTCCCGAACACAGGGCAGTCGCCCAGCAGATAATACAGCGCTGCCAGACAATCTCCAACGGGAAAGAGACAATGCGAATCGGCATAACCGGAGTACCGGGAGCCGGCAAGAGCACCTTCATCGAGGCGTTCGGCTCATTCCTGACATCGAAGGGGCACAAGCTGGCTGTGCTTGCCATCGACCCAAGTTCGGAAAAGAGCAAAGGCTCCATTCTCGGTGACAAGACCCGTATGGAGACCCTCTGCAACGATCCAAATGCATTCATCCGCCCCAGCCCGTCAGCCGGGTCGCTCGGAGGCGTGGCACGCAAGACACGCGAGACCGTACTTCTCTGCGAGGCGGCCGGGTTCGATGTTGTCTTCATTGAGACAGTAGGTGTCGGCCAGAGCGAGACTGCCGTCCACTCTATGAGCGATTTCTTCCTGCTGCTTATGCTCTCCGGCGCCGGTGACGACCTCCAAGGCATAAAGAGAGGCATTATGGAGATGTCCGACCTGATAGCAATCACCAAGGCCGACGGAAGCAACATTGACAAGTCCAATATGGCCAAGGCATTGTACGCCAATGCTCTTCACCTCTTCCCGCCTACCGAGTCAGGATGGGTGCCTACCGCCCTCACATCCTCTGCTGTGACAAAGGAAGGCCTTCCCGAGATACTCAAGAAAATCGAGGACTATTTCGAGCTCGTCAAAGGCAACGGATATTACAGGAAGAAACGCCGCGAACAGGCCCGCTACTGGATGTATGAAAGCATCAACGAAAGCCTGAAGAACATGTTCTACGAGAATCCAGTAATCGACAGACTTCTACCGGATTATGAGCAGGCAGTCCTTTCCGGCAACCTTGAATCGTTCAGTGCGGCAGCCGAACTGATAGAGAAATACGGAGGCAAATAGCTCCCGCACGTTCAAGGGAACGGGTGGCTATTTTTGTATATTCCCTGTGTAACAATAAAAAACACAGGGATATGAATAACAAAGAGAAACATCCTCAAATCAGCGTCTCCGCCCTTCTTGCCCACAAGGTGGAGTCCAATCTGAAACAGGGCAGAATAAATTCATACTACAGGTACAGAAGTGCCCTGAGAGCCTTTGAACGCCACACCGACTGTTCAATCCCGGCCATAGAGGTTTCAAAAGGATGGCTCGAAAGGTGCGAGAGATCTTTCCGGGAGCAACCTCTCTCCTACACCACCATCCGCATCTATATGAACGCCTTGAAAGCCGCTCTCCGTGACCGGTACCCGGAAAGAAAGCTTCCGTTCGGCAGGGACCGGTATGAGATTCCTGTAGCCGCCACCCGGAAACTCGCATTGACGAAGGGCCAGGTGCAGAGGATTGCAGAGTATCGGGGGACACACAAGGAGGAGCTGTACCGGGATCTGTGGCTCTTCTCCTACCTGTGTAACGGAATCAATTTCAGGGATATGCTGTTCCTCAAGAAGTCTGATGTCAGAGATGGGGAAATCTGCTTCACAAGATGCAAGACAAGGCACAGGAGCAATCAGCAACGTATCGTACGTGCAGCTGTCACGCCTCAAATGAGAGCGATAATGGAAAGATACTGCAGTTATGGAAGCTCCTACGGAGACGGATTCATCTTTCCTTTCGCAAAGAGAGGGATGAGCATCGTGGAGCAGACATATCTTACACGGAGAATCATACGGCTCTGCAACCTTAGCCTGCACAATATCGCCGGGAAGGCCGGAGTGCCGCAGTTCACGACCTATTCTGCAAGGCATTCTTTCGCAACGGTGCTTCAGCGCAGCGGAGTAAGCATCGAATACATCTCCGAATCCCTCGGCCATTCGTCGCTTGAGATGACAAGGACATATCTTGCCGGTTTCGACACGCGGACACGGATGCGCAATGCAAGAAAACTATTGTAGTATTACATAGTCAGAACCTCATCCGCGTATGATATGACTCTTTCGCGGTGGGATATGAAGATAATGGTTTTCCGTCCGTGATACTCTCTTACGAGGTTGGAAAGGAAAATATCCTCAGTAACTCCGTCGAGGGCAGAAGTAGCCTCGTCCAGGATGAGAATGGTGCCGGAGTGCAGCAGGGCCCGTGCAATCGATATACGTTGTGCCTGACCTTCGCTCAGCCCGGTGCCTGTCTCACCACATCTGGTGTCAAGACCGTCAGGCAGGTCAAAGACAAAATCAGCAGCTGCCGTATGAAGCACTTCACGCATACGTTCTTCTGTCACATCGCTGCAAGCCAGCAAGAGGTTCTCACGAATAGTACCGCTCATAAGGGTATTTCCCTGAGGCACATACATATAATTGCATATTCCGGGGACAGACAGCTTCCCGCTCTGAGGTTTCAGAAGGCCCATAGCAATCCTGGCCAGAGTACTTTTCCCTCTTCCGGTAGGGCCCATCACCACAGTCAGGGCACCGGCAGGAAATGTATGTGAAAAGTTATTCAGCACAGGCGGTGCTTCCTGAGAGTATGAGAAAGTAATGCCGTCGAAGACAAGGTCAGGAGCACTGTCAAGCAGTTCTCCTTCCGGAATCGGTGAAGCCGACAGGCTCACCAGATCGGCAAGCCTCTCTTCCGAGGTCAGGGCCTGGATGATGGCCGGAACGTGGCCTCCGAGATTTGCGATAGGCCGCTGCACTTGTCCCACAAGCTGCAGGAAGGCCGTCATCATACCGTAAGTCACGACTCCGTCACGTATACCGTATATTCCCCAAAGGAAAGCCGCCGTATATCCGGCCATGAACCCTACTCCCATGAAGGCTCTGGCTACGGCATTGTAATTCATCCTCGATATGGTAAGCCGTCTGATGTCATCCTGAATGGATTTGAACTTTTCAAGGACGCGCTCGACACCGATGAGGGTGATGACCAGGACTCTGTTCTGAAGATTCTCCTGAATGTGCTGCTGGCTTCGGCTGTCAAGTTCACGGATCTTCTCGGTTAGACGGCGCATTGTCTTGTAGAACAGTTTCGAACCCAGGACGGCCACTATCATAAGGACAACGAGAAGTCCGAGAAGATTCGGAGCCATCGAGACAAGGAAAATCGAAGCGCCTATCAGCTGGCAGACAGTGATCACGATGTCGGGGATGCGGGTGCATACGAGATCCACCATCACACGGATATCTTCCTGGATACGGTTCAGGACATCTGCGCTATGATATGTTTCACGTCCGTTCCATGCGCTTTTCAGCACGTGGGAGAAGATGTTGTACCGCAGTGCATTCTTCGTCTGGACAATGTTGTAGCTCTCCCAATATGAAGCTGCAAGGCTGCCTATTATCTGCAGCGCAACGATACCTGCCATCAGTGCGACATAAAGGTTGAGAGGTTTGTCGAGAGTGCCCGTGGCGATATCGACGAGACATTTGCTCACCCACACGAACAACAATGATGCGGCTATCCTCACGAAACCTATCGCGATACTCACCACATTGCGCTTCCATACAGGACGTGCAAAGATCAGAACCCCCTTTATGCTGCTTTTGAAATCTTTCATCAGATGGAGTTACTCTTCAACTATTCCCGCTTCAATCCAGGACTTGGCTACCTTTGCAGCATCTTGGGCAGCCACCTCTTCGGAGACGTCGTACTCTTCAAGGAGAAGGGATTTGAGCTTCTCAACATCAAACTCCTGCCCCTCCACGCTGCGCCACAGGTATGCAGCGCTCCCGTTCAGGACTATCATCTTATTGAAATTCACGAGCTTGATTCCTTCGCCCACGATTATGTACTCACGGCCAAGCTGCCGCATCTTAAAGCCTTCTATCTGTTTCATATTATCTAAAGATTCTTTTCAAGATTGAAAGTGCCCTGCGAACCTTGCGGTCGAACCACAGAATATAGGGCCTCAAAGGAAGCATTTTCCTCCACAACCTCGCCTTCGGCACGGACACCTCACGGCCCGAAGGCCTCACAATGGCGACCACCGTTCCCAGCACATTCTTCCTCAAGCATCTTTCGTGTCCCCTGCAATTGCCGTCACCCATAAGTTCAAGTTTGTCCCCATCCACTGATACAACACGATGAAGGACATAATGGGCTGGTGCTATTTCGGCAAGGACCACGTCGCTGACTTTAATCTGGTCCATCGGGAACTTCTTCAGACGGACACTGTCCTTCTCACCGTGGATGAAAGGGAGCATACTGCATCCTTTTGTCATCAGGACGACTTCGATATCTTCTGAAAGAAGACGTCCGACTTCCGAAAGAAGTATCTCGTTTGGTATTACTTTTTGCATACTTCTGAGTAACATGTGAATGCCGCTTCTGCATCCGGACGGCAGTCAAGCACGTAGCAAGGCACCTGCAAAGCGAGGGACGCTATGGAGGCGTGAAGCCCGTCAGCCATTGATGCTATTGGTTTGAAGCCTGAGGATGAGGAAGATACGGAAGCGTATGCTTCAGCGGCACTCAGACGTGATATTTTATTTTCGGAGCATCTGCGAATGCGGACCAATGCTCCGAGTTCAGCACTCTGATTCTTGTAACAA
This sequence comes from Candidatus Cacconaster merdequi, assembly GCA_018064345.1. Classification (GTDB taxonomy): domain Bacteria; phylum Bacteroidota; class Bacteroidia; order Bacteroidales; family UBA932; genus Cacconaster; species Cacconaster merdequi. The sequence goes on from JAGHVK010000021.1 coordinate 24,866, forward strand.
GGGGTCTTTCCACTCCAAGGCGAGCCGAACACACGGATATCCCCATCCGGCATTATCCTGACAATTGGATTGTCGTCGTTCAGAAGTTGTGCTCCTTCAATGTTTTCAAGCCACATCCGGCTGTGTGTGCTCTTGCCCGTACCGCTCCTGGCAAGGAACATATAGGCACGGCCGTCCTTCATCGTGACTGAAGAGTGCATCTCCAGAGTACCGAGAGGAGCGCTGCAGAACGCATACTGAAGCATCGCAGAGTTGTCGATTGCAAAGCGAGCGAAACGCAAATCCATAACATTCAGCACACCGCTCGAGAAATCATCCGGCATCTGCAACGATGCAATCGGGGCCATGTTTCCGAATGGCGCCATCTCAGCCAGCCAGCCCTTGTCGGGACTGTGGTAAAGGTCGAGGCTTGGCTCCTCAGGCTCCAGTTCCACGGCATAGACGGCTTCGTACCCTTCGTGACTTACCTCCTTGCAGGCCTCACCTCCGAAATAGAGAGAAAAGAGCTGTCCGTCACCGCAATCTGTCACTTCGAATGGAGCGTAATTGGTCAGGCTTTTCCACACTGTGCAATCTTCAGGCATACTGATTGTGAAAAGGTGACCTGCTACTATGTATTTTCGATTCATTCTGCAAATATAGGAAAGATGTTTGGAAACCGCCGCTAATTCTCAGCCTGTTTTGAGATTGTTCCTGCCGTCACTTCAGCAAGGCAATCACGGATTCCTGAGCGTGAAGGATGTCGCCTACGGCAACCTTTACTTCAGATGTCAGGGGCAGATATATGTCAATCCGTGAGCCGAACTTTATTATTCCGCACTGCGCACCCGCAACGACCTTCAAGCCTTTCTTCGCATAGCATACGATACGTCTGGCAAAACCTCCTGCAAGCTGCTTGAAGAACACGTCCTGCCCGGAAGCTGTTCTGATTGAGACACAAGTATGTTCGTTCTCTTCGGAAGCCTTCGGTTTGAAAGCGAGGAAATGCTTGCCCGGATGGTACATTGAATAAGTGACTTCACCTGTGACAGGCCAGAAGTTGGCGTGATAGTCCCAGAAGTCCATATAGACGGAAATCAACGTACACTCCTTCTTGAGCCACTCTTTCTCGACGGCTTTGCCTATAAAGACCACCTTGCCGTCCGAAACCGACGAGACGGCGCTGTCGCTGCCATTCCGCTCGCGGTCCGGCACCATGTGGAAAAGAGTCTGCCAACGGCAAACCCACAGGATTCCGACAAGAAGAGGCCAGTCAATCCACCATATCCTGACATACCTGAACAGTATGAACAGAGCAATGGCGGAAAGCGCATACACCAGAATTACAGTCCCATAGGAATTACGGTCGAGCTTCATATCTTTATTGGAGGAAAGAAGTCAGTTCAATATATGCTGCGGCGGCAGGCAGGGCGAAAAGTGCGGCATCGAACCTGTCAAGCATTCCGCCGTGTCCCGGAAGCATATTTCCGGAATCCTTCACCCCCGCACGGCGCTTGAGCAGGGACTCGAAAAGGTCGCCGAATATTCCGGCGACAGAAACCGTAAAAGCAAGGATGAGCCAGTGGGCAAGAGAAGTACCGGGCATCAGCAGCCATCTTTCCAGTACGGCTACAGCCATCGATGTCAGCACCCCGCCGACCGCTCCGATCCAGGATTTCTTGGGCGAGAGGGACGGAAACAGTTTCCTGCTGCCTTCCTTCTGTCCGAATGACATTCCGTACGCGTATGCACCTATATCGTTGGCCCATACCAGAATGAATATGGCAAGCAGCAGCATTCCGTTGAACGGGCCGTTCCCATCAAATGCAATCCACAGAGAGGAAGAGACAGGAACCGCCAAATACAGCAAAGGGAAGAACAGAGCAGTGTCGCAATTGTACTTTTCCGTGCAATCGAAAAGCATATATATCATCGCCAGAAAGGCCGGCAAAAATGCAAGAGCCACAAAAGACGGACGTAACCCGCATTGTCTTGTGCAGAAAAGCAGCACAAACAGGGATACCACGGACAATATCACGCAGAATCTCTCCTTTGCATACTTCCCTGCAGGAATGGCAAGATTGAAGTATTCGATGCACAATGCCGTGGAAATCAGAGAGAAAAGCACAGCATAGGCTAGTGGCCAAATAAAACCTACCACCATTACGGCAGCAAAAACGACAGCCGTCAAGGTACGTATTGCAAGAGCCTTCCCCGCCATGATCAAGCCTCTTTATTGTCCCCGGTTTCTCCGGAAGCCTGACCTTCAGAGGAAGAGTTCTCTCCGGACTCACCACCGACAGCCGCAGACGGTTCATCCTTCGGAGCTTCTTCCTTTTTCGAAGGCTCTTCCTTGAGGAGTCTGTTAGGATCGACTCCACCTTTCCGCGGTCCGAATATCTCTTCCAAATCCTCAGAGAACACGACCTCCTTCTCAAGCAGGCGGGCGGCGAGTTTTTCAAATCCTTCGCGGTTCTCGGTCAGAACGCGCGTCGCAGTCTCGTGAGCCTGCTCAATCAGGCGTTTCACCTCTGCATCGATGATTTCAGCAGTCTTTTCACTGTACGGACGGTTGAGAGACATTTCACTGCGTCCAGTCGAATCGAAATATGACACGTTTCCTATTTCAGGGCTCATTCCGAAGTAGGTCACCATAGCGTAAGCCTGCTTCGTGAGTTTCTCAAGGTCGTTCAACGCGCCTGTCGAAATAACTCCGTTCACAATCTCCTCGGCCACCCGGCCACCGATAGTGGAAGCCATCTCATCCTTGATCTGCTCAACGGTCGTAAGCTGACGTTCTTCAGGAAGATACCAAGCAGCTCCAAGTGCCTGTCCCCTTGGTATGATGGTCACCTTGAGAAGAGGGTTTGCGTTCGGAAGGAGCCAGCTGACTGTCGCGTGACCGGCTTCGTGGTGAGCTATGGTACTCTTTTCCTGTGGGGTTATTATCTTGCTGCGACGCTCGAGTCCTCCGATGATCCGGTCAATTGCATCAAGGAAATCCTGTTTCTCGACGGCTTTCTTTCCGTTGCGGGCAGCTATCAGCGCGGCCTCGTTGCAGACGTTGGCTATGTCCGCACCGGAGAAGCCCGGAGTCTGCTTTGCAAGGAAGTCAATCTGGAAGCCTGCGGAGAGCTTTATGCCCTTCAGATGGACTTTGAATATCTCAAGCCTTTCCGTAAGTTCCGGAAGGTCCACGTGTATCTGCCTGTCGAAACGTCCCGCACGCAAAAGCGCACTGTCAAGAATGTCTGCACGGTTCGTGGCGGCAAGGATTATGACACCTGAATTGGAGCCGAATCCGTCCATTTCGGTAAGCAGCTGGTTGAGAGTGTTCTCCCTTTCATCGTTGGATGTGAATCCCACGTTCTTGCTGCGGGCACGCCCAACAGCATCGATTTCATCTATGAAGACGATGCAAGGAGCCTTCTCTTTCGCCTGACGGAACAGGTCTCTCACTCGTGAAGCACCCACACCTACGAACATCTCCACGAAATCGGAACCTGAAATGGAGAAGAAAGGAACGTTGGCTTCGCCGGCGACTGCCTTGGCAAGCAGCGTCTTTCCCGTGCCCGGAGGGCCTACGAGAAGAGCACCTTTCGGAATCTTGCCGCCAAGGACGGTATATTTCTTAGGATTCTTGAGGAAATCCACTATTTCCTTTATCTCAACCTTCGCCTCTTCAAGACCTGCGACATCCTTGAACGTCACTTTGACGTTGTTCTCTTTCTCATACAGTTTGGCCTGTGACTTACCTGTATTGAAGACACCGCCCGGGCCGCCTCCTCCAATGTTCCGCATCGGGCGGAACATCAGCATCCACATGACAATCAGGAAGAGAGGGAAAATAAGCCATTCGAGAATACCCCAGTAGCTCTTCTGTTCGTCTATGACCAGCTTGAACCGGTCTCCTTCAGGAAGAGTTCCGAGCAATTCCTCGAACTGCGCCTCGGCATCGAAATTCTCGGAAACGAGGAAATAGAACTGAGGGGAGCTGCTCTTCGGCTCCTTACCTCCGAAAAGGTTCTTGTATTTGGGAAGAGACTCCTTTTCAATGTAGATTTCGCCTCTGCGGTCGTTGCGGATGAAAACCACCTTGCCCACGTCACCGCTTTTGAGTATGGTGTCCTTGACTTCAATCCACTCCTTCTTGAGAGGGTCCGCAGAGCCGCTGCCGACCCACATATACCCGAGGGCAAGTATCAGGGCGATGTATATGAGGGATGTCCAGGGGAATCCTCCGCCTTTCTGCTGCTGCGCGCCGCCCTTGCGTGGCTGTGGCCGGCCCGCTTTCTGCGGACGACGCCCGCCATTATTGTTGTTCTGTGCCATTATTCGTCTTTGTATGTTGTTTTTACCGCGTCAGCCCATAAATCCTCCAGGCGGTAGAAAAGCCGCTGGTCCGTCTTGAAGATATGCACGACTATATCAGTGTAGTCGAGAATGATCCAGAAGGCGTTCTCCCTGCCCTGCTTGCGTACGACGCTGCGGCCGAGCTCCTTTTCCATCATCTCCTCGACGTAGTCGGAGATGCCGACGACCTGGGTGGTGGAGTCAGCATTGCATATTACGAAATTGTCAGCGATGGCCGTACCTATTTTCGTCAGGTCCAAGGATATGACGTCAAGGGCCTTCTTCTCAAGCATAGCGTCGGTGATGACGCTTATTTCATTTTTACCGTTCATCTGTCTTATAAAACAATTATCTTTGCAAAGATAAGAATAGATTCTTATACGACTACAAATATTCAGCCAATAAGGGCCCGGAAATATGCCGGGCATACGGAATTTTTGAAAAGATTATGGCGGAGAGCAATATCAAATGGTTCGACACTGTTGATTCCACTAACTCAACGATTGCCCGGGACAAGGAAAATCTTGCCGATATGAGTGTCTATGCAGCTTTCAACCAGAGCAGCGGACGTGGACAAAGAGGCAACAAATGGGAGAGCAAGGCGGGTGAAAACCTCACATTCTCAATACTTTTCAAACCAAGGGACCTCAACCTGCGCGAACAGTTCTGCATAAGTCAGACCGTTTCGATGGGAGTCGTGGACTATCTTTCCGGAAAGGGAGTTACGGCAAAGGTCAAATGGCCGAACGACATATATGTCTCCGACAGAAAAATATGCGGCATACTTATCGAGAACACTGCCTTTCGTGACAAATTGTCAGCGAGCATAGCAGGAATCGGGTTCAACTTGAATCAGATGAAGTTCGAATCCGACGCACCCAATCCTGTATCTCTGAGTATGATTACAGGGAAGTCATACGACATACGGCTGGAGATGGAGGTGCTGCTTCAACATATTCTGTCCATCTATCTTTCCATAACTGAAGGCGACAGGGCCGGATACCTGAGAACTTCACTGGACGGGCGCTTTCTTGAGGCGATGTACAGGCGGGGAGAATGGCATTGGTTCGAAGAGATGCCCCAATGCAGGAGAATACAGGCCCGCATACTCGGCACAGATGACTCGGCCCGCCTCGTGACGGAACACAGGGACGGGTCGATACACTCCTACGCTTTCAAGGAGATAAAATACCTGTTGTAGCTCAGGATCTTGCAGCGGCAAGTATTCTCTGGACAGCAGCCTCAGGGTCAGGCTGGGACATCACCGCACTACCTGCAACCAGACATCTTGCACCGGCATCATACAACGCCTTGGCATTCGATGTGCTCACACCTCCATCCACCTGGATCAGGACGTCAGTTTCGGACGCTGCTATCATCTCGCTCAGTACGCTTACCTTCTCGACTGTCCCCTCGATGAACTTCTGGCCGCTGAAGCCCGGATTGACACCCATTATCACTACATAATCGATTATGTGGAGATAATCAATCAGGCTCTCGACCGGTGTGGCAGGATTGACGGCGATTCCTGCTTTCATACCACAGGCCTTGATGTGAGATACAGTACGGGCCATCTGCCTCTTCGGTACAGCCTCGATATGGACGCTCAGCCATTCGACACCCATCTTTGCGAACCTTTCGACATACTTGTCAGGAGAGAAATCATCAGGTGCGCATCCATAGGCTTGCGAGCTTTCGAAGCAATCGCTTCAACCACAGGGAATCCGAACGAGATGTTAGGAACGAAGACCCCGTCCATTATGTCAAGATGGAACCAGGAAGCGCTGCTTGCATTCACAAGTTCCGTCTGCTCGTACATCCTGCCGAAATCAGCCGACAGCATTGACGGAGCAATCATCAAATCAGAAACCGGACCCATCATTCAATATTTTTGATTACTTCTTGAAGCACTGCATAGAATCTTTCAAGGGAGGCAAGATCGAGCTTCTCGCCAGGGGCGTGTACACCCTGAAGGGTAGGTCCGAACGCAATCATATCCATATCCGGGAACTTCTCTGTGAAAAGGCCGCATTCGAGCCCCGCATGTATGGCGCGGACGACAGGAGTCTTCTTGAAAAGTTTTTCATACGCCGCGACACAGACATCCTTGACGGCCGAGTCCACGTTAGGTTTCCAGCCGCAATAGCCATCCGAAAATTCAGCCTCGGCACCGGCCATTTCAAATACCGCCGCTATCCTCTGGCTGAGGAACTCCCTTTCCGAATTGACTGAACTGCGCTGCATTGTGCCGACGACCACTTTTCCGCCTTCCTGCTTTACGGAAGCAAGGTTTGTGGATGTCTGGATGAGCCCCGGAATCTCAGCACTCATAGCGATTACGCCGTGAGGCAGCGCCAGAAGAGCACGGACAAGGTTTCCGGATGTACGGCCATCCATCACAGGGCCGTTCCAGTTCACCGGCTCAGCCGAGAATGTGATGCCCGGATCAGTCACAGCGAACTCCGACTTCAGTTCCGAAGCGAAACAGTTGAACAGAGCTACCACTTCATCCTCCTTCCTGGCAGGAATGGCAAGCACGACCTCACCGTTTCGGGCTATTGCATTCCGCTTGTTCCCGGCACTGATACTGCAAATATCCACACCGAAACTGAAAGCCCTGTTCACAAAGCGCGCAATCTGCTGTACGGCGTTCATCCTGTTCTTGTCGATGTCGTCACCGCTGTGTCCCCCGAGGCCGTTCTCTATTGAAAAGCGGGTGGCCACGGCTCCTTCCGGCATCTTCTTCTCCTTGAAGGTGAAAGTACCGACGGTATCCATTCCTCCGGCACAGCCTATGCAGAAATAACCCTCGTCCTCATCATCCATATTGATGAGAGTCTTTCCTTTTACAAAATCCTTCGTGAGGGCTCTTGCTCCGTCAAGACCGGTTTCCTCCGACACAGTGAAGAGACATTCCAGATCCGGATGCTCTATGGAGTCATCATCAAGTATAGCAAGAGCGGTTGCAACGCCTATGCCGTTGTCAGCGCCCAAAGTTGTCTCTTTGGCTATCATCCAGCCATCCTCGATCTCATACCGGATGGCATCCTTGCTGAAGTCGAAGCTGCTTCCGGCGACCTTCTCGCAGACCATATCCGTATGCCCCTGAAGAATCACACCCGGGCGGCCCTCATAACCTTTGGATGCCGGTTTGGAAATCACCACATTGCCGACTGCATCAGTCCTGCAATCCAGCGAGCGTTCCTTTGCAAACTGCTGAAGATAAGCCACAATCTTCTCTTCGTGGCCTGATTCTCTCGGTATACGGGCAATCTCCCCGAAAAACGACAGTATTTTTTCAGTACTCATTATATATCAATATGTTTGAAATGATTTGCTGATTCAGGTCCTCAAATCTGTTCTTCTGTCAGAACACGTTCGATGTCCCTTACAAAACCCCGGAAACTGCGGTCGGTATCTATGAGGTCGCTCACGGTGTTGCAGGCGTGAAGCACAGTGGCGTGATCCTTTCCGCCAAGTTGAGTTCCGATTGAAGAGAGTGAAGTTTTGGTGAGGTTACGGCTGAGGTACATTGCTATCTGCCTTGCCTGGACAATCTCACGTTTCCTGGTCCTCGACAGGAACAGTTCCTTGGTGATACCGAAGTAGCGGCATACCTCATCCTGGATACGGGCAACCGTTATTTCATTCTGAGGTTCGTTCACTATCTTCTCTATCAGGCCCTTTGCAAGATCGAGGGTAATGTCCTTGTTGGCGAAGGTGGCACTTGCCATAAGTGAGACGAGAGCGCCTTCGAGTTCCCTGATATTGGCCGTGACACTCTGGGCGACATAGGAAAGGACATCTTCAGGAATCGTCACGCCTTCCTTGCTGCATTTTGCCTTGAGAATCTCCAGCCTCGTCTCGTATGAAGGCGGCAGGAGTTCGGCGGAAAGACCCCACTTGAAACGGGACAGAAGCCTCTGTTCGAGACCAAGGAGATCAACAGGAGCCTTGTCGGATGTGAGAATCAACTGTTTTCCGCTCTGATGCAGGTAATTGAAGATATGGAAGAATGCTCCCTGAGTTCCTTTCTTCTCCGCAAATTCGTGAACGTCGTCCACTATCAGCACGTCTATCAACTGATAGAAGCGCAGGAAATCCGCTATCTTGTTGTTATTGTTGTTGGTCTTGGCAGAGCAGGCTGCATTCGTGTACTGGTTCTGGAAAGTGTTCGCAGTGACATACAGCACGACCTTCTCCGGGAACTTCTCCTTGACTGCTATTCCGATAGCCTGTGCCAGATGGGTCTTGCCGAGGCCCGGGCCACCATATATGAACAGAGGGTTGAAGGTGCTTCTGCCCGGATTCATCGCTATGTTCAATCCGGCGCTGCGTCCCAATCTGTTGCACTCGCCCTCCACGAAATTCGAGAAGGTGTAACCGGCATTGAGATTAGGCTCGATGTTCAACTTCTTCAGCCCCGGTATTATGTAAGGATTGCCTGTATAACGGTTCCCGACCTCAGGGATAGGAACTTCCTTGTTCTTGATATTCCCGGACTTCTTCGGTCTCTCCTCAATGAATGCGCCGTCGATGATCCTGACTTTGTAGACAAGGTTCGCCTTCGGGCCGATCTCCCTGCGCAGAGCCTTGCTCAATATGTCAAGGAAATTCTCTTCGATGTACTCCCTCCAGAAATCGGAAGGGACTTCGATTGTGAGGACACCATCGACGAGCCCGATCGGCTTTATTGGGCCAAACCAGGTCTTGAAGCTTTCAACAGGAAGATTGTCCTTGATAATCTCAAGGCATCTTGCCCATACTTCTGCATAATTCAATTCGTCCATAGTGTCAGGTTAGCGGTGACAAAATTGAGGAAAAAAAAGTTATAAAAAAAAATATTTTCTCTTGTTTTTTTGAAATATTACGCAAGTAACTAATTGTCAGCAATAAAATTTTTCAACAAAACGCAATTCATTGATTTTTACCAACTTACGCCCACATATGAAAACCTACATTGCTGATAATAACAGTATTATGTTTAATCTCATCATACACCTCACGGCATTTTTCAGCAATCAATAAAAAACAATGAAAGCCCCGCTGAATCTGTTCCTGAATCCGGCCAAATCCTTCTGGGCTTCTTCCTTCGAAGAATACTTGCCGACTGCATATTTGTACATGCCATTGCTCTTGACACAGTCATAGTCCTTGATACCCTTCAGCTCCGGAGCGCCCTTCCTCAGCTCCTTGCTCGTGGCGAAAATCTGAATGCGGTAGAACTTCCCGTCCGCAGCAGGAGACTGCACTGCGCTTGCTGCAGATGAAGATGTTCCGGAAGAGGCGCTGGCCCTGGCACCGCCGGCGCCGCTACTGACTGAGCCATCCGCCGAATAGCTCACGTGGGCATCGTATTGAGCCTTGAAGGAGCAGAAAGCCTTGTACAGGGCCTCCGCTATCTCTTTCCGGCAAGCCTTGTCAGTGAGGACCTTGCGGTCGGAAGGGTTGGAAAGATAGCCTATTTCCACAAGGACGGACGGCATTGTGGTACGCCACAGCACCATAAGAGGAGCCTGCTTTATGCCACGGCTCTTCTTGACAGGGCCGTTCTTCATATTCTGCTGTACAAAAGAGGCCATCGCTATGCTTTGCTCGAAATTCGCATTCTGCATCAGATTGAAGAAGATGTACGACTCTGCATTGTCGGGGTCGAATCCCTGGTATGTCGTGCTGTAATCTTCCTCCAGCCTTATGACCGAGTTCTCCCTGCGGCACACCTCCATATTGGATTCGCTCTTGTCCGTTCCCATCACGTAGGTCTCGCTTCCATCTATGTCCGAGTGTCCCCTCGCCATCGAATTCACGTGTATCGATATGAAAAGGTCAGCGTGCGAGCGGTTGGCTATGTCAGCTCTTTCCGCCAGGGGTATGAACGTGTCCGTCTTTCTGGTGTAAATGACTTTCACGTCAGGATATGCCTCATTTATCAGACTCCCGAGGGAGAGTGCCACATCAAGGTTTATGTCACTTTCGTGTATCTTCCTGTCAGAAGATACCGTTCCGGGGTCGTGGCCGCCGTGGCCGGCATCTATGACCACGGTTTTCAACAGCAGGTCAGTCGCATTCTGTGCTGAAACGGATATTCCGGAAAGCAGTAATACCGCTGCGACCAGGATGAGATATATCATTTTGTGGGGACGATATTCCATTTTGTTCGGATAAATTACTAATTTTGTCTTTTTGCAAAGATACAAAAATTGTTTTCACAACAACAAGAACCTGTTCGATGTCATTAAAAGCGGCGATAGTTTCCTTTTCACTGATGATTGGAGCCTGCATCCCTACGCAGGCGGGCCCTTCTGCCGGAAACTTCGTGCAGCTGCCTCAGGACACCGTTACGCAGCAGAAGGCCCGCATCCGGTCCGAAGCCGACACCGTTCAGCACCGGGAAACTGCAATTCCGGCTGATACCGACACAATATCCCATCTGAATGACGGAATCCCGCCAGACGGACTGATTGATGAAACGGCACAGGACACTCTGGAACGCCCTGTCGGAACGATAGACCGTCCGGCATTCTCCGCAGCAAGGGATTCGGTCATAGAGGATATGGAGCACAACATCATCCACTACTTCGGTGACGTGACTGCATCATACGGCACGCTTGAGCTCAAGGCGGATTACATGGCATACAACACCAAGCTGAACACCGTGTACGCGAAAGGGTTCCTCGACTCCATCACCAACACCTTCGTCGGCAAACCTACGATGAAGGATGGCGCACAGACCTATGAGATGGAGGAGCTGTACTACAATTTCACTTCGAGGAAGGCGAAGATAAAGAATATGACCACGCAGCAGCAGGAGGGGAATCTGATTGGAGAGAACCTGAAGATGATGCCTGATCAGTCCATCAACATAAAAGGAGGTAAATACACAGTGTGTGATGCGCCTCACCCTCACTACTACCTCAAGATGACTACCGCCAAGATTATGACAAAGCCGCGCCAGAGAACGATGTTCGGCCCGGCATACGTGGTGGTGGAAGATGTCCCGCTCCCCGTCGTAGTGCCTTTCGGCTTCGTTCCCGATATGCCTACGAGAGCCAGCGGACTGCTTATGCCTACTTACGGTGAAGAGCAGGCCAGAGGAATGTACCTCAAGGATCTGGGGTATGCTTTCCTGCTGGGGGACCATTTTGACCTTGCCATCACGGGGGACATATACACATACGGGTCGTGGGCACTGCGTGGGACATCAAGATACAAGAAGCGCTATTCATTCGACGGCTCGCTTTCCGTGAACTATTCAAATGACGTCACTGGCGAGCGCGGCAGCAAGGATTTTTTCCAGTCTAAGAACTTTGGAGTGAACTGGACCCATTCACAGGACCCGAAGGCTCATCCGGGCACGTCGTTCAGGGCATCCGTGAATTTCTCCAGCCCTTCGAACAACAGATTCAACTCCCACAGCATCAACGAGAGTCTCCAGAACCAGATATCTTCTTCAATATCATATTCAAAGACCTGGTCCGGAGTCAGCCTGTCCATAAACGCCCTGCACAGCCAGAACTCCAGGGACAGTTCCTATTCCGTCACATTGCCTAACGTAACGCTCACAGTCAACCGTTTCTACCCTTTCAAGAGGAAGGTCAGGGTCGGCAAGGAACGTTTCTATGAGCAGATTTCGTTCAGCTACAACACTTCCCTGCAGAACAAGGTGAATTTCAAGGCAAGCGAGTTCGCGATGAACAAGGACTTCGTGAACAAGATTCAGAACGGAATGAACCACAGTTTCTCAATCGGCCTGCCGGGATTCACTCTGCTGAAATTCTTCCAGTTCTCGCCGAACATAAACTACGGAATGAACTGGTATTTCAGGGAGCAGTACCTTGAGTACAACCCCGACACCGACAAGGTCGAGACAAAGTACACCAATCAGTTCAGCACGCTCGGAATATCGCAGAACTATTCCGGAGGCATATCGATGAGCACCCGCATATACGGAATGTTCAACTTTGGAAGAAAGAGTAGAGTACAGGCCATCAGGCACATGATAACGCCATCGTTCAGCCTCGGACTGCATCCTGAACTCGGAACAAGAGCCAACGGGTACACTTCCTATACGTACATCGACAACAAAGGTGAAAGCCACACCGTCGAGTACAACAAATACAGCGGGATGTTGAACTCGCCTCCGGGGAAAGGACGCAGCGCCTCCCTTTCATTCTCATTTGCCAACAATCTGGAGGCAAAGGTAAGGAAGAAGCCGGAAGACCTTGCAAATGAAGAAGATGCAAACGACCCTAAAAAGAGCACTGAAAAACTCAAGCTGATTGACCAGCTGAATGTGAGCGGCTCTTACAACTTCCTGGCCGATTCTCTCAAACTGTCCAATATCAGCATATCCGGAGGAACGACCGTATTCGGCAAATTGGGAATCAACGGAAATATGACCCTCAACCCGTACGCCGTCGATGAAAACGGGCATACCATCAACAAACTCAACTTCATTCAGACAGGGCACATCGCACGAGTGACCAATGCGTCGGCATCCCTCTCCTACTCGATTAACGGAGGCGGCGATTACAAAGGGAATGACGGTCACAACGGCAATGCAGCGGCCGATGACTATGCAAGGGTTTATTACCACCCTGTGACAGGGGAATTCATACCCGGTGGCTGGCTGTACTACATCAATCCGAACACCCCGTGGTCATTGAACTTCAATTACAGCTACTCTTTCTCCCGTTCATACAGGGTAACTGACGGGAAACTGGAAAAGATTGCCAACACTACCCAGACGCTCGGCTTTTCCGGCCAGATGAAATTGACGAAGAGGCTCAACTTCAACTTCAACTCAGGCTGGGACTTCACGCAAATGAAATTGAGCACCACCCAGATCAGTGCCAGCTACGACCTGCACTGCTTCGCCATATCCGTTTCCTGGATTCCGACAGGGCAGTGGGAGAGCTGGAGTTTCAGGATTGCCGCAAAAGCATCGGCTCTCGCCGACCTGCTGCAATTCAGAAAGTCCGCCAGTTATTGGGACAATTAGAAAATCTTTGTATCTTTGCATTGTCTAAGTCAGCCCGCACAACTTTCACCCGGGGCTGAGATTTTATCACAAATGTACGATATCATTGAACTGAGCAAGAAGAATCAGGACGATTTGATTGCTATTGCAAAAGAGCTCAAGGTAAGGAAACCTGAGTCAATTTCCAAGGAGGATCTGATTTACGTCATTCTTGACGAACAGGCTATACAGAGCAATGAGATGCCGCCGAAGAAGCCAAGGAAGAGAATCCAGAAAAAAGAAGAGAATACGGACGAACCCGCCAAGGTGAAGACTGCCGACACCACTCCTTCTGAAGAGCCCGCAGAAGCTAAGCCACAGAAGGCTGGAAGAAGGCCTAGGACTACAAAAGCCCCCAGAGCAGTTTCTCCGGAGGCCGGCATAACTGTGGAGCAGGCTGTAGAAGAGGCAGGCACAGAGGCTCAAAGCACGGAGGCTCAAAGCACAGAGGCTCAAGGCCTTCAGAATGCCGTAACTGAGAGGAAGAAGAGAGGCCGCAAGCCTAAGGAGCAGAACAAGCCTGCCGAAACCAGTCAGGTGCAGCCGGCAGCGACGGTGGAAGACAAGCCACAACAGCCTCAGCAACCGCAGCAGCCTCAACAAACTCAACAGCCACAGCAGCCGCAGCAGCCACAGCAAAGTGAGCCGAATCAGCAGAAGTCCCAGAACCAGAACCAGTTCAAAGGACAGCAGCAGAATCAACAGCAGCAGAAACCGCGCATAGAGTTCGAGGGTACTGTGGAAGCTACCGGAGTGCTTGAGATTATGCCTGACGGATTCGGTTTCCTGCGCTCTTCCGACTACAACTACCTCAATTCACCGGATGATATCTACGTATCACAAGGGCAGATAAAGATGTATGCCCTAAAGACCGGAGATACCATCCTCGGAGAAATACGTCCTCCGCGCGAAAACGACAAATACTTCCCTCTTGTGAAGGTCTTGAAGATCAACGGACGTTCTCCGGAATCAATCCGCGACCGCGTGCCTTTCGATTTCCTCACTCCGCTATTCCCTGACGAGAAATTCAACATTACAGGCAACGGACACAACAACAATATCTCCATAAGGGTGGTGGATATGTTCACCCCTATCGGAAAAGGTCAGCGCGGTTTGATAGTAGCCCAGCCGAAAACAGGTAAAACAGTATTGCTCAAGGATATAGCAAACGCAATCGCAGACAATCACCCTGAAGTTTACATGATTGTCCTGCTGATTGACGAACGTCCTGAAGAGGTTACCGACATGGAACGCAGCGTGAAGGCAGAGGTTATCGCCTCAACCTTCGATGAACCGGCCGACCACCACGTAAAAGTGGCCAATATGGTACTCGAGAAGGCGAAGAGGCTTGTCGAATGCGGTCACGACGTTGTGATTCTGCTCGACTCCATCACAAGGCTGGCCCGCGCCTTCAACACCGTACAGCCGGCTTCCGGAAAAGTTCTTTCCGGAGGTGTGGATGCCAATGCTCTTCACAAGCCTAAGCGCTTCTTCGGAGCGGCCAGGAACATCGAAGGCGGCGGCTCGCTCACAATCCTCGCAACAGCCCTTACCGAAACAGGCTCGAAGATGGATGATGTAATTTTCGAAGAGTTCAAGGGTACAGGAAACCTCGAACTCCAACTGGACCGCAAACTCTCCAACAGGCGCATATTCCCGGCAGTGGACGTAACTCTGAGCTCGACACGCCGTGACGACCTCCTCTACAACCCTGACTATATCAACCGCATCTGGGTATTGAGGAACTATCTTGCCGATATGACCTCCGTGGAGGCGATGGAATTTCTTAAGACTCGTCTCGAAAAGACCAGCAACAATGAGGAATTCCTCATTTCAATGAACGGTGACAAGCTGAACTGATGAACGCCAAGCCGTTTCCTCTAATCCGATTGACAATCCTCCTGGCACTCGTTTCCTGCTCTGCGCAGAAGCAGGAATCCCTGCCGGGGGATTTTGTATTCGAAGAAATAGCCTACGCACGCAACCTTGAGATAGCCAAAGGCGACAGCTGCGCCGTCGTCCGCATAAGGGACCCGTGGGACACTCTTTCTTTCCGCAGACAATACGTGCTTGTGGGAAGAGACTGTCCCCTCCCGTCACAGCTTCCTGAAGGTGAACTGATCCGTATCCCTGTGCTGCGGGCGTCGGTCTACAGCTCCGTACACACGTCAATGCTCGAGCGGTTAAATGCCCTGGACGTGGTATCAGGTGTCTGCGAGCCGCAGTACCTTACTTCCGAAGCTGCCGTCAGGAGGCTGGAAAATGGTCTGATAACCGACCTTGGACCGGCATCGGGACCATCCATCGAAAGAATCGTTGAGACAGGCTCCGAAGTAATCATAGCATCCCCATTCGAAAACTGCAGTTTCGGAGCTGCGGAGAAACTGGACATACCCATTGTGGAGGCTGTGGACTATATGGAGAACCATCCGCTCGGGCGCACCGAATGGGTGAAATTCTTCGGCCTGCTCACAGGGCGTGAAGCCGAAGCCGACTCGATATTCAAGGCTACAGAGGAACATTATCTTGAGCTGAAAGCACTTGCGGCAAGTGCATCAGAACACCCTACCGTAATGCTTGAAAGAAAGGAAGGAGCATCCTGGGGACTTCCCGGAGGAGAAAGTTATATCGGTATGATGCACGAGGATGCCGGCGCCGAGTATATTTTCAAGTACCTGTCAGGAGCCAGGAACGTCGGGCTTCCTTTTGAGACTGTCCTCGAAGAAGCCTCCGATGCCGACTTCTGGTTCATCAAGCACGGAGGCAAATCCGGGTACGGATACTCTGACCTCAAGGAAGAGTATCTGCCATACTCCTACTTCAAGGCGTTCAAGGACAGCAACATATTCGTATGCAGCACGATGTCTTCCACTTATTACGAAGACATAACCCTGAATCCCGACCTGATTCTGGAGGATTTCATTGCAATCTATCATCCGGAACTTCTTCCGAACCACATCAACAGATATTACTTCCCTATGGAGTAACGCCGCGCGGCTAAGAACCTGTTTTGAAATGGTTATCAATCAAGAAGCTGGAGCGACGAAACTGCTGTAGCAGGGTCCATATCCACCTTGATTCCCGTAAGGGAGCACTCACCGTCCTTTGCCACAAGCAGAAAAAGGTTGGTGATGCGCCCGCCGGAGGCAAGATAATAGATATGGAGGCCATCTTTCTGCATCTTCTCGTCCTGGGGCAGGGAGATAAAAGAGGATTTGCTGAAGACAGATTCCGCTTCCTCGAAAAACCGGCTGACAGGAAAAGAACGGGAATCTTTCATCGAGAAGATATACATCCCTTTTATATTCATTGCCTTCACCAGCTTACGGCTTTCTCTGGACATACCAACCTTGGCCACGGCAAGCATTGACTGGCTGACCTTGATGTACGTGGCATCGCTGTTTTCCGCCTCATATCTTTCACACAATCTCTCAAGGCTTCCGGCATCCTGACCGGAAGCAGTCACATTCAACAGGATGAGCGCCACTATCGCCCCTACAATCTTCCTCATCATAATACTGTTATCAAAATTCAAGAACTTGTTCTAAGAACCTGTTTTGAAATGGTTCTAAAAATATTTGTAGAATAATGCTATCGACTCCATCCCCTTGAAGAGCTGTTCGATGAGAAAACTCTCGTTAGGTGAGTGAATCACATCCCTTTCCAAGCCGAAGCCCATAAGAAGAGGGTCTGCGTGAAGGATACGCTGCATATCGGCGAGGATTGTGATGCTTCCGCCCCCGCGGCTCGGGACAGGCTCGATGCCATAGACCTCTTCCATTGCCTTTGATGCAGCCTTGTATGCCTTGGAAGAGATAGGGATAAGGAATCCGTTTCCACCGTGGACGTACCTGACATCGACTTTCACCCCCTTAGGCGCGATGGCTTTGAAATGGCGCGTGAAGAGACGGGCAATCCTGTCACAGTCCTGGTTAGGGACAAGACGCATGGAAATCTTCGCGTGAGCCTCTGAAGGTATTATGGTCTTCGATCCGTCCTCTATGTATCCGCCCCAGATACCGTTCACATCAAGACAAGGTCTGATTCCTTCTCTTTCCAAAGTCGTATAGCCCTTCTCGCCGGAGAGCGCCCCGACACCTATTGAATCCATATATTCCTTCTTGTCGAACGGAGCCCGTGCAAGCATACGGCGGTCCTTCCGTGACAGTTCCACAACATCGTCGTAGAAGCCTTTGACAGTGATACGGCCTTCATCGTCGATGAGTGAGCCAATCATCTTGCAGAGTGTGTTCACCGGGTTGAAGATGCCTCCGCCATAGTGGCCGGAGTGGAGATCCTTGTCAGGTCCTGTAACTTTCACCTCCATATATGTCAGTCCGCGCATCCCGCAGTTGATTGAAGGGACCTTGTCGGATATCATGGTAGTGTCCGAAACAAGAATGATGTCAGAGGAGAGCATCTTGCTGTGAGCCTTCACCCATTCGCCCAGAGAATCGGAACCTGTCTCCTCCTCCCCTTCGAAGATGAACTTCACGTTATGGCGGAGCTTGCCGGTACGCACCAGATATTCAAAGACCTTGACGTGCATGAATGTCTGTCCCTTGTCGTCGTTGGCTCCGCGGGCATAAATTGCCCCGTCGCGGATTTCCGGCTCGTATGGATGTGATTTCCAAAGTTTCAGGTCGCCTTCCGGCTGGACATCATAGTGTCCGTAAACAAGAATGGTGGGAAAGCCGGCGCCAAGAGACTTGCTTCCGAACACCACAGGATGGCCGGCAGTCTCATACACGGCGGCACTGTCTGCTCCTGCCGCAAGAAGGAGTTCCACCCATCTGTCAGCACAGGCGCGCATATCATCCTTGTGCCGGGGGTCGGCACTTACCGACGGTATCCTGAGCAGGGAGAAAAGTTCATCAAAAAAACGTTCTTTGTTCTCGGCTATATACTCTTTCATAATTATCGTATCGTTAGTCTTACAAATGTAGTTAATTTTTACTACTTTTGCGTGCCGATTTTGGCGCAATATGCCTGCAAATAACAAAAAATATATAATCTCAATATAATGAAAGTATCACAGAAGAAGATTGACGACCTTAACCTTACCGTCAGCATCAACATCGAAAAGCCTGATTATGAAGAGGCAAAGAAAAAGAAACTCAATGAATACCGCCGCAAGGCAGAGATAAAGGGATTCCGCAAGGGAATGGCCCCTATGTCCCTTATCGAAAGAGTTCACGGCCCGCAGGCTCTTGCCGAGACCATCAACACAGTGGTTACCGAACAGCTCAACAAGTTCATCGAGGACAAGAAGTTCCAGATTCTCGGAGAGCCTCTTCCAAGCGAAAAGGAAGACAAGAACGACTGGGACAATCCGGACAAGTTCTCATTCAGCTTCGATATCGCCCTCAAGCCTGAGGTGAACGTAACCGTAAGCGCTGACGACAAAATTCCTTACTATATCGTAAACGCCACCGCAAAGGCCGTCGCTGACTACAAGAAAGGCCTTCTCAGGCAGTTCGGACAGCTTGGGACAGGCGACAAGGCAAAGGAGGATGATTTCATAATCGCCGACCTCACAGCCGGAGAGCAGAAGATTGAAGGCTCGTACATCGCACTGCGCTCAATCACAGACGAGGAAATCAAGAAGAGCTTCGTAGGTATGAAAGCAGGCGACAGCAAGGACGTGGACATTGTCAAGACTTTCACAAACGAAGCTGACCGCGCCGCAATGTTCAAGGTGAAGAAAGAGGAGCTCGGCACTCTTCCTGAGATATGGAACCTCACGGTGAAAGAGGTGAAGACATTCGTCAGCGCCCCTCTCACACAGGAGACCTTTGACCAGATCTTCGGAGAAGGCAACGTGAAGGACGAAAAAGAGTTCGACGAGAAAGTAAAGGAGCGCCTGCAGGGCGAATATGCTCAGGAAAGCGACTACAGGTTTATGATTGACGCCAAGGAATATCTCATCAACAAGGCTGCAATCACTCTTCCTGACGCATTCATGAAACGCTGGATCCTCGCTGCAAACGAGGGCAAGTTCACCAAGGAAGAAATCGAGAAAGAGTACGACACCTTCGCAAAGGACTTCCGCTGGAACATGATTCGCGGTACAATAATGAAGGCCGCCAAGCTGAAGGTCACCAAGGACGAAGTGATGAAGGAGGCCCGCAAGATGGCATCTTATCAGTTCGCAATGTACGGAATGCAGAACGTCCCTGAGGAGCACCTCAACAAGTTCGCAGACCAGATGCTCTCCGACAGCCAGCAGGCAGACCGCATAGTGGAGAAAGTGGAGGATGACATCACCCTCGCATACATCAAGCAGACTGCAACCATCGAGAGCAAGAAGATCACCCTCGAGAAGATGAGGGAACTCACGAAATAAAGTATTGGACCATACGCAGAAAGCGCCTGAAACACTGTTGAAGATATGACGGAATTTGAGAAATATGCTATCAAGCACCGCGGCATAAGTGAACTGTCGCTGCAGAAAGTCGGATCGATATATTCAAGCTATATGAATCCGATGATTATTGAGGAACGCCAGTTGAACGTGGCACAGATGGACGTATTCTCACGTCTTATGATGGACCGCATCATATTCCTCGGTTGTCCTATAAACGATGACGTGGCTAACATCATCCAGGCGCAGCTGCTTTTCCTGGAGAGCAATGACCCTAAAGCGGACATAATGCTCTATATCAACTCTCCGGGCGGAGTTGTCTATTCCGGGCTCGGCATCTACGACACTATGCAGACAATCCAGCCTGACGTAGCTACAATCTGTACGGGAATGGCCGCTTCGATGGCATCCATCCTGCTTGCAGCCGGAGCCAGTGGGAAGCGTTCCGCACTTCCACATTCGAGAGTCATGATCCACCAGCCAATGGGCGGAGCTGAAGGACAGGCATCCGACATCGAAATCACTGCCAGGGAGATTCTCAAGCTGAAGGATGAACTCTATCAGATTCTTTCCGACCATACCGGAAAGAGCTTGAAGCAGATAGCCAAGGATGCCGACCGCGACCACTGGATGACCGCTCCCGAAGCTCTGGAATACGGAATGATAGACAACATTGTAGCAAAGAAGTCCCGCAATGGCAAAGAAGAGTAGTACAAAGGAACCGGACCACTGCTGTTTCTGCGGACGCAGCGCCGACGAGGTGGAACTGATGATAGCAGGTGACAACGCCGCAATCTGTTCCGACTGTGCCCGGATTGCGTATGAATCTGCCAAAGAAGCCCTCAGTTCTGATGACAACATCAAGACCAACGGCAAGATCAAGGGCAAGTCAAAACTCTTCAAGCCTGCTGAAATCAAGGCCTTCCTCGATGAATATGTAATAGGTCAGGAAGATGCGAAACGGTTCCTGTCGGTTGCCGTCTACAACCACTACAAGAGGATAAACCTGAAAGATGACCTGGTCGAGAAGTCCAATATACTTCTCGTCGGGCCTACAGGAACCGGCAAGACACTGCTTGCCAGAACTATAGCACGTATGCTCAACGTTCCTTTCGCCATCGTGGACGCCACCGTGCTCACTGAGGCGGGGTATGTCGGAGAAGATGTGGAAAGCATTCTCACCCGCCTGCTTCAGGACGCGGACTACAATGTCGAGATGGCCGAGAAGGGCATTGTTTTCATCGATGAGATTGACAAGATTGCCCGAAAGAGCGACAACCCGTCCATAACCCGTGATGTTTCAGGTGAAGGAGTGCAGCAGGCACTGCTCAAGATACTGGAAGGAAGCATCGTGAACGTACCTCCTCAGGGAGGACGCAAGCACCCTGAACAGAAGATGATTGCGGTCAATACCGAAAACATTCTCTTCATCTGCGGAGGCGCTTTCGAGGGTATCGAGAGGAATATCGCCCAAAGGCTCAACACTCAGGTGATTGGATTCGGAGCCCGCGAAAAGCACGAGAGCATCGACACCGACAACCTCATCCAGTATATTGCGCCTCAGGACTTGAGGTCTTACGGTCTGATTCCTGAGATTATCGGCCGTCTGCCGGTGCTCACGCATCTCGACCCGCTTGACAGGCCTACGCTCCTGGCCATTCTCACACGTCCTAAGAACGCGCTTGTAAAGCAGTACAAGGAAATTTTCTCCCTCGACGGAATCGAACTGTCCATCCCGGATGAAGTGCTCGAATACATCGTGGACACAGCCATCGAGTACAAGCTCGGAGCCCGCGGACTGAGGACAATATGCGAGGCCATAATGATGGACGATATGTTCGACGCTCCTACCTCAAGCGAGAAGACTCTTGTAATCACTCTTGAGAAGGCAAAGCAGAAGGTTGCCAGATTTGCCGGAAAGATGATGGGCGCCGGCAGCCAATAGTCTGCGAAATGAAACTTCTCCTCCAACTTTTCTGGTCGTTCTTCAAGATAGGCTCTTTCACCTTCGGAAGCGGTTATGCGATGATTCCGATGATTGAGAAAGAGGTCGTGGACAAGAAGAAATGGTTTGAAAAGGAGGATTTCTACAACCAGTTCGCCCTGGCTTCATCCGCACCGGGACCTTTCGCCATAAATACGGCGGTGTTCGTCGGATACAGGGTCAAGGGCTGGTGGGGGTCGCTTGCAGCAGTACTCGGCGCCGTGATACCATCTTTCACGATAATTCTCCTGATTGCGATGTTTCTCACTGACTTCCGTGGCAATCCGACCGTTGAAGCCGCATTCAAGGGCATCAGGCCTGCTGTCATAGCACTCATCGCAGTCCCTTTCATCAGGATGCTGCAGCCTCTCAAGTGGTACTTCATTCTTCTTGCAGTTGCGGTCGCAACAGTCATCTGGCAGTTGGGTGTATCCCCTATCTACTTCATACTTGCGGGCGGAGCCATAGGAGCCGTAGCAGCCCTTTTCAGAAAATGATATACCTGCAACTCTTCCTGTCCTACCTGAAAATCGGATTCTTCGGCTTCGGCGGAGGATATGCGATGCTCTCGCTCATTCAGAACGAAATCGTGGTAAGGCACGCCTGGCTCACGGGCACAGAACTGACCGACATCATAGCCGTATCGCAGATGACACCGGGTCCGATTGCCATAAACAGCGCCACCTACGTGGGATACGCAGTGACAGGCAGCGCCTTAGGCTCTTTCCTCGCCACTTTCGCCGTATGCCTGCCACCACTGACGCTTATGGTAGCAATCACCATCTTTTACAACAAGCTGCGCAGCAACCGGATTCTCGAGGGCGCTCTCCGCTGGATGAAACCTATGCTCTGCGGAATGATAGGCGCCGCAGCACTGATGTTCCTCAACCGTGAGACATTCATCGACTGGACAAGCGTGGCCATCTTCGCGGCCTGTTTCGCCGCCACCTGGTTCAAGGTCGATTCGATTCTTCTTATAGTCCTTGCAGCTGCAGCGGGAATCCTGTTGTACTGAATCCTATTTTTAACTATATTTGTAAGAAGAGTGACCGCAGGCCGGAGAACCTGCGGCCGGAAGTCCGACATTAAACCTTACAATATGAACAATACCCATTTCAAAAGAGCGCTTGTACTCATTGCAGCAGTGATGGCACTCTTTTTCGAGGCATCGGCAGAGCCCGTCGTTGCCTCCGGTTTCAAGACAATTACAAGCAAGGATGCACTCAGCAGGGAGGCAAACCAGTGGATTGCCTTCCGCAAAGACGTAACCATCGACAAGATGCCCGCCGAAGCCATCGCCAGGATTTCAGCAGACAGCAAATACTGGCTCTGGATCAACGGAAAGCTGGCAGTGTTCGAGGGTTCCCTGAAACGCGGTCCCAACTACACCGACTCATACGTCGATGAAGTAGACCTCAAGCCGTTCCTCAAGAAAGGCAGCAACAAGATAGCCCTGCTTCTGTGGTACTTCGGCAAAGACGGGTTCTCACACGTGGACAGCGGAATGCCTCAACTCTTCTTCGACTGCGAAGCCCTGGGCATTGAAAGCGACGACACCTGGCGCTGTATGGTTCACCCTGCCTTCGGTACAGCCGTATTCCCAAAGCCAAACTACAGACTTTCAGAGTCATCAATCCTGTTTGACGCCGGAAAGGATATTGAAGGGTGGCAGACTGCCGGCATTGACGGATTCGGAGAACCGGCTGTAATAAGGAACAGTTCCCTCGGATCACTCCATAGAAGGCCGATTCCTATGTGGAAGGATTTCGGTATAAAGAGAGCCAGAACCATCCTTAAAGAGGGAGCGGACGCGGACACAGTAGTGGCCCACCTGCCTTACAACATGCAGTTCACACCTGTAATAACCGTATGCGATTCCAAAGGCGGCGGACATAATGTAATGATGTACACCAACCACATAATGGGCGGCTCTGAGCCAAGTGTCCACGCCGAATACATCACCAAAGCAGGGAAACAGACATACGAGAACCTCGGCTGGATGAACGGAGAGGAACTCTTCGTCATCGTTCCACACGGGATGAAGGTCAGGAAAGTTCAGTACCGGGAAACCGGCTATGCGGCAGAATGCACCGGCAAGTTCCGTTGCGACAACGATTTCATCAACCGTTTCTGGGGCAAGGCTCTCCACACACTGTACGTCAATATGAGGGACACCTATTTCGACTGTCCTGACAGGGAAAGGGCACAGTGGTGGGGCGATGCCACACTGCTTTCAGCTGAGACGATATACACATACTCCACTGAGGCATCCCTGCTCACCCGCAAGGCCATACACGAGCTTTGCGCCTGGCAGAAGGAAGACGGGACCCTCTTCTCCCCTATCCCCGGGAACTACCGTTCAGAACTTCCGGCACAGATGCTTGCAAGCGTAGGCCGTTACGGATTCTGGACTTACTATATGAATACCGGCGACCTTCAGACAATCATAGACGCATATCCTTCAGTTAAAAAATATCTGAACGTCTGGGAACTTGAGCCGACCGGGCTCACCGGCATCCACGCAGGCGGGTGGAACTGGGGTGACTGGGGCGATAACCGCGACATTCGTCTTATACAGTCAGCCTGGTACTATATGGCGCTTTCAGCCGCTTCCGAAATGGCGGCACTGTGCGGATGCGAAGAGGACATCCCTGACTATCAGGCAAAGATGGCTCTTCTCAAAGAAGCCTTCAACACCATCTGCTGGACAGGGACCGCATACCGTCATCCTGAATATGGCCAGGTTACCGACGACCGCGTACAGGCTCTCGCAGTAGTTTCCGGCATTGCTCCGGAGGAGTGGTACGATGCCATCTTCGAGACCCTCAAGGAACAGGAGCACGCAAGCCCTTATATGGAGAAATATGTAATGGAGGCGCTCTTCCAGATGGGACACGGCGACTATGCTATGGAGAGGATGCAGAAGCGGTTCGCGAATATGGTGAACAACGAGGAATTCTCAACCTTGTGGGAAGGCTGGGGAATACTTGACAACGGCTTCGGTGGAGGCACAACCAACCACGCCTGGAGCGGCGGAGCAATGATTGTCATCGCTCAGAAAGTAGTGGGTATCACACCAATAGAACCTGGCTACAAGAGCTTCCGAATTGCCCCGACTGCCGGTATTTTCGGCAAGTTCTCTTTCTCAATGCCATCGGTTCAGGGAAAGATAGCCGTATCTCTTAAAGAGAAGAAGAAAAAGAGCGTATGGAGAATCACCGTGCCTGAAGGCACCACCGCTCACATACTGCTTCCGGGAGAAGAGCAGGAGCGCACCGTACAGGGAGGAAGATACAGATTCGTGGTCAAGCACTGATAACCTGACCCAAGTAAAAACAAGGAGAGGATTTGGCAAGCATCAAATCCTCTCTTTCGTTGTAATTACCGCATCAACAGGAACGTCCCAGGGGTCCACAGGAATAGAGTCGAACAGCTGGAAATCGAAGCAGACTCCCGCCTTGAAACCGGAAATGTGCGGCAGAGTCCTGTCATAGAATCCCTTTCCCCTGCCCATCCTGTTGCAGGAACGGTCGAACGCAACACCGGGGACAATCGAGAAATCCACATTTTGAAAAGAAGCCGGAGCTGCTTCAAGGGAAGGCTCCATAATGCCTCTGTACCCTTTGACGAGGGCATTTTCAGAATACTCTTTCAGAAGAAGATTGTCACCATTCACGACAGGAAGAAGTATCTTCTTGAACCTGGACCATTTACGTATGAAATCCACTGTCGGGACCTCATCCGGGAGGGACCAGTACATAAGGACGGTTGATGCACTGCGAAACTGCGGCATATCTTCGACAGTACGCCACAGTGAAGCGCAGTCGCAATCGAAGCAACCTCCGATGCGTTCTTTAACCACTCTTCTGATTTCGTGTTTGTCCATCAAGGAAATTATCGGGGAATACCGGTCAGAACTCCTTGTCGCAGAGCATACACAATGTATAGTAGCTTACCCAGAAACCTGTAAGTGAGTTCAGATAGTTGGAATGAGCGTCATCCTTACGGCTCTGCGCGAGAATGAAAGTGTTGATGTCAGTCTCTCCGTTCATATAAAGATCCTGAGCAAGTTCAAAGGATTCATCAGCGAGAGCAAGAGCACGTGCAGTGCGTAAGAGCAAGTCCTGCTGTATGTTGAATTCCCTCAAGGCGACTTTCACGTCAAGTTCGATCTTCCGTGCAGCCTCGCGCCGGACATCTTCGGCGTGATCCAATCCGTACTGTGCGACTTTGTTGCGGCTTCGTGCCAGACCACCATCAAAAATCGGAATGCGCAATGTCAAACTGCCAATCATATATGGCTGTTGTCCCGCATAGATGCCGCCAAGTGCATCAGACGTACTCTGGAGGCCGAGGTTCAAATCGACACCCATCCTGAGAAGCCGGCCCTGTGCCTTGGCCCTGTCGGCCTGCTGCCGCGCAGACACCACCTGCTCGTAGTTCCTGATATACTCCGGATTATTGGCCTTTGCAAGTGCAACAGCCTCTTCGAGGGAAATGGACTTGTACGCCGGCACATCCGGAGCAACAAGGTTCAGTTCCTGACCGGAATCATCCATATTCAGGTATGACAGCAAACGGCTTCTCGCATCCTCCATCTGCGCCTTCGCATTGAACAGCGAATTTTCTGCATTGAGACTCTGGAGTTCGAGGGCACTCAGTTCGTTCTTGCTTATCGAAGCGATGTTGTACTTTTCCTTACCGATATCGAGAAGTTCCCCAGCTACTTTTGAATTGCTTACCCAAATGTCGTACTCGGCCATTGCAACATAACACTTCACATACAACTTCACTGTTTCAAGTGCAATGGTGCCCAGGGAATGACGGTATTCCTTCTCACTCGCACTGAGTTTCAACTCATTGAGTTCCTTTTCCCATTTGTATGGGTTGTATGAAATCAGGTCGTTAGAATAGCCCACTCCCACAGGAACAGTCGAAAAGAGCCTCGAAGGGTCATCCTGACTGAAGTATCTCGTCCACAAAGCTCCGGTGGAAGCGTAGAATTCACCTCCTATGCCAAGAGCCTTCTGTTCCATCCGCAACTCGGCAAATGCGTTGAACATATTGTAGTTGCGGAGTTTGTAGAAATAGGTGGCGGGCTCGAAGGAGATTTTCTGATATCCCGGACTGAGAGCGAATGAAACCTGCGGACGCCTTTGTGCAAGGAACTGTTCATACTCCCATCTTGCCTTCATCAAAGCATCGGTGCTGACGTGTGCCTCTATCGTGCTGTCTTGAGCCAGCCTTATAGTCTGGTCCATTGTCAGCGTCTGTGCCTGCAACACTGAAGCCAGCAAGCCGGAGAAAGCGAAAGCAAGTGTTATTATCCTCTTCATAGGTTCACTATTGCAGTCATTCCGGGAAGAAGATGGTCGGAATCCGACAGGACAGCATCAATCTTGACCATTCCCGATTCATCAACAACAGTACCGATACTCCTTACCGTTGCTGTATGTACAATCTCATTGTATGCTATTGCCCGCACCTCGACAACAGTTCCGACTTCAAATTTCCTCAATTCGGTTTCAAGTATGCTGAACTCCACTATCAGATGCTTCGGGTCCACTATTGTGCAAAGAGTCTGGCCGGGCTCCACGAAAGAGTACGACAAAGACTTGATGCCTGTGACCAGTCCGGATACCGGTGCCTTGATGACCGCCTTCTCAAGCCTTGAACGGTTGAATTCCAAATCCGAAGCACAGACATTTACCCCACTTTTCACCTTTGCATATTCCTTGATATTGTCCGGGACCTCATCCAGGCGGTCTCTTTTATATCCCTGACCGACAAGAATCTCCGTCATACGGAACTGGGCCTGCTCATAGGCTGTGCGGCTTATTTCATACTTTCCTTTGAGCTCCCAGTCGTCGAGTCGGAACAGAGGCTGTCCCGCACGCACGGAAGCGCCTTCAATAAGATTGACTTCCAGCAACTGTCCCTCAATACGGCTGAAGACTGAAACCTCCCTGTCGGAGCGGATTACTCCGGTACTTACGAGAACCTTCCTGGCCTGAGGTCTGGCAGCACCGGCAGTATCCACAGGCTGCACCTGCGACGGCTGCTGCTCAACGGCCTTGTTCGAGCAAGCAACGGAAGCCATTGACAAAAGGAAAATTAAGGAATATCTGATAGCCTTGTCCATCATTGTTGTCTTATACATAGATTATAGAAGAATCCTTTTTCTGCGAGCAGCTCCTTCGGAGATCCCTCCTCAACAATCTTGCCCTTGTCAAGAACCACGATTCTGTCGCAATCCATGACAGTGCTGAGCCTGTGAGCGATGGATATGCGCGTACAACCGAAGGCAGCAAGGTTGTTCACCACATTCCTCTGGGTGATGTTGTCAAGAGCCGCTGTCGCCTCATCAAAGAAAAGTACTTTAGGCTTGTTGATTACAGAGCGTGCAATGAGCAGCCTCTGACATTGTCCGCCGCTCAATCCGCTTCCGCCCTCTCCGACTGTCGTCTCCATCTGGAGAGGCATCCTGCGGATATCTTCGTCAAGACTGGCAATGCGGGCCGCTTCCCACACTTCCTCGTCCGTACTCATAGGTGCAGCCAGCCTGATGTTCTCTGCAATGGTCCCAGGGAACACCTGCATGAACTGCGGGCAGTACCCGATATACTGGCGGAGGGTTCCCATATTGACATTCTCCATATTGTACTGTCCATAGAACACGGAGCCGCTGTCGGGCTTTTCAAAGCCCAGCATAATTCTCATAAGAGTGCTCTTTCCACACCCTGAAGAGCCGACGAGACCGATATTCTCACCAGACCGGATATGCAGAGTCACGTCGTCAAGGACCTTCGGGGAATTCTTATCATAGCTGAACGACACGTGGTTGATATCTATGCTTCCCGTTATATTGCTCACACTGACGCGATTGACATTGATTTCAGGTTCTGCTTCAAGGATAGGGACCAATAACTTGACGTACGGTACCATCTGGGCGATATTCTGCAACTGTGTCGTCAGCGTGAACAGAGTAGTCTGCATCACTCCGAAAGCGGACAAGAACGCAATGAAATCAGAGACCGCCATCCCTGACCGCCAGGCGATAATCCACACCAGAAGATTTCCGAAAGAGAATACGGCAGACCCGAGTATCTTTCCGTACTTCAACAGGGAACTTGTCTTTGCCGTGACATCTTCGGACTTGCTGTACCTTTCAGCCCACTGCGAATATGCCCTGAACTCTGCACGGTTGTTCTTTATCTTGTGGATACCGGTCAGAACCCCGTAGGTGAAATCCTGAGTAATACCGGCGTTCGGTATCTTCTCGGCAAACTCCTGACTGTACTTCCGGATAAGCACCACATAAATAATAAGATAAGCGACGATTATTGACGTAACAAGCAGAACCATGCTCTTGGCGTACATAAATGCCACTATTATGTACAGGATGGCAAATATGCTGGCCGCCATCATTCCCATCAACTGGCTGGTGAGTATCTGATAAACATTATTGGCCGCCAATACCCTCATACTCAAATCACTGGCAGAACGCGTCCTGAAGAAGTTCGAAGGCAGTGTCAGTATTCTTGCAAAAAGAGCAGGCTGTACGTTGGCGTTGATCTTGTCACGCACCCTGACCACTACGAAATTCCGCACCAAAGTAAAGAGGACGGAACTGATTCCGGCACCGAGAAGCAGCGCACATATAGGGAGAATGCCAGCGATGATGCCGGAAGGCACAACCTCGCTGAACATTATCTTGTTGGCCACAGGGACAAGCAGGCTCAGCAAAGTGGCAATGGCACAACTTGCAAACACAAGCAGGTAATCCCCGACCGGGACAGATTTGAGGCAATAACTGATGAATTCCTTGACCGTAAATCTCTTACGGGCCATCAGATTGAAAAAGTTGAGGCCATCGTGCGACAATCCTTCGAAAGTCTTCGCGTTCACCCGCTTCGTGCCATCACGGCAAACCCGTCTATAGCCCACCGCTGATGGAAGAAGAGCTACCAGATGTCCGTCGCTGTCGGTGGTCAGAAGAGGTCCGGATGCATTTTTCCACCACTTGCCTTCTAGATTGACGTGATGGCAGAAAAGACCGTTGAACTTCAGGAACTGCTTGATTTCATCCTTTGTTCTGATATCCGACGGAAGGAGTGCTGCATCCAGTTTGAAATACTTCAACAGTGAATTGATGGCTATCTGAGAAGTCTCGGACCCGACATATCCCCTCTCGCCGTTGAGCATAGAAAAGAACTGGTCAAGTGCCGTATCCAGCGCCTTTCGGTTGACTTCATATCTTTCCTTGAGCTTGTCTTCGAACATACGCGTTACTTGTTGTCAACCAATTGTGAATAAAAGCCGTTGAGCGCCATCAGCTGATCGTGGTTACCACGTTCGACAACCTTTCCCTGCTTGAGGACTATTATTTCATCACAGTCACGTATTGTACTGAGTCTGTGAGCTATGATAATCTGAGAACATCCCATGTTGCGGATGTTGCGCATAACAAGTTCCTCAGTCACTGCATCAAGAGCGGAGGTGCCCTCGTCCATAATCATGACCGACGGCTCTTTGGCAAAGGCCGTTGCCAGTTCAAGACGCTGTCTCTGACCTCCTGAGAAATTCTTGCCGCCACATTCGACGGAAGCCTCATAGTTACCGTCACGTACAACTATTTCTTCGTGGATCTGGGCATCGTGGCAGGCGAGTATCATTGCGAAGTCCTCAGTGGAGTCATCCCACAATTTGACATTTTCAGAGATTGTACCGTCAAAAAGGACTATGTTCTGGTCCACTATTGCCACGGAATTGGCAAACACGTCCCTGTTTATCTCGGACTGCAGTTTGCCGTCGAACAGCACTTCTCCGGACCATGGCTGGTACAGTCCTGAGACCAGTTTCGCTATCGTGCTCTTTCCGCAGCCGGACGGACCTACAAAGGCTACGCTCTTCCCCGGTGAGAGTTTGAGATTGAAATCTGTAATCAGCGGCGCAGCATTCCTGTCATATCCGAAGGTGACATTCCTCAATTCAACCTCACCACTCAGCTTGCCCTTCTCTATTCCATCCACGCTCTCGATTGTTCCCGGTACATCACAATCCGCCGAGAGCACATCCTCCATCCTCTCAACCTGGGCCTGGACATCAGCAAGTTCCTGAACATCATTGGTAATATGGCTCATAGGTCTCATGCTGGCCGTCATGAAACTCTGGAAAGTCATAAGCATACCGGCAGTGAGATACCCCTGCATTATGTAGTACACCCCGAATCCGAGAACCAGCACGTTTGAGACAGCCTCCATCATCAAAGGAATGGTCTCAGTACGTATGTTGTCGCCGGTGCAATCCACAACTGCATTCTGCATCTTCGTGAAATGCTCCGACCACTTGCGGAAATAGTCCTGTTCGGCAGTCGCTCCCTTGATGGCGTCAATATTGTTTATTGCAGCGGTGGTGAAGCCCTGCAGATTGCCTATCTCGGACTGCATCTTCCTGCTCGCAGCAACCCTCTTCTTATGTATAAGCCTGAGAATCACTATATTCAAAATAATATGCAAGATAGCGAACAGCGACAGGAAGAGGCTGTACTTGATCATGAAGAAGAGATAGAATACTATGAGGACCATATCTCCGGCAGCCCACAGAAGGTTGTCTATCACTTTCTTCGAAATGGTCTTGCCATAATAGATCCTCGACACGAGGTCACCGGCATATTTGTCGTGGAAATAACCAACAGGCAACCTCAAAGTGTGCCAGAAGAGTTCATTGGCGGAAGTTATCGACATCCTGAGCCTGTGCCGCCAGGAAGTGGCTTCAAGGAATCTCAACGCCACCTCTATGCACACTATCAGAGTAGCGAAGGCTATCAGCGGACCTGCCCACTCCGGATTGAGGCCCGGGAGCACGTTATCCACCAGAATCTGGGTAATGACAGGACTGGCTACCTTAGGGATGATAAGCAACAGAGAAACCGCACCGACGAGCATCACTGCCTCGTCGAACCCCTGCATGTGCTTTGACAGGAAGGCAAAAGTGCCGCTTCTTACTCTTTTGCCCATAGTCTGAGTGAGTTCTTTGCCTCCGTCACGTTTTCAAGCATATAGTGGAATATGTTGCGTGACTTTACGATGACTTCTATATCGCAGAACGTACCTACGCTCATATCGATCCGCTCTTTCGAGAGGAAAGACCAGTCCAGTTCGTTTCCGTCGCCGGGGAGGGTCTGCATCTCGATTTCGACTTCGAACACAGAGGCATCATCAGGGAATATCTCATCTGCCAGAGAAGCGTTCTGAAACTTCAGGACAGCCTCTTTCTTGCTGATAGGATAAGGAGATACGCTGACCACCTTGCCACGTACATAACCGATGCGCTCGCGTGTCTCGTTGGCAGGAGTGATCTGGGCAGTCTGACCGGGTGCGATGAATCTCTTGGCTTTAAAGTTCGCAAATGCGGTGACTCTGGTGACAGAACCGTCCTCTATGTCGGAAGGAAGCAGATTGACAATATCTTCGAAAGCTTCAAACTTTTCATTCTCAGGTATATAAGAAAGGACAACACCGTCAAACGGAGCGGAAATAATGCTGTATGCACCGGAAACGGAAACGAGTGCCAGGGACTGCCCGGCCTCAACCACGTCCCCTTTGTGGACGAAGGCTTCCTTGACCATACCTCCGTTAGGGATAGTGACCCCATTGGTTCCATCGCTCGGGAATACGACACCATGGATGTATTCCTTGTCGGTCATGGTACCGAAAAAGCACCATGCCAGAATACCTGCGGCAAGAGCAGACAAGGCCAGAAGGACAGCCCTGGTGCTGACTGTTGACAAATGAGTATATCCACCCAATTCGGATGGCGATTTTATATTTTTTCTAGAAGACATGACACTATGACGAACCGGCCGCGAATATACACAAAATTATTATATAAAAGAAGTCAGTTTCGTAAGTTTTTATCTAACTTTGCAGACGGGTGACATATATTTTACCCACCGATTATGAATCAGAACAAACTCGACATTGAAATCCGCCCTGAAGCTGCAATGGGCCACTATTCTAATTTTGCCATAATCACCCACTCCACTAGCGAATTCATACTCGATTTCGTGCAGCATATGCCCGGCCTTCCCAAGGCGCAGGTGAACAGCCGCATAATAATGACTCCCGAGAATGCCAAGCGTCTGCTTTCAGCTCTTGCAGACAACTTGCAGAAATATGAGAGTCAGTTCGGTCAGATTGCTCTTCACGAAGCAGAGATGCCGATAATCCCCCCTGTCGGTTCCAATCCTGCCGAAGCCTGAGAGCATAGCACCTCAGAGCCTTTTTGAAATGGTTCAGCGCTTCGCTAAATTCATAGCTTTGCGGAGATAAAATTATAAGGACAGCATGCAGATTTTACTGGGCCTATTCATCCTTTTTGCATTCCTTTTTCTCGGAGATTTGACTTCGGCGGCTATAGGAAATTACATTCCCGGGAATGTAATAGGAATGATTTTCCTGTTCATTGCTCTATGCTGCAAGATAATAAAGCCCAAGTGGATACGTGAAACGACCGAATTTCTGACAAGGAATATGGTCATATTCTTCGTTCCTCTTTTTATGTCGCTGATGGATGAATGGGACATCCTGAAACTGGACTTCTGGTCCTGGATTTTCATACTCTTCGTAACGACGATAATAGTAATGCTGTCAGCGGGAGGTTCAGCCGAACTCTTATCAAAGATCAAGAGGAGGAAAACAAATGAATAATTCAGCATTTCTCCTCGCGCTCACTCTTGGCGCATATATATTCGGCGTTTGGGTCAAAGACAAGACGAAGACGAAGTTGAGCGTGATTCACCCGCTTCTGATATGCGTTCCTGTAATAATGGCCACCCTGAAGGTTTTTGATATCCCCGTGAAGAACTATATGGAAGCAAACAAGTTCATCACGTTCTTCCTGGGACCGGCTGTTGTATCATTAGGACTGACGCTCTATGATAATATTGATCTCATAAAAAAGAACATTCTTCCAATCGCCATATCCGTACTCGTCGGAAGCATCGTGGGGATTGTCAGCGTATGGGTGCTCGGCAAAATGCTCGGTTTGAACAACGCATTGATAATCACTATGGAGCCGAAATCAGTCACAACCCCTATTGCAATAGAGCTTTCAAAGAACAGCGGAGGTATTGTAGCCATAACAGCCGTCTCAGTCACTATCTGCGGAATGCTCGGAGCCAGCCTCGGACCAGCAATCCTGAACCTGTGCAAGATCAAGAATCCCATCGCCAGAGGTTCCGCCATAGGCTGTTCATCTCACGGTATAGGCACATCAAGAGCTTTGGAAGAAAGCGCATTAGAAGGTGCCGTCAGCGGCCTATGCATTGCGTTGATGGGTGTTGTCACATCTTTCCTGATGCCTGTCCTCAACCGAATGGCAGGCATTTAGAACCTGTTTTGAAATGTTTCCAGGAGCGGTTCAAAACAAGCCTTGAAAAATCCACTCTTCTACTGGAAGAATGACAACACTGCAGAACTTGAATTCGTACTCCAAATCGAAGATAGAATTATTCCTACAGTGGTAAAGAAAGGACGGAGAGTGAAAGCACAAAGCATGACTCAGTTCATGGAAAAGTACAAAACTTCTTTAGCGTATAGAATATCCGGAAAGAATTTCGGATTCGCTGACGGGGTAAAGACAATTCCGTTATACGCTGTATTTTGTATTTGATATCAAGAACCTACTTGGATGCTTTGGCAGAATCCTTCAAACTACTGTATGTCTGAGTCTTGTCATCCGAAAGATATCCGGATACCTTGCCTGCATGCAAGGCATACGTCATAGGCTTGACTATCTCAAAACGGAGTCCGAGAGCTTCAATAATCCTCAGGAAAGTACTCGCACCAGGCTCAATCTGCCCTTTCTCAATGCGGGAAATATAGGACTTGTTCGTTCCTATCTTCTCCGCAAGCTCGGCCTGCGTCATGGATTCCTGTTTCCTGGCCTCTAGAATCAACTGGCCCACACAATAATTGTAGGCTTCTTTTCTGAATTCATTTCTGGATTCAGTACCAACAGCACCGAATCTCTCGTTCATCATCTCGTCGATATCAACGATATTACTTTCCCTTTTCTGCATAATACTCATCCTTCAACTTCCTGGCTTGCTCTATCTCTTTTCGAGGTGTTTTTTGCGACTTCTTCTGAAAGCCGTTGAACAATAATACAATATTGCCTTCATCAAAAATGAAGAATACCCGGAATATGTTACCTCCGTGTTCAGCCCTAAGTTCAAATATTCCATCCACAATGTGTTTTACGAACTTGGTGCTCAACCTCTCCCGCATCTTCAACATATCAAGAACATAGAACACCTTTCTCGCCTCAACTTCACTGACAGAAGAAATAAAATCAGTAAAATAGTTCTTGTATGCACGAATCTTCCGCTCCATATCGCAAAGATAGGCAAAGTTTAATTATCTTACAACAAATAAGGCATATTGTTTAATAAATATGTATCAGATTGAGTAAAACGCGACTTATCAACAATGCTCGGCTTGGGCAGGCTCTTCTTCATACATACAGACTGATTATAACCACAATCTTTTATTCTTCATTCATGGATGACAGCGATTCATAGAACATTCCGATATGGCGACCATCCACAAGGCCATGGTTGGCTTCTATTGAAATGCTCATCATCATCTTTCCACCATCCTCGTGCAGTCTCCCGACAGCAACTTCAGGGATGCTGTCGCCTCTCTTATGACCGCCAGCGTGCTTGATATCTGTAAAGTCCACCCAGGGAATAGATGTGAAATAGATGATGTC
>JAGHVK010000057.1 GCA_018064345.1 Candidatus Cacconaster merdequi
ATTGGATCACTGGTAGCATCGCTCGATGGCACCGAAGACAGGTATGCTCTTCTCTCCACAGACACCGACCATACTGTAAAAGCACCGGCTAGCGGAACAACTACGCTTACCCTTGTATACAGCCCGCTTCTCACCGAAGCACCAGCTGTCAATGAAGGTGCAATATCTATCTCTCTTGCCAACCAGAACGGCACAAAGGCTCCTTTCGTGGCCTATGCGACATTGGATTATATTGGCACGACCATAACCGATGCACTCGTTCCTTTCAAGTTCGCGACATCTGTTATCAGGGTCAACTGCACAGGCCTCAAAGCTGGTACCGCTATTGACAATGCCACATTGAGCAATGTGAATACGGCCTGCAAGCTCTCTCTTTCAGGGACAGCTGCTCCAACTGTGGCTGGCGACGTCAACGGAACCATCACCAGAACTGGTGATGCATACTTCGAAGCTAAGAAGGTGAATATCGAAGGTGTTGCGGTATTCCAGATGGCCGTCCCTGTGCTTGAGGCAGCATCCGAAGCGCGTGTCCTTTCTATATCACAAGGCTCAGCCAATTTCAAATCCAAAAAATTCTCGAAAAATTCCTTGAAAGCAGCAACATCAGTCAATACGGTCTGCCAGTTCTTGACCCGTCCAGATGGTGCGCTTCCTGGCAAGTTCAGTGTAGCTGACGGCAAGCAGGTATACTTCTCACAGGGAAACTTATGGGTGGACAATTCAAGAGCATTACATTTTGAAGATGCACAGTGGGGGCTCCCACCAATTTACGAAGGCTCAATTAATAAAAGTCACCTGTCCAATTTCGCATGGTCTAACACTATTTCTGTTTTAGGAACTGATGACATTAGTGGCGACTATCTATTCTGTGACAAAGATCATAAAGCGTCTGTCGATGGTGATGCGGCAACATATTATGCTCTCTCAAGAGATGAGTGGCAGTATTTGTTTAGCTGTCATTCCTACAAATGGGCCACAGTCAATGGTGTGATAGGTTACGTCATAGCACCGGACGGCTTTGATGGTACTCTTTCAGACTCATATGTCGATGACATTGCATTGGCTGCCGACAATCTTGTATTCCTTCCTGCTGCCGGCATCCGCATAGGTGCCCAAATATTCTTTTCTGGAAGCTGTGGCTACTATTTGGTTTCTTCTTATTGCAAAGAAACAGAAACAGAAACGCACATAATGTTCTTTGATAACGGTAATGTCCTTTTTGAGGGAGACGCCAATCCGTACGGTAGTAATATCCGCCTCGTCACAGATGTAACGGAATAACAAAAACTAAATAGACATCAGTAAGCCGTGTATCGTGAGATATGCGGCTGCTTTTGTTATCTGAAACTTGGTGAATTTGTCGCGGATAACAAGCTAACTTGTTTCCGAAATCCGAAGACTCTTGCCAGCTGACAAAACTCATTTGTTTAACGCCCCAAACTTGGTGAATTCGGTCCTCCCATCATCCACACAGTTGCATACATGGTGCAAAACAACCGATAACCCATCATCTTTTGTTTCAATCCGTTTGCCAAATAAAACGGATAGTCTTAACTTTGCATCCGCAATTTTCAAACGGATAATCAAAGCATTAACAATATGGAAATCAAGGATTACAAAGCCCCTCGAGTCAAAGTGGTCGAGGTAAATGTACAAGGTGTTCTCTGTGGAAGCATTGACGGAAAGAACAGCAACGGTGGTATCGAACCCTATGAAAGGGAAGAGTATGAACTTGACTAATATAGACCAGAAATGAGAAATAGATTTTTCAATTATATGCTCGCCGCTGGCTTCTGCGCGTCCATTATGGTTTCATGTGCAGAGAAAGAGAATGGAGAAGTATTGCAGACACATGAGAAAGAATACGTAACATTGACGTTCAACGCGGCCCCTGATGCGACAAAGACTTCGGTTGATGATGAGGGACAGACCGCAAAGGTGTCATGGGAGGCGGGTGACCAGCTGCTGGTCGTCCCTTGCGGGTATTCTGACCAGTCGACCGATGTCACGTTGGCTGCTAGCGACATCGATGCTGCCGACCCTTCCAAGGCCAGCTGCAGGATCGAGGCTGTCGACGGAGTGTTTGAATATGATGCATTGTATCCTGCGGCTGCTTTCATGGAAATGGCCGAGGATTCCAGGATAGTGGCCTCTGTCCCGCACGAGCAGGATGGAACCTTCTGCTCCGGTCATCTGGCCGCCAGCAGGTCCGCCTTCAGCATGAGTTTCACTCATGACTTCAAGTTCTCTAACTTAACAAACTTCATCCAGTTTACTCTTGAGAGCACTGATTACAAGAAGATAGTCTTCAAAGGCAACAACAATGAAGTCATCTCCGGCCCGATTGCCCTGACCACTGATCCGGTCCTGGCCACTGGCCATGTTTTAGGGACACCATATCCACTCGATGGATATCCTGCGCTTACTGACGTCACGGTGGATATCTCAAGTCACGAGGGCAGCACATACTATATCGCTTTCCTTCCAAACGACTTCACACTCGGCTTCACCCTTTCCTTCTTCAAGGAAGGATCAAGTTATCCGGATGCTGAGATATTCGTCAGCAAGAGTGCCGATTTCTCAGCCCACAGCAAGATATTCAACCTTGGAAAGATTGACGGCAAGATCAAGGAGACCGTCCCGGAAGGCGCACTGAGGGGCAAGTTCAGCACCAGCGACACTACTCAGGCCTACTTCTCACAAGGCAATCTTGTGTATGACACGAATAATGAGGAATGGCTCTTATGGGACAGCCAGTGGTATGACTATCCTATGAAGAGCGGAGAGGTCGATCAGGACAGGATAGCCCTGTTCTGCTGGGGCTATGACCCGGAAAAATCCATCATCCCGGGATACTGCGGCTATCTGGACAAGACCAAGGGTACTTTGACGTCCGAGCATGACTGGGGACGCGCCATTGATGATAAAGGAACATGGCATACGCCGACCAGGGATGAATGGGAGTATATCATAAATGGACGAAAAATGACTTACGGCAAGAACACGGTCACAAGGATTACAGCGGCAGAACCCTTAATGATCAGTGGTATGAAGGTCGCTGGGCTGTTCATATATCCGGACGATTTCAATGGACCGCATGTGACTGAAAAAGAATACACCTGGAATGAACTCAAAAATGCCGGCATCGCATTCCTCCCGCTGAACGGAATCATTAATAATGACCAACTTAAGGTAGACGAAGTCATAAATACTTATAGCGGAGCATGGGAAGGCTATTATTGGACTGCGACCACTGATAGTTCATTTGACTGGCGGGTTGCATATGTTTTGCAATTCATCGGAGTCGACACATATCACGCTCTTGCCAAACTCCATGGAGCGGCCGTCCGCCTCATCGCGAACTGTGAATAGCATATCAGTAACATCTGACTAATTGAGCAAGCCCCGGAAACCCTACGGATTCCGGAATTTGTTCGTTTTTGCTGATTTCATCGAAGTTCCTGTGGGCAAGAAACCCCCTCTCTGGCTGAGGAAGTCTTTATTGACGATCAACCGATAACGCTCTGACTTTTGTATCAATCCGTTTGGCTATTCAGGCGGATAGTTCTATCTTTGCATCCGCAAATTTCAATCGGGGAATAAATACTTCAAAATATGGAAATTAAGGATTACAAAGCACCTCAGGCCAAGGTGGTCGAGGTAAACGTTCAGGGCGTTCTCTGTGGTAGCGAGAATGGAAATACCGAGAAATATACTCTTGGTAGCAACAGTTATGATGAGAGT
>JAGHVK010000077.1 GCA_018064345.1 Candidatus Cacconaster merdequi
CAGTTGTTCCATCAAAGCCGAAGGAATCCACATCTGCAAACAAACCGATAGAAAAATCCTCATCAAAAGTGCAGAAGGCGCATACGGAGGAGAAAAAGCAGCGGAAACCGTTTGCAAAGTACGGATTGATAGGAGGAATAGCCATAATCGCGATATTGTCAGTGGTGCTGTTCCTGAATCGGGACGGGCAGTCTGAACCTGTCGACAGCATAATGATAGATGGGACAGCGGAGTGTGTTACAGAGTTCGAGAGCTCGGCAGCAGAGCGGGAGTTCAAGATAGAGAAGAACTTTGCAGGCAGATGGACATATTCCGGTATACCCGAATGGGGTACGGCGAAAGGCGCTGAAGATAAGATTACTCTCACGATATCTGAAAACACGGCAAAAGAAGACAGAAAAGCGACAATCGAATTCAAGAAAAAAGATGGTGATGATATTCTTGCCACATTGACGATAAATCAAAAGGCGAAGAAAACAACAACCCAAAATCAGCTTGAAGAGAAATTCGGCTCGGTCAAATTGACAAGTAACCCATCTGGCGCCACTATTTGGATAGATGGCAAAAATACAAAGAAGACTACCCCTGATATTATTGATAAATTGACTGGTGGTAATCACAAAGTGATTTTCAAACTGGCTGGATATGAAGATGCAAGTCGTAATGTTTTCATTAAAGAAAGCGGTCATTCAGAGTTAAGCTGCAATTTGACCAAACTTTCCGTGAATGAACAACAGAACCCGTCCACTGTTGATGACGAGTGTATTCCGTTGAAATCCAACCTTGAACCAGAAGTACAAGAGCAAGTTCCATCATCTTCTGCAGACAATTTGTGTGGAAATGATGAGGTTGCAATTCCATTAGCGTCAGTTGAGAAAGAACCATCGTTTATGGGTGGAAATCTCAGCACCTTTTCAAGTTGGGTTATCTCGAATTTGAATTACCCCGCAATTGCTAAGGAAAACGGCATTCAAGGACGCGTGATTCTGAAATTTATTGTAGAAAAGGATGGACGTGTTTCAAATGTTAAAGTTTATCGAAGCGTTGATCCTTCTCTTGACAAAGAGGCTGTCCGTGTAGTGTCAGGCTCTCCTAAGTGGACTCCGGGTATGGTCGATGGCCGTTATGTCCGAGTTTCCATTACTCTCCCGGTTAATTTCCAACTTCGTTAATGATTAAGAACCAAATAGACTTTTATAAATACAAGAATATGAACATTTTGTTGAAAACTTTCTCTGCCATATCATTGATGGCTTCGATTCTGTTCCTCTCCTCTTGTGACAAAGATGACGGAGGAAGCAAGAAATCAGATTCCACTCCTACTAAATATGAAGTCGGAATAGGTATTACAGTATCTGACGGCGCTCTTGCCGTCTATGATATATCCGGTAGCTGCTCATCTTCCAACAATGCTTTCACATCTGTCAATCTCTCTTCACTCAACACTGCGAAGAAGATCAACCAGTCTGTCATAGGCAGCAAGTTTCCTGACGATGTGAAAATTGAACTGATTGCAACTCCAAAGCCGGGACTTGACGCGTCTCGGACTTATGACGGTATCAAATTCGAATTCAACAACAACATCAACGTCTCAAGGAAGAATGGCAAGTCTGCCGGTGCAGTAGACAATGATGGCCGGGATGTTTCAGGCATTGCTGGCGATAAGATCAAAGAATACAGATACTCAGTTACTTTCAGCGTTGCTGCTGATGGAGGAGTGACCAAGCACTGACAATTGCATCAGGCCGGGTATTGAATCAAAGGCCGGAGGGGGCGTACCCTTCCGGCCTTCGATTTGTTTGTCTATCTGACTGTTCAGAGTGTCTGTTCCTTGTTGAATTCCGGAAAATCCGGGAAGCATTTCTCGAAGGCCTTGCGGGTATGCCGGTCCATCTTTATATCCAGTATGCGGTCCAACTGGCCGATAGTGTGGAGGTCGGTCGCTGCGAAATCATACCATCCGTTCTTGAGCAGTTTCGTAAGGATGTAAACAGATGCCGGACCATATACGCCTCCGAGTGACATCAGATTCAACTGGAAACGGCAGCCCATATCGTGCAGATGCTCGAAATCGCGTATGCTGTCCGCCATGTAACCGTATCTTTCAGGGTGTGCGAGTATAGGCTTGTAGCCGGCCATAACCAACGAGAATACAGTGTTTTCCAGATTCTCGCTCCTGAAATAGTACGACATTTCTATCAATATGGAGTTGTCGGGATATGTCAGCAGGCTCTTCGGGTGCTCCAGTCTCTTCTCGAAGTCGCGCACCACCATATATTCCGCAGCCAATGAGGTCTTCACTCCCCATTCAGCCGGAATGGTGGCTGAAAACGACTGATACACTTTCTTCAGTTCGGATTCAGGAACGAATGGCGCCACGTCAGGATTGAGGTGCGGTGTGAAGACCAGTTCACGGCATCCGTTCTCAGCCATCCTGTGAATGGCTTCCAATGATTCATTTGCATCGTGGAATCCGTCATCGACCCCCGGAAGGAGGTGGTTGTGTATATCTTTGCCAGCAATTACCATCTTTCAAAACCGTTTCTAGCGCAAATATACTATCTTTGTCTCAAATTATGTATAAATTGAGATGAAACGTGTCTTGTTTTTCATTTTGGCGGCTTGCATAGCGTCATTGCCTACTGTGGATGCGCAGAATATCTACAGCATTGAAACCGAACCATCAGAGGATTGTTCCAGTGGAGTGAGAATCTCCTGGGCTGCGGACACCTCTCTTTTCCAGACTTATGTACTGTATACGAAAGCGACTGACTCACAGTGGAAGAATGCTCTTCAAGCCAATGCTGAGGAGTCCTGGCGATGTGAGACTTACAACGGTATCTGGTCTGACGATGCATCCGGAAGGGAATTCTATGAAGATGCAGTATTCGTCAAGTGCGGCACTACCCTCAGCGGGCTCAAGCCCGATACTGAATACAAATATGTGATAACTGACGGTACGGAAAGGAGCCGTGAGCACCGTTTCAGGACTGCCGGCGCAAAAGAGTGGTCGGCCTGCATCATATCCGATATCCACAGCTACACTCCGCTTCCGGG
The DNA here is from genome assembly GCA_018064345.1 of Candidatus Cacconaster merdequi. GTDB lineage: Bacteria > Bacteroidota > Bacteroidia > Bacteroidales > UBA932 > Cacconaster > Cacconaster merdequi. Next base: position 3,058 of record JAGHVK010000077.1, read on the forward strand.
CAGGCTTGCCAGCGCAATGTCGATGATTGACACCGTCCAGACACACGGTTCTCCAGTTCATTTTGTGCTCAGCCCCGGTGACGTGGTGGCATGGGGGAGCAGCTATTCTTTCTGGAAGAGACTCTTTGAAGAGAACAACTTCGAGGAGATGATGTGGGCCCGTGTGAACGGCAACCACGACAACTGGACCAAGCAGTCGCAGGTGGACCGCAAATTCGAACTTCCGAACGACTTCTTCCTGGGCTCATCCTACTTTCCGCGCAACGGCTATGAAGGAGAGGAAGGTGTATGCTACCATTTCCGCTACGGAGACCTTATGTGCGTTATGCTGAATACCGAGGATATGCATTCGAAAGAAGGTTTCGAAGCAGCAAGGGATTGGCTTGAAAAAGTTGTTGCAGAGGCACGTGCCTCAAAGAACGCCCCACGCTACATAGCCGTGCTGATGCATTACGAGTGGTTCATCGGCACAAGCGGAAAGACATCCGAATATGGAAGATGGCACGACACATTCGACCGTCTGGGAATCGACCTTGCCGTTGCGGGCAACAACCACGTATATGTGCGCACTCCGGCCATCTATGACGGGGAGCCTACAGACGGCAGCAAAGGTACCGTATATGTAGTTACATCATCTTCTGACAATGGCCGCGGCCGTTCTTTCTCGGATGCACCTATGCTCAACGACGACCTGATCCAGACACGTTGGACTGAAGGTCCGCACACTGTCAGCGCAATATATATGAATGTGAACCGCAAGCGTATCAAGCTGACTCTTCTCAACCGCTATGGTGAGGTTATCGACAGTTGCGAGGTTGTGGCTAAGGCTCGGTAATATCTTTGAAACAAGGCTATTACAAGATGCATAGAGTATTATCAATAATTGTTCTGGCTGCATCGGTGGTGGCGGCCGTTTCCTGCGGAGGGAAGGACACTGCGGCAACAGAACAGCCTTTGAGAATTTCCGTGAAGAGCATTGACGGGACAAAAGCAGTGATCACCAACGACGGCTTTCCTGAAAGTTCGGCTGCTGCGATGGGCCTGTTCCTGAAGGCTTCGGACGGAAACTCAGACTATGACGGGCATACTGCAGGATATTCCAACGTGAAGGCAGAGAAAGCGGCAGCGTCCTCCACCTGGGAAATAAACCCTTCCATAATGCTCTCTGAAACAAAAGGCACTCTTTTCGCCTATTATCCGTATTCTTCATCTGCAACAGACTTTGAGCAGGTGCCGGTGGTCTCTTCAATAAACGGTGCCGATTATCTGTATTCTGTGCCTTTTACCGGGTTGAATGCATCAACCAATGCAGCCACGCTCAATCTCAAACACGCACTTGCACTGGTGAGCATCAACTTCATAAGAAACTCAAGCTATTCCGGCCCCGGAAAGCTTTCATATCTTTCGCTCTCCAGCGATGCAATAGCTCCAACCGGCAGGATGGATATCCGTGACGGCTCACTTACTGCATCTTCCTCACCGATAGTCTTTTCTGGATTCGAGGAGACGATAGGTGAGTCCGGTCTTACTGAGTATCTGCTTGTGGTCCCTGCTCTCTACTCCACTGAAAAGCGTGATGTGGAACTCACCTGCGTGATTGACGGTGTTCAGTACAATCTTTCAATGACGGGTAAGGGAGCTGACGGAAACGGAGTGATAATACGTCAGGGTGTACACTCCAAAATCAATCTTACCCTCAAGGACAAGGACCTTCAAGTCGGTAACGTGGCGGTCGAGGCCTGGAACACTGCATCCGGGTCGGGCAGCAGCATAGGATTCGGCGGTACAGGCATTTATCCGGTTGATGTCAATCCGGCTGAATATGGTGGTTCCTTCGATATTTAGAACCTGTTCGCTTATGAAATATAGTCTCCATACAATAGTACTCGCACTTGCGGCCTGTGTCCTGTGCTGTTGCTCGCACTCCGATTTCGGAAAGGATTCAGCCACGTTGCAGATTGACGCAGTCTTCACAGGAGAAATGCAGTCAAAGACGGTAGTGGAAGGTGTGACACTTCCTGATGCTGATGCATCGACAGGTGTCGGATTGTTCCTCACGGCCTCGAACGGCAATGAATATGACGGTCTTGAAAACGGATATTCCAATGTGCGGTATTCATACGACGGTAAAGGCTGGGCATCTGCTTCTCCAATCAAACTCTCCGGTACGAAGGGTACTCTTTACGGCTATTTCCCATACAGTTCCAATGTGTCCGGAATTGGCAGCATACCTGTTGAATCTTCCATTGACGGTACGGATTATATGTTCGCAAGCCCTGTTGAAGGACTCGACTCCGGAAACCGTAACGCATCCCTCCTTCTGAAGCACGCTCTCTCCAGAGTAACGGTGAAATTCGTAAAGAGCGGGTCATTTACCGGGAAAGGGCTTCTTTCATTCCTGTCGCTTGAAGGTGAGGGCATTGCAGACAAAGGCACCCTTGACATCAGAACCGGAAAGATTACTGCTGACGGCAAATCTTCCAAAGTTGCTTTCAATCTTGCAGAACCTGCCACAATCACAACTTCAGGCATCGTGGAGGAGTGCCTTGTGGTTCCTTCCGCAGTTTCGGAAGAGCCTCAGCGTGTAGTCCTCTGTTGCACCATTGACGGTACGGACCATTCTCTGGTACTTGACGGAGATAACGGTGTTGTGGTTGAACAAGGGGTGAAGTCGGTCGTCGTCGTATCCGTGGACAACAACGAAGTAAAAGTACTGGATGTGTGGGTGGCACGTTGGGAACCCGGTCCGGAGCTGGCTTTCTCAATCGACGGAACGAAGAATGTGACCGTCAAGCTTGAAGATGACGTCAATGCTGACGATTTGATATATTCTGCATACCCGGACGGAGACAAACTTACGGTGAGTGCTCTTTCAAAGATCGGTAAAGCCTTGTTATGCAATGTACCTGACAACTTCGTATGTGTTTCGGATCTGGATTGGAATACCGGTATCTACACTTTCACGATATCAGGCATAACTGAAGATGCCACGGTATATATCGGATATCCTCACGATGAAGCGGTGTGGGAGGACATAAGGAAGGTGAAGGTTCCGAATGACGCCTATTTCCGAGACATCATAATGGATGCCGGATATATGCTTGATGACGGCGTTTCAGATGGCTATACAAAGAGCCTGCCGAGGGTGTTCAAGGAATTTTATCCCGACAGCTGGGATGCCTTTATCCTTGACAGCAAGGTCCCTGGCGATACCGTGATGCAGAAAAAGTTCTTCAGCGGTTCTACAGAAGACCTGAACGGACGATTGTTGTATCCTGACGGTTCTCCACGTTTCAAGGCACTGTTCATCATCGGAGGGGATGCCCAAAACTCAGATAATGCAGAGGCCCACGTCCGTACTCTCGGTGAGGAAGCCTGCGGATATATCCGTTCTTTCCTTGAGAAAGGCGGAAGCGTCGTCACTTCAGGGGGCGCCGGCAGTGTCCTTGCCGGAACAATCTTCAACGGTGTTGAAGGAGAGTTCCTCGGTCTGTACAACGTGAATTCCTTGCCGAACAATTCCATATCTTCAATTAACGTGAATGTCGCCGGTGATTCTCCGCTGACGGCCTATATGTCCGACTTTTCAAATCCGATAAGTGTGAAGAACAAGTATGGGGTTTACCTTGATGAATCAAAATTACCGGACGGACTTGAAGTTCTGGCCAGATACTCCAGCTCAAAAAGTGCTTACAGCCTTGCCCCTGCGGTATGGGCTTACAAGAATTCCGAAACATCCGGACGTATCGTCGCTTGTGGTGGCAGGCCTGAGGCAGGCAACGATTCCACAAAAGGACCTTACAAACTCTTCAGGGCTGAACTCGAATATGCGATAGAGGGAAGGGGGCTTGCAGAAGTGAAGGATGTAATCCATAACGGTGAGACCAGATTGATGAATCTTCACGAAGGCGATCCTTCTCATTGCGCAATCGGAGACTTGCAGTGCCACCATTTCGTTGTCAAGCTTGACAAAAAGGCTTCAACATTCAAGCTCGCTCTCAAATGGGAGGGTGATTCTGACCTTGAACTTTATTTCAAGAAAGGCTCGTTTGCTTTTCCTGGAGCATCCCCGGACTATTCCTGCTCTGCAAAGGTGAAGGATGGCTCCGCATCATCCGTTGAACTGGCCGTCAATGACGTTCCTGCCGGATTGTGGTTCGTGACTGTAAGATGCGCCACTTGTCCGGATGTCGTACAGAAAACCACGTCAGGACCTACTGCATACGATTGGAGCAAGTATTATGCATATCAAGGTACTGCGGCACAGATGGCTGCCTTGAACGGTATTCCATATTCAATCTCTGCTTTATGGACTTATTAAGAAGTTGTTTTGAAATGAACAGGTCAAATCGGATAATATCAATTTTTACCGCAGCACTGCTGCTTGCGGGCTGCGTGACCGATATTGCTGTTGAATCAGACTCTCTTGCCGTACTCCGGATCAAATCTGTGGCGATGTCGGATATCAATTCCAAAGCAGTGATTGAAGGTCCTCTCTTTCCTGCGGCAGATGCCGAAAAAGGTATAGGCCTCTTCCTGCTTGCCGAAGATGGCTCCGACTATGACGGGGTTGCCGCTGATAACAGAAATGTTCTCTACAAAGATTCCGGAAAGGGATGGGAATCCGACAAGCCGCTTGAGCTTTCCTGCTCCAAGGCTGTATTGTACGGCTATTTCCCATATTCTCAAGGTACGGCTGCAATAGACAGAATTCCGGTATCTTCTTCTTTGAATGGAACCGATTATCTGTATGCTGCACCGGTCACCGGGTTGTCCAACTCATCCCCGGTGGCTAATATTGAAATGAAGCATGCGCTTGCGATGATATCGGTAAGATTTGTCAAGGATGGGTCTTATCCCGGAAAGGGCTTGATCAAGTCTGTCGGGTTGTCCGGTGACGCGATAGCTTCTGAAGGACTGCTTGACATCAGGGACGGCTCGATTTCCTCAAGTGCGGATCCAATTGATTTCGCTGTCCCGGATGCCGCTGTCACTGAAAGCGGATGGGTGAGCGATTTTCTGGTTGTGCCGGTCGAAGGCGCAGATGAAGGAAGCGACATTCAATTGAAATGCAACATCGACGGTATTGACTTCAGTCAGACTATTAGCGGGCTTGACGTGGTTTCCGGTATGAAGTCTGAAGTCGTGGTTTGCGTGAAGAACATAGGATTGCTGGTTGCCCGCGCAAGCGATGGCGGCGCTATGAACGATATCACAGTTACGCTCGCTGATGGGAAGAAAGTGAATCTGATACTTTCAAATGAGTTGTATGACAGGGATTTGATTATCAGCGCAAGAGCCAATGGCTCTTCAGCTGTCTTCGATGCTGTGTCCAAATCCGGACTCCCTCTGCTGTGTGAGATTGAGGATGGGAAAGGCTACTGCAACTGCATCAACGACCCTCTTTCAAGGTATGTGTCGTTTGAGATTTCCAATTTTGTGGATGATGTGACCGATGTTACTTTGGGATATGACGTGCTTAAGATGGTCCGTACCGACGTTCCCGAAAAATCTTTCTACAAGGATGTCTTCATCGACGCGACAATGTATCTTGACAATATGCGTACTGAACTGGGCTCCAATACAATAACCGGGGGTCAGATTCCTCTGATTCCGCAGGCCTACTATGACCTCTACGGGAAAGATACCTGGAGCGATAATGTGGAGTATGCCTGGGCTTTCAACAATGGCGCAAGCGACTCCCTTCTTATGAGAAGCATCATCTGTGGAAATGAGTCTGACTTGAACGGCGCTCTTCTATATCCTGACGGAGAACCTCGTTTCAAGATGATGTTTTCGTACGGTGGGAAAGCGAGCAATCACGGAAGGGCTGTCGGTGAGGACGGCCGCAACAATGTCAGCACTTTCTACGCCAACGGCGGATGTTACGTAGGTTCCTGTGCCGGTGCATATCTTTCTGTACCAATATGGAACAACAGCCCTGCTGAATACAGCTACGGTCTCATGGACGGAGGTGTGGCGCGTTTCTCCGGGATGTATATCTCAAATGAACCGTACTACAATACCTTGACTGTCACCGGCGGGACGCGTTTTTCCGAACTGTGCGGCTTCGGGGCGGGGGATGTGGCGGTCGATTCCGTGCAGCACAACGGTGGATGCTACCTTGATGAGAAGCAGTTACCGCCGCGTGGGGAGATTCTTGCTCTCTTCAGCAGCACTGCCTATCCTGAAGAGAATCTTCAGATAGATGTCACCCATTCGAATCCGAAGACTTGCCTCAATCACCCGTGCATCTGGGCATACAAGAGGAACGATATCTCCGGCCGTCTGGTCTCCTGCGGCTCACATCCTGAAAGGTGCAATACAGAGAAGGTCAATTCCCTGTACAAGGCTGAGGTCCTGTATGCTATGGAGGGATTCGGAAACGCTTCGGCAAAAGCCGTACTCAAGAATGGAGAGACAAGGTTGATGAACCTTCATAAAGGGGATCCGGCTCATTGCGGTATCGGCGACAAGCAGTACCATCACTTTGTGATTTTCCTTGCCAAGGATGTGAAAGAACTTACGGTGATACTCGATTGGGACAGCAAGGCAAGGCTTGACCTTGGATTGAGACACGAATCCTTCGCCTTCCTTGATGAGATTGAACAGCCGTTCAGCAGGATAAGTCCTTATGAGAACGCTTTTGTGGAATCTCCGCTTTCCATAACGCTAAAGGATGTTCCTGCCGGAATGTGGTTTGTGTCAGTACATTGTCAGGAATGTCCGGGAACCGTTATCCAAACCTGGGCCAATTTGAGTCCGAGGCGGATAGGTGGCTATTTCGAGTATAAGGGAACAGATGAACAGATGGCAGCCTTGAATGGTATTCCGTACCGCATCACCGCACAATGGAAATATTGATGAAACTGTTTTGAAATGAATAAGATACTGAAATACTTGTTACTGTCCCCGCTTGTCGTGATACTTTCCGTCGCCTGCCACAGCGAAGCGGACAGCTTGAAGACGGGCGTTCTCGCCGGAGTGGATGATCCTGTGTGCGGCAATGAGGTGACCAAGGCTCTTTCCTCCGATTTTGTTTTTTTCTTTGAAAATGAGGACCGCATAACGGTGTTCCCATCTTCCGGCTCTGAGTATATGACATATCTTCTGACTCCTGCCAAAGGTGTGAAGAACAGAGCTTCGTTCACTGTAGAGAGCTTCAGCCTCAAGGATGGAACATACTATGCGATGTATCCTGCGCTCACGGCTGCCGCTTCCAATCCTGAAAAGATCGAGCTTTCATTCCACGGACAGGCTCAGAGTGAAAACGGCTCCACCGGACATCTTTCTGCATACGACTATTGCCGTTCCGAGGCTGCGGTCAAGGACAACTCCGGATACTTTTCCTTTTCCCACAAAGTGGCCTGGGTGAGGATTTCCATCCCTGCCGGAAAGAAAAACACTTCCTTCGCCGAAGTGTCTGTTTCTGCGGATGAAGGAGTTCCCGGCTCTGCAAACCTGAATGTCAGGACAGGCGGTGTTTCTTTTGCCGGAAGATCATCTTCAGATGTTCTCTGTCTCTCCCTTGGCGGTGAGGATGGCATTTCAATCAGTGAAAAGGATACTCTCGTGGCTTATCTTACAATTCCTGCTGAAAAGTACAGCAATCTTTCCATAGAGAGCATCAGCCCTGACGGTGTAAGATATATATACAGCTTCAAAGGAGAACACGAACTGAAGGAGGGACACTACTATCTTATGAATGTATGGCAGTCCGATGTGGTCAGTCTTGGGGAGTTGAGTGATTTCGGCCTTTACAAGTGTTATGGCGAAGCTGATGTGCACACATGGGAGCCTATGCTGCTCAAATACAGAAAGGGGATTGAACAGATATCCTGGTACAGGAGTACGGACAGGACTCTGTTCCAGTTCTTTGAACTCGGCACCACCTGTTTCGCATCGTTTGAGTTTCTGTCAGTCTCATTGAATGAAGGAGAAATATGCAAGGGAAAGATTATGAGCGGTGACGGAACCGTCTGCAGTGATGCTGATTTCAAGGTGATCAAGAGAAATGAATCCGTGGCTTGGCTTTTTGACAGTCAGGACGGATTGGGATGTATTGTCAAAACAGGGGAACAAACAGTGGAATGATTATGAGAAAAGCATTTGCGATATTGTTGTGTATCTCTTTGTACACAGTCTCTTACGGCAGGATTGTCGGACAGTGGGAGGCCCGGTCGTTCGCTGAAGAGTATCTGGGATCACACGCATCCCTTTCCTGGAGTGCAGGTGACGGTGACGGAGCCAAGGTGTCATCCGCCGATGCACCTGCCTTTTACGTATTTCAGTCTGAAAACGAGTGGGTTATCATATCCGGTGACGATATTGCGGTTCCAGTGCTCGCTCACGGGGAAGGCCGTTTCCCTTTCCACGATGGAATGCCGGCAAATATGCGCGCATACCTTGACGGACTCGGCTCTCAAATCCTGAGAGCAAGGACTGAAAACCTTCATGCTGATTCCCGTACCAAGTGGCAATGGGAGCATATATCATCATTGCGTGCTGCCACAAAAGCAGGGAATGGTACAAAGGGCCCTCTTACAGCCGATATCAAATGGACTCAGGATTCTCCTTTCAACGGTTTGACTCCTACTTTCTCCGGTTCCCACGCACCTGCCGGATGTGTCGCTACGGCTATGGCGATAGTGCTGCGCTACCACAGGTGGCCCGAGACTGGAAAAGGTGTCATCCCGGCATATACCACACGAAGTCAAAAGATTAAAATCGATGAAATCAATATTGACGGGTACAAGTATGACTGGAGCAAGATGCCTCTCTCTTTCTCCAAGAGTTCAACCGCTGAAGAGAAAGAGGCTGTGGCGAATCTTCTCCTGCACATTGGTGCGATGGTAAAGATGGATTATGAAAGCGGCTCTTCCGGAGCCTATCCTTCAGACATACTGCCGGCCCTCACCAAGTATATGTCGTACAAAAAATCAGCGGCATATCTCTATGCTGCCGATTATTCTCACGATGAATGGTTTGCGATGATCAAACGTGAGATAGATGCTGACAGGCCTGTCATATATGGCGCCTCGTCTGCCACTTCTGGCCACTGTATGGTTTGCGACGGTTATGACGAGTCCACAAGGATGATAAGTGTGAATTGGGGCTGGGGAGCCGGTGGCCGTGGATGGTATGTGCTGAATACTATGAACGGCATCCATCAGGGATGGCCTGTGGAACACGATGCCATATTCGGGCTTGAACCCGACCGTGACGGAGATTCATCACCGGCGGGCAGAATCGCTTTCCGTCAGGGAACAGGTACGAAGTATGGATTCCAACTCGATGACTCTTGCACCGATATTCGCAAGGATGGCGTTTTTACGCTTCGCTTCGACAAGTTGTACAACAGGGACACTCTGGCGAACATTCAGTACAAATGTGTCCTGTACGACCGTGACAACCGTGAAAAGGAGACTCTTGTCGCTCCTGAGACCATTGATTTCAAGGATTCAAATACCAACAAGATTGCAAGCTATGTCACCAGATCGATATCGTGTTCCATCAAGGGTGACTGCGTGATAGGGGACAAGATAAAATGTATGCACCGACTTGGTGAAGGCTATCAGTGGCTTCCTGTCGGGAGATGGACGATGAGCTGGTACACCAATGAAGCAAAAGCTATGTATGAGATGGGAGCGTATGACCTTGACATAATAGCGCTGCCGTCGTCGATGAAGCCCGGACAAGTCTTTTATCCTCAGTTCCTTTATGGCGGCCACAAAGCCTACAAGACGGTCGTGTGGTATTATGATGGAGAGGCTATGGAAGAACGTTTCCCGAGTGTCATACTCGAAGAGGGAAGGCACACGGTGAAGGCAGTCGTCACTTATGTGGATGATACAGTGCGGACTATCGAGGCTGAATTTGAAGCGAAGTGATGTGATGTGTCAGAAAATCAGATAAGAAGCAGGCGTTCCATTACGGAGCGCCTGCTTCTTAGTTATAAATCCATATCTGTCTGAGAACCGTCTTCTTCGTCCCACGTATCGATTTTAGGGGGCCTGAACCAGGGTCTTCCAAGCGGGCTGTAGCTCAGCAAGGGCCTTTTGCAGTTGAAACAGATAACGGTTGTTTCAGGTATGGTATATTTACGTGACATCTTGCTATTGCATCTGACCTTCAAATATAGTGATTTTTCCGTCAAGTTGTGCTGCTCTGTATGCGCGGAGCCTTGTTTTTACGTTCTCTTTGAGAAAGTCACCGTAGAGTGAGAGCTCCATCAGGTGGAGGTTGCCGAAAGGTATGAGTACTGCGAGCTTTTCACGGTAGCAGGATGCTGGGTCAAATCCGTCGGCTATGAGCACCTGGCTGACGCTGTCGATGTGGACGGAAACGGTGTCGTTCACCCTGCAGGAGAGTGTATCGGTGCTCCAGGATGCCGGATTGATTGCCACGGCATTGATTCCGCTGATTGTTCTTGATATGGCTGAAGTGTCAGTGACTGTGTTGAATACGATGGTTGTTCCGATATCGTCCGCTCTTTGCGCAGGAACAATCTTCGGACATTCGTCAAGTTCATCTTCAGAGATGCCGTAGCCGCAGACGTATGCCGCAACCATCCTGCCGTAAGTGGTGGAATCCATCTCCTTGATGAGTTCCACGACACATTTTCCACCCTGGCTGTACCCTGCGAGAACGAAAGGCCTTCCGTTGTTTAATTTGTCAAGATAGTATCTGAAGGCAGAACGAATGTCGTTCATCGCCAATGAGAAACGCTCTTCTACGATATCGTTTCCCTCAATCCAGGAATCAAGGGAAATCTGTCTGTAGTACGGTGAGAAGAAATTGGCGCTGTCAGCGAAAATCTGCTGTGCAATGACGGATGAACGATCCATCCTGACCCGCTGGGTTGAATCCTCCACGTTTGCGTGGTGGTGAACTGTGCCGCAGCTGTCAGTCCAGTCGTAGATGCAGGTTGGAAGGATGTAAAATACGTCCGCCTTTGTGGTGTCGATGCCGCTGGCGTTTGCGTACCAAAGTTGCGGATTGTTGTATGAGAGAGTATCTTCGCAGCAAGCCTGTGCATCATTGTGGTTGATGCGACCGCGTTCGTGGAAAATGACAGCAATGGCAACAACCGCTGCAACGGCAACAGTTGCAATCGCTATTCTTGTCTTTATGGATTCTTTCATTTCTTGTGAATGATTTCCTTCCGCAAAGATAAGAACCTGTTTTGATTTGGTTGCACTTTGTCGCGTTTTATGTAATTTTGTGTCCGATTCCTGAAACAACTGATTCGGTATGATGACAGATAATATCATTGCCTTGATAAAGCAGGAGGTCAAACCTGCTCTTGGCTGTACGGAGCCCATTGCAGTAGCGGTTGCCGCTGCGAAGAGCTGTGAGGTAATACGCTCAACAGGAGAGGAGCCTCTCTCCATTGAGGCATCGGTAAGTGCGAACATTCTCAAGAACGGAATGGGTGTCGGTATTCCGGGAACCGGAATGGTCGGGATGAACATAGCGGTGGCCTTGGCAGCAGTTTGTGGAAAGTCGGAATACGGCCTTGAAGTGCTTAAGGACTTGGATGAAGCCGCTGTGTGTGAGGCAAAGGAACTTGCAAGTAGCGGGGCCATAAGGATTTCACTGGCTGATACTGAAGAAAAACTTTACATACGCGCCACTGCCGTTTCTGCAAGACATACCGCCGTGGCCGTAGTCAGCGGAAGTCACGACACAGTCACGGGAGTACTTCTTGACGGAAGACACTTCGAAGAAGTATCAAAGAACGGGAATGTCGGAAAAGATTCGTCCGAAATCAGCCACATGCTTGCTCCGCATTTTGCGAAAGATTTGAAAGTCAGTGAGATATTTGATTTTGTGAAGAATGTTCCCCTTGAGCGGATAGAGTTCATAATGGAAGCGGCAAGGCTGAACGGCGCACTTGTCGATGAGGGGCTCAGAAATGATTATGGGCTCAGAGTGGGGCGGACAATACTTGCTTCGCATAACAAGGAGATCTATGGAGATTCTCTGCTTGTTCACGCAATGGCTTGTACTGCAGCGGCATCCGATGCCAGGATGGCCGGATGTACATTGCCTGCTATGAGCAATTCCGGCAGCGGGAATCAGGGCATTACGGTAACTGTCCCGGTAATTTCGGTGGCTGAGAAACTCAATTCCTCGCACGAAGACCTTGTCCGGGCACTGACTTTGTCGCATCTCATAGCTATCCATATCAAGGGACATCTCGGTAAGCTGTCCGCTCTTTGCGGGTGTGTGATAGCCTCCACCGGGGCCGCCTGCGGAATCGTATATCTGAAGGGTGGGGGATATGTCCAGGTATGCTCGGCCATCAAGAATATGATAGGGAACATTACAGGAATGGTATGCGACGGGGCTAAAGTCGGATGTGCCCTGAAGGTGGCATCGGGCGTTGCCTGTGCCATGCAGTCAGCCGTCCTCGCTCTTGACGGAATCTGTGTTTCATCAAATGACGGAATCATCGAAGATGGCATTGAAAAGACCATCTCCAATCTTGGAAAGATAGGGTCAATGGGAATGCAGACTACTGACAGGATGATACTTGACATTATGGTCTGCAAGTAGCCCTTGCTGTATCATATTCCTTGTCCGGGTTTCAATTCTCTTCTCTGGAGTATTCTATGGCCCTGTTGATGTAGCGGATGAAAGGCATTGCTGACTTGAAGATTGCCACCAGCCGTTCCACAAGGTCGTCTGAGGTTACGAAGGCATCGTCCGGCTCGCAGCTGAGACAGAATCTTTTAAGCCGGAAGTATTCAGCGTCCGGAGAGTCTTTCGGAAAGCCTGCAGGTACGTTTTTCAAAGAGCCTTCCCGATCCAGTGTGAGATGCGGGTCGGCATTTTCGATTATCTTTCTGAAATCACCGTTGCCAAGTTCTATGTCTTCACGAAGTATCTTCAGTACTTTCGGGTCTGTCATATAGTCGCCGGCAGCAATGATGTGGCCGCACTCCCAGGTACCGTTGTCCGCTGCACTGACGTGGAAGTAATAGCCGCTGTAGCCTGATTTCTTACCGCCCGGGCAGATGAAGACACCCATATGGCATTTATATGGGGATTTGTCTTTGGAAAAACGTACGTCGCGGTATATGCGGTATGTTATATCCTTGATTGTCAGGTCTCCTATTGAATCGTCGAATTTTCTGACCCCTTCGAGGAGATTCAAAGCGAATGCTTCAAAAGTGTTCTTTGCCTGAAGATATTCACTCTTGTGTGCAAGGAACCATTCACGGTTGTTGTTCTCGTTCAGGGCGCGGAGGAATTTCAGAACGTCTTGCATAATGTGTCTGTTTCTGCAAATATACACATTATGTCGTTATTCCGCGGCAACAAGATGAATATCCTGACCCTGCCTCCCAATGACCTGACCAGCCTCCTTCGTACTGACCGATGAACGATTTTGTTCATCAACGGTGTGTGCAACAGCGTTTTGATATGCTTTTTCTCAAGTGATGGTTTGATTGAGGACAGGTATATGTTCTCAATTACTGAGGGTATTGTGCAGACCATATACGGCCTTACTGACTTCATTGCGTTGAGCAGAACTGTCGGTGAAGGTGTACTGTCCATCAAATAAACCGTTTTCCCGTTGCAAAGAGGATAAAGAAATCCGAATATCAGACCTTGAATGTTACCCATCGGAAGCATCGAGACAGCGGTTTCCTTCCGGTTGCATTCCGGGCCGTCTGTGCCATAATCGATTGCGGCGCAGATTGATTCGTGCCTTATGACCATTTGGTCGCTCTCACTTTCCAATGCGTAATGAAGCAGGGCGATATCATTCAGGTTGTCAGTCGGATAGTGTATGTCATCTGCAGTGAAATTCCCTGGATGACGTGCGTTGAAATCTATGTAGATATTATTGAATGCATCCTCCAGCATCCTGCTGCGGCTGAACAGAAGACTGAAGTCGCTGCAGGATACGACACCTTCAATAGATGGGAGTCCGCTGATGTCGAGCCGCCTGTATATTCCGTTATCAGTGAATAGGATACGCCCTTGACAGTTGGCTATCTGCTTTTCTGTGTTTTCCGGTGTGATATCCGGGAGAATAGGTACAACTACTGCTCCGTATGTTGCGGAAGCAAGGAATGCGGCTGCCCATCTTGCTGAGTTCCCTGCACATATTACAATCCTGTCTCCTTTCATTATGCCGGCTTTGCTGAATATGATGTGGAACCTTTCAATATGGTAGGCAAGTTGTCCGAAAGTGAAACTCTCACCATCATAGTCGCACACGGCCTTTCTGAACCAGCTCTCCGAATACTCTTTTTCCAATGTCGTGAAGTAGTTTTTCATCTTCCGCTCCATTTTTCACCAAGCAAATATATTTCATCTGTTATTCAGGGAAAAGCATTTGTTGAATATAGCAGGAATTTGTGATTGAATATATGTTTTATTGATTAACAGGCCGAAATTTGTGACTAAAATGGATTATTGCTATTTTTGTCATACGAAAAAATGTGACCAAAATGAGTAGATTCCCTGATATATTCCTCAGATACAAGACACAGGTTCTCTTCTATCTGGCTTTGCCTTTGTTCTTTTTCGGATGGGTCTTGATCTACAATTCCGAATCCATCGTCAGCCTTCTTCGAGAAGGCCCCTCACCTGATTCCATCAATCTTAACCTTCCGATAGTCACCGCAATTATATTCGTGGTTTCGGCTCTGAGCAGATCCTTGCTCTACATTCTCCGCTCAAGAATTGTCCTGACTGCTTTCAGATATTTTCTCTGGTGTCTTGCGGAAGTGGTTGTGATTTCACTTTTCGTAGCATTGTATCTCACACTGAGAAGCCGCTCCGATCTCGTCTTCTTTGATTTCCTGCCCCGCACATTGTTGCAGTTCTGCCTGATACTGGTGTATCCTTATATTATACTTTCGCTGATATTCTACATCATCGGCATTCAGGAGGTCCGGGAAATTGACCAGGGTTCAAGAGTCAGATTCTATGATTCACGCCATCTCTTGAAATTCATAACCACCGTATCGTCTATTCTGTATGTAGAATCAAAGGAGAATTATGTGATTATCCATTATGTTGAGAATGGCCTCCTGAAACATTATCAGTTGAGAAACACGATGAAGAATGTCGAGGAACTTCTTTCAAGGAGTGGTTTCGTCAGGACTCACAGGTCGTTCTGCGTCAATCCGTCCCACATTGCAATGCTTCGCAAGGAAAAGAACGGACTTTTCTTTGCAGAACTCGATTCAGGTGCAAAAGAGAGCATCCCTGTTTCGAAGAAATATTACGAGGCATTGACTTCACTGCTATAACTAAATATTTTTTTGAAATTACGATAAAAATTTATTGTTTTAAGATAAATTATTATTACTTTTGCAGTGTGGCATACGGATTGCAATGATGCCTCGGATATGTTTTTGAATTATACCACTTTTTAATTATCTAACATAAAAAATGAAAAAAATCTTTACTCTTGTGGCAGTGTTGCTTGCTGGACTGTCAATGTCGGCTCAGCAGATGCCGCCGATTCCTGTTGATCCAGCCGTACGCATCGGACATCTTGATAACGGTCTGACTTATTATATCCGTCATCACGAAGAGCCGAAGGGACAGGCTAACTTCTATATCGCCCAGAAAGTGGGCTCAATCCTCGAAGAAGAAAGCCAGAGAGGTCTTGCTCATTTCCTTGAGCATATGTGCTTCAACGGAACACAGCATTTCTCCGGTAACGGTGTGATTCAGTATTGCGAGAGCATCGGCGTCAAGTTCGGCGCAAACCTCAACGCCTACACTTCAGTTGACGAGACCGTTTACAATATCGACAATGTCCCAGTTGGAACGACTCCGAGTGCAATCGATTCCTGCCTTTGGATTCTCCACGACTGGGCTGACGGACTTCTTCTCACAGATGAGGACATCGACCACGAGCGTGGTGTGATCCACGAAGAGTGGCGCAGCCGCAGCGGCGCACAGATGCGTATGCTTGAGAAGTCTCTTCCTGTGATGTATCCTGGAAACAGATATGGTGAAAGGCTTCCTATCGGGTTGATGGAAGTGGTTGACAATTTCCCGTATCAGGTCCTGAGAGACTATTATGAAAAATGGTACCGTCCTGATCTTCAGGGAATCATTGTTGTAGGTGACATTGACGTGGATGAGATCGAGGCGAAGATCAAGGAGATTTTCTCAACAATCGCCACCCCTGTCGATCCTGCTGAAAGATACTACGTTCAGGTTGAAGACAATGCGGAGCCTATCATTTGTATGATTACCGACAAGGAGCAGCCTTATGCCCTTTCATATGTGTTCTGCAAGCACGACGCATATCCTGACAATATGAAGGACAATCTCGGATATCTGGTATATTCATACGCCAAATATGCTGCTCAGCTGATGCTCAACACTAGGCTCCAGGAACTTGAGCAGAGTGCGAACCCTCCTTTCATACAGGGTATTGCCACAGACGGTGAGTTCTTCATTGCAAAGACAAAAGACGCATTTACTGGAATTTGCGCCTCTTCAGAGACCGACATCCTGAAGTCTGTCACCACAGTATACCGTGAACTTCTCAGGGCTGCCCGCGGAGGCTTCACTGCAAGTGAATATGAGCGCGCCCGTGCTGAAATCCTCAGCCAGTATGAGACTGCATACAACCAGCGCGACAAGAAGAAGAGTTCTGAGTTCTGCTCCGAGTATGTACGTCATTTCCTTGACAACGAGCCTATCGCCGGTGATGAGAATATGTATCTGCTTTCACAGCAGCTTGCTCCGAATATTCCTGTCGAGGCTGTCAATCAGATTGTTGCATCTTTCGTAGGTGAAGGTACTTCAAATCTTGTGCTTCAGTGCATGCTTCCTGAGAAAGAGGGCGTAACTTATCCGACTGCTGACCAGATGAAGGATGCTCTTGCTGCTGTTGCCGCAGAGAACATCGAGCCTTATGTAGATGAGGTTTCAAACGAGCCACTCATCTCTGAACTTCCTGCTCCGGGCAAGGTGAAGAAGGTCAAGGAGAGTAAGTTCGGCTACCGCAAGTACACTCTTTCAAACGGTGCGACCGTATATTTCAAGAAGACTGACTTCAATGCGGATGAAATCATTATGACTGCAATAAGCGAGGGAGGAACATCACTCTATCCTGTATCTGAATCTCCTGTCCTCCGTACATTGAACGAACTTCTCTCAATCGGTGGCGTCGGGAACTTCAGCAAGACAGCTCTTTCCAAGGCTCTTTCAGGAAAGCAGGTCAGCGCTGTACCTGTCGTAGGAACCAACAATGAAAGCATCATTGCCAGAGGAACACCTAAGGATTTCGAGACAATGCTCCAGCTTGTGTATCTCAATTTCACTGCCCCTCGTCAGGACGATGAGGCTTTCACTTCCTGGAAGACACGTTCTGCGGCTGCGATAGCAAACCGCGCAAAACAACCAAGTTCTGCATTCCAGGATACTCTTGTAACATCTGTTCACTCTGAGCCGGAACGAGCATTGGCTCTCAGCCTTGAGGACCTTGAAAAGGTTGACTACAACCGTGCAATAGAGATAGCAAAGGAGCGTTTTGCAAATGCTGCTGACTTCTCGTTCATCTTCACAGGAAACATTGATGAACAGGTTGCAATTCCTATGTTTGAGCAATATATCGGCTCACTTCCTTCTATCAAGGGAAAGAAAGAGAAGCCGCTCGCTAAGAATCCTTTCAAAAATGGAGAAATCAACAAGCTGTTCGACCGCCAGATGGAAATACCAATGGTGAGCAACTGCTTCTTGTACCACGGAACAGCAAAGGCTGACCTGAAAGAGTCAATCGCATTCGATGTCGCTCTCAATGCTCTGACTGAGGTCCTTCTTGCTGAGATTCGTGAGAAAGAAGGTGGCACATACGGTATTGGAGCATACGGCGCAATGGAAGCATACCCTATCAAGGAAGCTTTCGTGCAGATTCATTATCAGACCAATCCGGAAAAGTATGAATACCTCAACCAGCGTGTTCGCGAGATTGTTGCTGACTTTGTTCAGAACGGACCATCCGAGGCCAGCCTTTCAAAGGCCAAGGAATACTTCATCAAGAACTATAAAGAGAATCTGCGTGAGAATTCATACTGGTCAGGTGTGATATCAGACTATATCTTAAGCGGTGCCGACAATGACACCGAATACGAGGCTATCCTCAATGGCCTTGATTCAGAAACCGTACGTAAGGTGTTTGCGTCAATATTCAACCAGAACAATCATTCAGAGGTGATTATGCATGGCGTGAAATAGATTCACATCAATCTTTCAGTGGAAGAGGATGA
The DNA here is from genome assembly GCA_018064345.1 of Candidatus Cacconaster merdequi. Classification (GTDB taxonomy): domain Bacteria; phylum Bacteroidota; class Bacteroidia; order Bacteroidales; family UBA932; genus Cacconaster; species Cacconaster merdequi. The sequence goes on from JAGHVK010000077.1 coordinate 21,315, forward strand.
CCAAGTCGAGAGAGACAAGGCCATCCTCTCTCATTATGCCTTCCCCGCACGGTACATCTGCTTCCGCGCGAGATACAGAAGCACAAGGCTGCTGTGGCGCTCAGGCTCAGCGTCAGCTGGGGTAAATTGAGGAACACTTTGACGATTTGCCGTATCTGCGTATTCAAAACGCGGACACTAATGTTTCAAAATTGCATCTAACGTTCTTGGCTGATAAGCGTCATTCCGGAAAGTTCAAGAAGTCTCTTTGAAACTCCGAGGTCATCTGGCCTGATTGTAAATTTCGGTGGTATGTAACCTCTTACATTTGATTTCTTGTAAGGAGCTGCCGCACCAGGATAGATGAGTCTGAGATCAATCGTGGATGTGACTGTTTTATTGTCAGGAATGTCAAGGACACCATCGCAGGATGTGATTCCCCATGGATTCCTCATGGAGAACAGGAACTCTCCAGACGTGTTGGCTGTATACATAAGGGTAAATGCGTGGGCTGTTACACTCGTAAGCTGGCCACATTGCAGACCACCCACAGTAAATCCTCCGATGCCGATCATTCCATTGTCAACGCCCCATTCAACAGCCATTTTCAGTTCGCTTGCCCATAAGCAGTTAGGGTAGAAAGAAAAGCTCCTGCCGTCTCCAGTCAAAAGAGGCGCTGCAAACTCGGAGCCTATCCCCCAAAGGTTATCCACTTTGTATATTGTCTCCCATTTCATAAGTGCTTTTTCAAGTACTGTTGACCATGTTGGGAGATTGTTCTTTCCTGTAACTTGAGCTAAGGAGCCGCTGTTGTCGCATAGGAAATTGGAATTGACGGAAACAGAAACAGCTTTTCCTTGTGTATCATAAAGTGATACGGAAAAAGTCCCGTCATTGTTATCCTTGATGATATGCTTTATGTAATCCGGGTATATGTATGCAAATGATGCCAAGACGGAGCAGAGACTGCAATCTCCAATGGAATGCTGGTTCACATCCGCAGGAACAGGATCTCCGAAAGGATACAGAGTAACGCTGAAATGTCTCCATGTCGTCAGGGTCGGAGCCTGGGGGTTTTCGTTAGCATATCTGTAATCAGGCTCGTTGTTCGGATTTGCAAGCCATAGTCTGTCCTCCTCTGTAGTGACATGCCCGTTGAGAAAATGAATACCCATCGGGTTATTGTCTGAATCAGTAGTACCACCCCGGAGAGTAAGGATGAAATCGATATCGGTTGATTCCTTATGGGACGGGTCTGTAATATTTGTTTCAGGTTCCGGTGCATTTATTGCAGCCATTGCAGACGTATACCAATAACGTAAAGCACCGGCTTCACCTTCTCTCAATATTATCCTATCTTTTGTGTTTTCAACGATATACATCGTTTTTTCAGGACTACCACTCTTCCTGAAAGTGAAACTGGTACCATCCTCCGAGTATTTTATCGCATACTCACCATTGCCATTTGGATCCTGCTGACCGGCCCAGACCAGCACATCAGGTTTGAATGTAATGGTTTCCTCACCATTGAAGTGTATGACAAGGGAGCTGCTGACATAATAGCCAAGATACCATTTTCCTCCAATAATCATATCCTGGGTTTCAATTCCGCTCTGCTTTATGGAGAAGTTCTGGGTCATTCCTTTGGACGTTATTGAGACAGTACCGGTCCGGTCAGACTTGCCCTCATTCTCAGATAGGGTAACAATCAATATATTAGCTCCGGCAGGTCCGTTAGATTGAGACAAGGATATCCACGTAGCTGTAGAACTCGCTATCCAGGAATCAGGAGCTATGAAATGTATCACATAGCTTTGTTGTTCACAAGTAAATTCCATGTCTGAAATATCGACAGAGAATTCTATCTTTTCCGAATCCTTCTCCATTTTGTCACAGGAAAGGAGAAGAAACGAAAAAGCGAACGTTGAAAGCAAAGTCAGCAGTTTGGATATGTTTTTTGACATTATGTTATTGTTTTGTAATAAGTTAAATACCTGAGTCCAACAACCGAAGGCAATCGTTGGTAGTATTTGGAGTTAGTCTATGAAGCTAAGGTAATGCTTTTTTTCGGAAACTGTAATATTTGCATTCAATGAAAGAAGATCATCTGCAGGCGCACAGACGGTTGTTATTTAAAAATATTTGTCTGATTGAACAAGTTTGTCGATTTGTTGTTAAATTTGTAGAGATTTGAAATTTCTTTAATCTAAATACTTATAGTTATGGCTAACATTGCTGACATCATTTCACAAGCGGTAAGCGCTTCTGCGGGGAAAATTGACATCCCTTCAAACGTCAAGAACCAGGTTCTCGGCGGACTTTCTGACTCTATTTTCGGAAGCCTTACTCAGACTGCCGCCAAACCGGGTGGAATCGATATGGTAAAATCCCTTCTTACCGGGAAAACAGCTGCTGCAAGCAGCCCTATCACTGCTCTTGCAGGCAATCTCTTTACCAACAATGTCGTGAAGAAACTTGGCCTTGGTGGTGGCATTGCTTCTGCTCTTTCAGGCATTGTTCCTTCAATTATGGGAAAGCTCAGTGGTGTTCTCAAAGATCAGGATGGCGACGGTGACGTCGATTTCCAGGATATTCTCATCGCTCTCAAGGGCGGTGGCGCAAAGCAAAGCGGTACTTCATCTATCCTTGGTGCTGCCACCGGCATTCTCGGCGGCTTGCTGAAGAAGAAATAGACGAAAGACTGGCTTTTTGTCTTTCATATCCTGAGCCGTTCACTTGCAGGTGAGCGGCTCTTTTACATACTCTTCCAGAAGTCTTCGTCGATGTAGTTGTAGGGGCTGCGGCAGACGTTGGCGGAGAAAAGGCCGGCTTTGGCGACGAGGTCGTCCCAGAGGGCAGGGGAGAGTGCCGGTACGGCCTCTTTCCGGATATCCTTCTCAATAAGTGAGAAGATGAATCCGGCGTTGAAGTTGTCGCCTGCACCGATTGTGGATACAGTCTCGACCTGAGGAGCTTCGAATGTCAGATGCATTGAAGGGGTGAAAATGTGTACCGGCTTTGGACCGCAGGTGCAGATGAAATTCCGGCACCATTTGGAAATGTGTTCACGATAGATGGTTCCGGGATCGCTTGTTCCGAAAAGATATCCGAAATCCTCAGCTGAGCCTCTGACGAAGTCGCTCAAGCGGCAGTTCTCTTCAATGTTTCCGATGGTATCGGGAAGGTCGGAAAGATGGTTGCGGCGGAAGTTCACGTCGTAATAAAGAATTGCTCCCGCATTGTGTGCTGAGCGGAGAAGAGAGGACGTGTAATTGCGGATTTTGGGATTTATTGCGAAATATGACCCGAAAAGAACAATGTCATCAGAATTGAACTTGCAGACTGAAACCTTGCTTTCCTGAAGCGAGGCGTTGGAGTGGTCCTTGTAGAACTGGTACTGAGCATCGTTGTTGGCATCGAGAAAGGCAAGGGAGAGGTGACTCTGTGTGCCGTTGTTGCGTGTTACGGCAGTGGTGCAGACACCGTTGCTTTCCATAAAGTCTGTGATGATGTCGCCCACGTGGTCGTCACCGGTTTCCGTCACCATCAATATCTTCGTATCAGGCCATTTCTTTCCGACGCTCCTTCCCAGGGAGATCATTGAATTGAAAGTTGAGCCTCCCGGAGTGGCAAGCTGGGGCTTGTCGTTACGGAAGATTATGTCAAGCACGGTTTCGCCGATTCCAACTATCTTTCTCATATCAATTATTTGATGAAATACGTTTTGATGGCCTTCGCCAGCTGGTCCGGGCAGCTTGTACCTTTTCCTGCACAGGATATGCCTTCCAGACGCTCAACCACATCCCTGACGTTCATACCCTTGACGAGTCTGGCAATTCCCTGTGAATTGCCGTTGCACCCTCCTTCGAAAGCTGCTTCCAGAATGATGTCGTCCTTCACGGCAATTCCTATCCATTGCGCGCAGACAATCCCTGACGGGGCAATTTGTATGACTCTTGTACCATCCGGTGTGGTCTGGTCGCTCAATAATCTCTGTTCGTTCATTTTTCGAAATTCAATAACTTAATCCATTCATCCGGCCAATGCACAATTTCTTTGCCAAAGAGCCCTGTGACAGTCTCAGTCTCTTACCAAAGCCATTCTGTCAGTGGATGTGTCAGGAATTTCTCTTTGATATCCATTTCTCTCTTTCCTTTGAATCCCCGCAGGTTGCTCTCTGAAACAAGTGTTTTCAGGGCTGGTTTCACCCCGTTTTCAGGCTTTTTGCAGAATGGACGGAAGAATTGCCGTTTTTTGAGTAACTTCGTATCTGTGAATGTCCTCTTATAAGGACAGTGGTTTGAATGTAATATTTATCTATATGAAATTCAGTAATTTATCCGTTATCTCTTTGAAAATCCTTCTGGCACTTGCCACTGTTACTTCCGCAGGTGCTGTCTCAAATGCACAGACGGTTGTCAGTGTGAAGGATACGGTGATGCGTACTTATCCTTTCGCTGACCCTGATCCTGTGCCTCAAATGGGAGAGGTCTACCCATATTGGCGTTTCCAGCACTTCACCAAGGAAGGAGAAGAGTGCAGATGGACTTTGGTAGTCCTTGAGAATGATTATCTCCGCGTGAAAATCTTCCCTGAGATTGGAGGCAAGGTCTGGTCGGTGTTCGACAAGAGTGCCGGCAAGGAGATGTTCTACGACAACGATGTTGTGAAGTTCCGCGACATATCGCTGCGCGGCCCGTGGACAAGCGGAGGCATTGAATTCAACTATGGCGTAATCGGTCACGCTCCATCCTGCGCTTCGCCTGTGGACTGGAAGGTCGAGAACAAACCTGACGGCAGTGCCAGCTGCTATATCGGTGTGTTCGAGATGCTGAGCAGAAGCCATTGGACAATAGAAATAAATCTTCCCAAAGATGCAGTCTGGCTCCGCACTACTTCTACCTGGCACAACGACAGCGGTGAATATCAGCCATATTACTCCTGGGCCAACTCTGGTATGAAGACTTCCGATGACCTGATGCTTGTCTATCCGAGCGACAATGCGGTCAGCCATTGGGGAGAGAAGATGCTCTATCCTTTGGACGAGCAGAACCGGGATCTGTCCCTATACAGCAACCAGGCTTTCGGCCCGGACAAATCGTATCATATGGTCGGTTCCCATAAGTCTTTCTTCGGCTCTTATTACAAGGATGATGACTGGGGAGTGATGCACTGGGCCCTGCGTGACGAGAAGCTTGGCCGCAAGTATTACACTTGGGCCTTGAGCGACCAGGGCGGTATATGGATTGACCTGCTCACCGACACCCGTCCGCAATATATCGAGATGCAGAGCGGCAAGCTCTACAATCAGAATTTTGAGAAGAGCTCCCGTATTTCGTCGTACCGTCAGATTCTCTTCACGCCGTACGGAACTGACAGATGGTCGGATTTCTGGCTGCCGTACTCCGGCATAGGGCCTGCTGACAATGTCACTCTGGACGCTGTGACTTCGGTCGTCAAGGATGGAAAGAAGGTCAAGGTGGGTATCTATCCTCTTCATTCAGAAAAAGGTATGCTCGTGGTTTCTGATGAGGGCGGCAGAACGCTCCATAAGCAGGAATGTACTCTTGAGCCTGCCAGGACTCTTTCTTTTGAATTCAAGACCAAGGAAGAGCCTGCTGTCCTTTCGATTGCAGGTAAAGTCCTGTGGCGTGCAGATGAGGAAATCGTTGACCGCCCTCAGGACCGCAATCCTCAGTTCAATGCGGATTCTCCGTCAGGACAGATGCTTATGGCAAGAGACTATGTCGGGCTGAGGAAATTCAATCGTGCAGAGGTACTTGTTGACAGTGTGCTTGCTGCAGAACCGTCAAGGATTGATGCACTGACTCTCAAGGCTGACCTTCTCTACCGCAGGATGTGCTACGGTGAAGCATACGACTTTTCCGGCAAGGCTCTTGCTGTTGACCAGTACGATGCTGATGCCGGCTATATTGGTGGACTTGCCGCTGTGGAACTTGGAAAATATAACGATGCTTTCGACCGCTTCGAGGTCGCTGCAATCAGCAATGGCGCTCTCCGTACTGCCGCATATACAGAACTTGCGAGGCTGCATTTCAAAAGAGGCAATATAATGTTTGCGAAGGAGTATGCAGAAAAGGCTCTGATGTACAACTGCAACAATTTCACTGCATTGCAGATTCTTTACAAGGCAGGGGGCTGCCCGTTGGAATCCCTCGAAAGTGTAAATCCTCTCTCTCACTTCTGCGCTGCCGAGAGAATGCTTTCCGGAACTGTGGATGCCGGGGCTTTCGCCGATTCCTTCCAGGAAGAGCTTCCGTGGGAAGATTATCTTGAACTTGCGGTTTTCTACAACAGCCTGGGCCTGACAAACGATGCGGTTGCCATATTGGAGGCTCTTCCGTCAAAGAACTCACTGACTGCTCTTTGGACTGCATATCTTGAAGGTGATACGAAGGCGGTCTCTTCTGCGGAAAAGTGCGATGTCAAATTCGTCTTCCCTTTCCGCAGGGAATCCTGCAAGCCTCTTGAGTGGGCAGTGAACAATGGTGGAAAGTGGCAGTCACACTATCTGCTCGCCATGCTCAAGGATTTCTACGGCTATAAATCTGAAGCTTCTGCGCTTATGCAAGGTTTGGATTCCGATTATGCTCCGTATTACGCTTACCGGTACAAATTCAGCAAGGATGCCGCGGATCTTGAAAAAGCCATCGGAATTGACCCGGATGAGTGGCGTTACTGCAAGATGCTTTCCGATGACCTTATGGCCTGCGGCAAACATTCCGATGCTGTTTCTCATCTTGAGAAGTTCTACGCTTCGCATCCTGACAACGTGCAGATTGGGGACGCTTTGATTGATGCCTATCTTGCAGCGGATATGTTCCCTGAGGCTGAAAGGATTCTCGATACGATTGAGTATCTGCCATTTGAGGGGCTTAAGGGAAGCCACGACAAATATCGTCACACAAAACTGCATCTTGCGGCCGAGGCGATTGACAAAGGGGACCTGACCAATGCTGAACGGCTTTTGGAAGAGGCTCTGCTGTGGCCTGTGCGCCTTGGCGTGGGCAAGCCTTATGACGATATGATTGACACATCCGTCGAGGATTGGATGCGCAGGGAAATTGATGCGCGCAAGGCAGGGGATACTTCCCGCGAGAAAGTTCTGCCGCGTCTCGGCAACCTTCTTTCGAAGGACAGCAGGCTGTTCTGAACCTGTTCTTAGAAGAAGAGCAGTTCGCGGTATTTAGGGAGAGTCCAGTGCTCATCGTCCACCATCAGTTCGAGGTGGTCGATACGATAGCGGATATCTTCCAACATAGGCGCGATGCCATCGTGGTAGGCGACGGCCCTCTCTCTTGCCGATTCTATCTTGTTGGCTACCTTGCGTCTGCTCACAAGCTCTTCAACAAGACGTCTGATGTCAGCTACGTTCTTCGCTATCTCCTTGACCGATTCGATGTTCTCTTTCGAGAGCATGTCACCCTCTTCCTTGCCGAAAACGGTCTCCATCTTGATGATGTTGTCAAGAAGAGTACTCTGGTACCGGGTGGCAATAGGAATGATGTGGTTGAGCGCCATATCACCGATTACGCGTGCTTCAATCTGTATCTTCTTCGTATAGGTACTCCATTTGATTTCATTGCGGGCGCGCAGTTCGCTTTCGTTCATCACGTTCTCGCTCTGGAACATAGCGATGGTATCTTCAGAAAGATAATTGTCGTAGATCAGAGGAACGCTTGTCTCGCAGTCGAGTCCGCGCCTGAGGGCTTCGTCCACCCATTCGCCTGAATACCCGTTTCCGTCGAAACGGATTGGTTTGCTGTACTTTATGTATTTCCGGAGTACCTTGACAATGGCGAATTCCTTTTCCTCCCCGTTTTGGATGAGTTCGTTCACATCCTTACTGAACATCTCAAGCTGTTCGGCCACAGCGGTGTTCAATGCAATCATCGAAGGGGCGCAGTTTGCTTCCGAACCTACTGCCCTGAATTCGAACCTGTTGCCTGTGAAGGCGAACGGGGAGGTGCGGTTCCGGTCGGTATTGTCAATCAGGAGTTCCGGAATCTGTGGGATGTCGAGCTTCAACTCTCTCTTGCTGAGAATCTTCACAAAATCATCGTTGTACTCAATATGGTCGAGGACGGAAGATACTTCAGAACCGAGGAAACTTGAAATGATTGCCGGTGGCGCTTCGGCTGCGCCGAGTCGGTGGGCGTTGGCGGCACTCATGACACTTGCCTTAAGAAGCCCGTTGTGACGATAGATTGCTGCAAGGGTGTTCACGACGAATGTAATGAAGCGCAGGTTGTCCTTGTCGCTCTTTCCTGGCGCCATCAGCTGTACTCCGGTATCGGTGCCCAAAGACCAGTTGCAGTGCTTTCCTGATCCGTTCACGCCCTTGAATGGTTTCTCGTGCAGAAGGACTCTGAAGCCGTGACGGCGTGCAACGTCTTTCATTATCGACATCAGAATCATATTGTGGTCCACGGCAAGATTGCACGATTCGAAGATAGGTGCAAGCTCGAACTGGTTCGGAGCCGTTTCGTTATGGCAGGTCTTGGCGGGGATGCCGAGTTTGAGAGCCTCTATCTCAAGGTCCTGCATAAAGGCGGAAACTCGCTCCGGGATTGCACCGAAGTAGTGGTCGTCGAGCTGCTGGCTCTTGGCGCTTTCGTGGCCCATAAGGGTACGGCCTGTCAGGATAAGGTCAGGACGGGCCATGTAAAGATCTTCATCCACAAGGAAATACTCCTGCTCCCAACCGAGATAGGAGTGCACTTTCTGCACTTTTTCATCGAAAAGGCGGCATACTTTGGTGGCAGCTTTGTCGATGGCGCTTATCGACTTGAGAAGTGGAGCCTTATAGTCGAGTGCCTCTCCCGTGTAAGCAACGAATATCGTTGGGATACAAAGAGTGTTGCCTATGATGAATGCTGGTGAGGTCGGGTCCCAGGCACTGTACCCTCTCGCTTCGAAGGTGCTCCTGATTCCTCCGCTTGGGAAAGAAGATGCGTCCGGCTCCTGCTGTCTGAGCAGTTTTGCAGAGAAGTTCTCGATGACCCCGCCTTTGCCGTCCAGCTCTATGAAAGCGTCGTGCTTTTCTGCAGTGTTTCCTGTAAGAGGTGAGAACCAGTGGGTGTAGTGGGTGACTCCGCATTCTATCGCCCATCTCTTCATTCCTTCAGCAACGCTGTCTATGACAGAACTGTCAAGCTGAGCTCCGTTGTCGATGACTTCCACCATCTTGTCGTATGACTTCTGTGGAAGATACTTCTGCATCTTGACCTTGTCAAACACTTTGCTCGCGAAAATCTTGTCCGGACGGGCTTCAAGTTCCACATTGACGGGAACTTTTGAAAATGCAGCCTCCACGGCATCGAACCTTAACCTGCTCATATTGTCACCTTTTGTTCTGCAAAAGTAAGTATTTTGTACCATTCCAAAACAGATTTTTCGCTGCTTTTTGACTATATTTGCACTATGATACAGGTCTATTGCAAGAATACCAAGACTTCCAAGCGTTTTGCTGAAGGCACCACGCTGATGGATATGCTCACCGAGTTCAAGTTCGAAGCCCCTTACCAGATTGTGTCCGCAAAGGTGAACAATGTGTCGGAAGGGCTGAAATACAGAGTGTTCAACAATCGTGACATCGAATTTCTCGATGTGCGTGAGGCGAGTGGGATGCGTGTATATACACGCTCTCTATGCTTCCTTCTGGTCAAGGCGGCGCACGATATCTTCAAGGGGTGCCGTCTGTATATCGAACATCCGATCTCAAACGGGTATTTCTGCAATCTGAGACGCACGAAGAATGACCGCAAACCGGTAACCAGCCAGGATATCGACAGGCTTCGTGCAAGGATGCAGGAGATTGTGGACAAGGATATGCCTTTCCACAGATATGAAGTCCAGACCGAAGAGGCAATCCGTATCTTCAAGGACCGTGGCTATGAGGACAAAGTCAAGCTGCTTGAGTCAAGCGGACAGATATATACTGACTATTACACGCTCGGGGACACTGCTGACTACTACTACGGACGGCTCGTCCCTTCTGCAGGTTATCTTAACGTATGGGGTCTTGAGCCATACCACAATGGAATCCTCCTTCGTGTCCCGGACAGGCACGACCCTTCACAGCTGTCGCATTTCATCGATCAGCCGAAGACCTTTGCAATGTTCAATGAGAACCGTCGCTGGAACAATATAATGCACCTTTCCAATGTCGGTGACGTGAATCTCGCCTGCCAGAGCGGTGCTGCAAGTGAACTTATACAAGTGGCTGAAGCATTGCAGGAAAAGAAGATTGTCCAGATTGCCGAAGAGATTGACCACCGTTATCATCGTCGTGAGAATCCTGTACGTCTCGTGCTTATCACAGGCCCGAGCAGCAGCGGTAAGACCACTTTCTGCAAGAGGATAAGCGTACAGCTGAAGGCTTGCGGGCTGCGCCCTGTATCTTTCTCAACTGACGACTACTTCGTGAACAGGGTAGAGACTCCCAAATTCCCGGACGGCAGCTACGATTTCGACAACTTCGATACCGTGGACCACGATATGCTTCAGAATGACCTTCTCAAGATTCTTTCCGGTGAAGAAGTCGATATCCCTGAATACAACTTCGTGACCGGACTCCGCGAATACAAAGGAAAGAAACTGAAGCTGGGCAAGGGGAGCATCCTACTTGTGGAGGGCCTTCACGCCCTGAACGAAAGGCTTACTGACCAGGTGCCTGACGCCTGCAAGTTCCGTATCTTCATCAACACTCTAACCGGTAATTCACTCGATAACCACAACGTGATTCCGACAAGTGACAACCGACTGCTGCGCAGGATAATACGCGATTACAACAAAGGATCGTTCTCTGCTCAGGAGACGATTGATCAGTGGCCTAAAGTGATGGATGCAGAAGAGAAGTGGATATATCCGTATCAGGAGAATGCAGATGCAATGTTCAACTCTGCATATCTGATTGAATTCGCCGTTCTGCGCAACCACGCAGAGCCTATTCTACAAAGCATACCGAAGAATACCACAGCGTACGCCGAAGCTCACCGTCTGCTGAAGTTCACACATTATTTTGCTCCGGTTTCAGACAAGGAGATTCCACCGACATCACTCCTCCGTGAGTTCGTTGGAGGCAGCAGCTTCACATATTGATACACTTGTGCCGGTTACTTGAAGTGTCACTTCCGCTCCTTCGATGAGCGGAAGGTTCAGGTCTGCGTGCCCGCCGTGGAAGCCGAAACATACCGGAATGCCCATATCCTTGAGCCTGCTGTGAATCATTCCTTCAACTCCACGTTCAAAGCCGAACTCTTTTCCGCAATCCACGAAATCCCCTACAATCACCCCTTTGATCCTGTCGCTGTGATGCAGCAGTATCGCACTCAGCTGACGTTCGATGCAATGCATGCTTTCACCCACTTCCTCTATGAACAGTATGCAGTCGTGACCTTCAAAGCAGTCATATTCCGTACCGAGAAGCGGGACGATGTTTGTCATATTGCCTCCGACAAGCATTCCCTTTGCCTTGCCATTGATGTTCAGGGAATCAGCAGGCAGTTCATAATTCGGGAAAATACCCTTGAGCGCATCGAGGACCGCTATGTTCCCGGCGTCTTCCATACCTTTCTGGGCAAATGCGATGCACATATTGCCGTGGATGCTCATAACACCGGCATCCACTGATGCCATCAGGAGGGTCGTTATGTCGCTGCAACCGACAAACCATTTGGGATTGTTGCGGAAAGCATCCGCCACCTCCTTGGAAACCAGATGGACGGATCCATAACCGCCGGTAAGGCAGATGATTCCCTTGACCTGCTTGTCATTGAGAGCCCACAGCAAGTCTTCCTTGCGCTCTTCGATGCTGCCGGCAAAACTTGAATAGCCTTCAACGTCAGGATATCTTTTCAAAGCGTTCTTTCCGAGAACAGGAACAAAGCCGTATTCCTTCAGCAGTTCACAACTGACCGCTACAAGTGAATCGTTCATATGGTATGCAGGTGCAACAAGTGCAACGGTGTCACCGCTGCATAAAGGGGATGGCATGACAGGGCAAGAGACTCTCTCTTTGCAGCCAGTCATTATCAGGAGCATAAACGCTGCTGAAACGAAAGATAAAAATCGGTTCATAGGGTGGTGTATTTCAAACTGCTGTAAAGTTAAGAATCTGTTTTGAAATAATGAGTATCTTTGCTGCTACGAAAGGATATTGTGGAAGTTTTTATTCAAAACAGGTTCTCATATGAGGTTAGTGATTCAGAGAGTCAGGGAAGCATCCGTTTCAATTGACGGAAAGACAGTCTCTGCCATCGGCAAAGGCCTGCTGGTTCTTGTCGGTGTGGAAAATGGAGATACGGAAGAAGATATGCGATGGCTTGTCGGGAAGACTGTGGGGCTTCGCATATTTGATGATGAAAACGGCGTGATGAACCGCAGCGTATTGGACTGCAATGGAGAAATCCTTGCTGTGTCGCAGTTCACCCTGACTGCTTCCACCAGAAAGGGAAACCGCCCGAGCTATATCCGTGCGGCAGGTCACGACGTGGCAGTCCCGCTTTATGAGAAGTATTGTGAAGATGTGTCTGATGCCATTGGAAAACCTGTAGGAAGAGGAGTCTTCGGAGCGGATATGCAGGTGTCTTTGGTCAATGACGGCCCTGTAACTATAATTATCGATTCACGTATCAAGGAATAGCGTATTATGCCTTCAGAAAAAATACAGAAAACACTTAAGTGGCTGGATGACAACGGTATCCGGTATGAGGTACATTATCATCCACCGCTCTTTACGATAGAAGAGGCACTTGCATACTGGAAGGATATTGATTCAACCCACTGCAAGAATCTCTTTATGCGTAACCACAAAGGAAACCGGCATTATCTTGTCAGTTTCGAATGCCATAAGGAACTTGACATTCATTCGCTGGAGCATAAACTCCATCAGGGAAAACTTTCATTTGCAAGTCCTGAAAGGATGGAAAGATGTCTTGGTGTGTCGCCCGGTTCCGTGTGCGCATTCGGTCTGATAAACGATATCAACATAGCAGATTCGGCCGATCCAAAGGAACTCTTCGAGAACGGACACCGCGTCAAATACTTTCTTGACAAGGAACTGCAGACTGCGGAAAAGGTCAGTTTCCACCCTTGCGACAATACGGCAAGCGTCGTACTCACTCACGACATGTTTGTTGAATTCCTTTCCATCTGGGGCGGCGAAGTGGAGTGGATAGAAGTGTAATTGATAGGAGTTCAATTGGTTATGAGGATTGTAGTATTGTCGGACAATATCGGTGACGGTGACCTCAAAGGAGAGTGGGGGCTCTCTTTGTTCATTGAATATGAAGGGAAGAGAATCCTGTTGGATACGGGAGGGTCCGGATTGTTCCTGACCAATGCCAAGCTGCTCGGAACCGATATCGCTTCAGTGGATGCCGCCGTCCTCTCCCACGCACATTATGACCATTCCCTCGGAATGGATGATTTCTTCGAGGCAAACAGCAAAGCATTTTTCTACATCAGTCCTTACGCGGACGAAGACTGCTATTCCGGGTGGCGATTCTTCAGCCATTATGGGCTCAATGCCAAACATCCGTGGATAAATTTTATACATAGTGCGTAAATAGGGGTATCTTTGTAGCAACAGAGACCCTTTATTTATGTCAACAA
>JAGHVK010000119.1 GCA_018064345.1 Candidatus Cacconaster merdequi
TCCGATTTCTATCCTTCCGCTCATGCGGAGAGAAGTCAGAAGCTTTCCTATTTTCCTAACTTTCTGGTCAAAAGTCAGAGCATCGCTCAACTTATCCATCAGCAGTTTATCAATCTCCGGGCGTTTAGCCACACCAAATTTCGTGATGTAATTTATAATCAGCCCGCGGAAGTAATCATCATCGAAACTCTTGTTCTTTATATAGTCCGTTTTGAGGCCAACATGTCTGGTAGGCGCTACGACTTTAGCGGAAAGATACAAACTGTTCTTCCTTCCCTCAACAAAGTTCATTTTCCGCAGATAAGCCACCTGTTCCTGCGAGAGTTTCTTGCCTTTCTGAACTTTATCCAGCAACATGATATCAGGGAGTTTCAGCATAGGGTCGTTTACAAGGATACGGGCAAATTCCTCGTCCATCACCTTCGCATTAATCTCTACGCGCACCATTTCATCCTTCAGGTCATATTCCGGCATAGGGAAGAAACGTTTCTTCTGCTGAAGGAACAATTTCCTTATACCGCCTCCTTCGGTTTCAATCATGTGGATATTCTTCATTGCCTCACACAGGAATGGATTCCTATAGTGTGACTCCGGGCTGTCTGCAATCACCACATCCTCAACAGAGTCGGGAAGAAACTGCCCGTGATTCCTGAACACCAGCTTTTCTCTTACGTGCTCCATCACTTCAATCCTGGCATTTTTCATATAGTCCTGATGCGCAATGCAGTTGCAGATTGGCTCTCGAAGCGTGAACACATCATACATTTTCATTGTGTCAGGGAAAATGGAGCCTTCTATCGTATATTCATACCTTGTATTGAAAATCAGGTTCGAGAGTTTTGTCACAGACAGTACCATCGGGATGCCCAGAATCTCATGGTTTATGTTCTCATCTCCACCATCATTCTGCACCCACCGTATCTGACACACATGAGGGAGAAGCCAATGTTCCGCCTCGCTTCGTCCCACCAGAATCAGAGCCGCATTGGTAATCTTTCCGCCGATTGTCAGTTTTGCCTTGTTCAGGAAAGTTATGTCATCCCAACTGTCACACTCTTCCTGCTTGTCGGGATGCAGTTCCTTATACTGATTTCTTGCCTCTGCAATAGCCTTCGGGTCCAAGTCGTCAATCGTAGCTCCCTCGACCACTTGTGCCGTCCAATCAATGCTGCTGTTGTAAATCTGTCTCAAGTAATCAGGAAATTCTTTGAGTTTGGTAAGGTTGCTGCCGATACGCACGTACATCTCGTTTTTGAATGCCACCGGCACTCCGTGCGTTGAGGGTATCTCGAAAACCACAATACGTTTGCCCGGGGAGAACTCGAATTCTTCAATCACAAAGTTGATTATCGGATCCAGATTTTTCCGCAGCCACAACTCATAATCCTGTCCACCGATCTTGACATCACGCATCACCAGATTCGTTCCCACGATATCCCACGTCCCGTTTTGCACACCAAGGACAAGGTAGCCGTGGTCTTTATATTTCAGGCAGGCGCTATTGCTCAATCCCGACAAGTAGCATCCCACTCGTTCATACGTGATGCTGGAATGAGACTCACTGATATTGGTTTTGAACTCCAACCAATCCGCCTCTCCTTCTTTCCCCCTGCCCTTTGCAAAAGCAATCAGCTCAAGCAAAAGCTCTATCTGTTTCTCCTTAGTTCTCATATTATTAAGTCTTTCAAACCAATAAAGTTACAAAATAATCTCTTTACATTCTCCCTTGCATCAACCTTCCATCTCCCTACCTTGCGCCTTACTTCGCCAAATTCGCAACTCCCTTCAACTCGTTGAGCTTCGCTCGACCCTCTGCTGCACTGACTTTGTCTTCCTCCTCCTCGCTCGGCATTGTTCAAGTGAACTTGACATTGCGCTCTCTCGTTCGTCGGTTCGGCATAGATTAAGTACACTTTATCGGAATTGAACTCATCTATCGTCGCACGTTTGGTAGGTGCCGGAGTCAGACACTACCGCAAAAGCATTCATCTGAAGGCAGTTGTAGTTGTGAAAACCTAATGGTTCATGCTGAATGACTCTCGGGTCGAGAGTGAAATGCATCACCTCAAGTTTCTTGCGGCTTCTCTGATGACAAGAATATAATATCGGCATATCGTACTTCTGCGCCATTGCATTTATCGCATTGAAGAGGGAGAGGAAGTTGCGCTCGGTGTCGATATTCTCCTCGCGATGGGCTGAGAGAAATATAGGGACTGTAATTTATTACCGATAGTTAGAGTGCGGTGGCAAGTC
>JAGHVK010000061.1 GCA_018064345.1 Candidatus Cacconaster merdequi
TATCCAGTGGTCGCAGTAAGAGAGTTGCTGGCTAACGCCTGCATTCATCAGGATCTGGATGCGGAAGGCACAAATGTCTGCGTTGAGATTTTTGACAACAGGCTCAGCATTTCAAATCCAGGAGCACCTCTCGTAGAAGTCAACCGAATGATTGATACTCTTCCTGTTTCCTGAAACAACAAGCTTGCGGAAGTTATGTTCTATCTTCATCTTTGTGAGAAACGCGGCAGTGGGATGGATAGAACCGTCGCAAGCCTGGAAGAAAAACACCTTCCTCCATACAAAGTCGTAAAAGGCCAGGAGTTTACCAGGGTATTCATTTACCCCGAGAAGAGTTACAAAGAAATGACCAAGCAAGAGAAGATTCAGGCTTGCTACCAACACGCCTGCCTTTTGTTTGAAGACGGAAAACAGATGACCAACCAGTCTCTTCGAGAAAGGCTGTCAATCGGAAAGAACAACTCGGCAATGGTTTCCCGACTGATTGCTGATTCTGTAGCGGCAGGGCTCATCAAGCCATCTTCAGAGGATACAGAATCCAATAAGTTCAAATCATATATTCCTTATTACGGGTAATCTTATTTGACTCGAAAATCCCGCTTGAGTGCAATGTGTTGATTATCAAATGATTCTTATTTGACTCAAAAATCCCTCTATAAAAATTGACGGTCTGCAGAACATTCAAAGTAGGCCGTCAATTTTCCTTTGTGGAAGGATTCTCAGTATGTTCGAATCATATGTATGCACGGATGAATCATGATTGCTTCGACGGCGTAAACGAACCATGCCTTGTACAATCCGCCTGAATTTTGCTTATCTTTGTCGGATCAAAAAACTATGCATATCATGAAAAGAATCCTTCTCCTGACAGTAACATTGCTTACAGCATTCACCTTCATTTCCTGTAACAAAGAAAACGGAAAAGACGAACCGAAAGACGATCCCATCACCGATTACCCATATTCCTATTATGAGCCATATCTGATGTGGGATGCGGCCAAGGAAGAAGTGATGCAGTTCATGAGCTCGACTTACCCGACATGGACTCTTGTCGCCAGTTCCTCAAACACCGAACTCATTTACCTTGATGGCAAGTACAAGGTCGTCAACATGTCATACTCCTTCAAGGACGGAAAGCTTGAGTCCAGCACAATCATATACCCTCTGCAGAGCGACTCGTTCGACAAACTCATGTCCGACGTCGAAGGTCGTTACAATGTGAAGATGGAAGGGCAGGGGTCCTATAGCGGCATAGATTTATATTCCGCCCACAGCGATATGAAGAACATGGACATCACCCTCACAAATTCCAACAGCGAGGATTCATTCTACACGATTTCAGCCAGTTTCGATGGCACTGGCCCCGGCACCTCTGACAAGATAAAATTCGACATCACACCTTCCAACAAGGCCACGCTCAATTACACTGACTTTATGGACATCCTCCTGACTTTCCCTGAAGCCAAGGAAATTACCTTCTATGATGACTTCTTCAAGAAAGAGGCCTTCACTCTCGTCGATTCACAGGGAAACACAATATGGGAGATTCTGACCAATTCAAATGAGGTTACCTGCAAGGGAAATGAAATCAGCATCGAGGTACCGATATCCTATTATGACAAGTTGACCGCCGAAGGCGACTATACCTTCGGCATCACACCGAATACGATTCTTGTGGACGGGAAGATGCTCCTGGAACAGCACATCACATACCATCTCACCGCCGTCCGCCCTGTCCTGGAGCCGTTCGAGTTGAAATTTGACAGCAAAGTGACCAACACGGACGAGCTGCATTTCTGCATCCCTGACGACATCGAAGCCGCCGGATGTGCCTTCTATGGCGGCACACCTATCTACGATGAAGAGGGCAACGATGCAGGCAAGGTATACAACTTCAGTCAAATTGACGACAAGAATTTCTGCCTGATACTGAGAATGACTGCAACTGACCCGACCAAGGCATACCATTTCGAACTGGCAGAGGGCCTGATCAATGGGCGCACGAAATTCGGAGACATCCCGTCAGCGGCCGCCACTGTAACATTCGGCCTGTAGCCGTCATACATACATTCAGCAGCGCCTGCGGCAGACCTTGCCTGCAGGCGCTGTCCGTATATCCTGTTCTTGAGGCTGACCGAAATCGATAGTTATTATACCCGCACAGGAAGCACTTAGGAGGCCTTCGCTGATGAGTTCTTATTATTTGATTCCAATTTTTGCGCCATTCTCAGCGTGACGCACTATGGCAACATTTTCCTCATTGTCAATAATGCCACGGTAAACACAAAAAGGCAGACTTGGATGATTCGTGGCTTGTTTTTGTCAAAGTCTTGTGCTGGATGGATGATAGTAGGAACCGTCAGCCTTCTTTCAGTGCATTCTCTCCGGCCAGAAAAAAAACGGAGCCCCGAAACGGAGCTCCGCAGATTTTGATTTCCGGATGCTATTCCACCGTGAACTCGGGCATTCCCTCCGGATGGACGAAGCAGGACATGCTTTCGCTCCAGTAGCGCAGATCGCTCTTGCGAACTGGTATATGTACCTCCACGGTCTTGCCTTTGGGTACGAATACCCTTTGGAACCCTTTGAGTTCCCTGATCGGAGCCTTGCCCTCATATTCGGGCAGACGGGCGAACACTTTCACTACCTGGTCGCCGTCGCGACGTCCGGTGTTCCTGACCTTCAGCGATACATCATAGGTCTCGCCGCAGTCCTTGACTTCCATATTGCTGTACTTGAAGTTTGT
>JAGHVK010000040.1 GCA_018064345.1 Candidatus Cacconaster merdequi
ACCGTACTGAGCCAGGGACTCCCGGTGCCGGCGAGCGACTTCCTGCCGGCCGGATTGATACTATCCGAATGTTTCTGCAAAACACCGGCAGGTCGATCATGCCCTGGAATGGGCTGCAATGCCCCCTGGCACTGCCGATGCAGGCTCCGACCCTGCACCGGCCTGGCAGGCCGCACCTGGGCGTACCTCCAGAGCATATTCAAGATGCCGGTGTTTGTCAGATTCTGAATATTCATTCTTCGCCTCAAGGTGATGCAACAGTGAAACAAAAGTCCTATATTTACAGAAAGATATGCCAGACACATATTCACAAAGAATATGAGAACCAGACTTTTCATCATCTGCGCAGCCAGTATGCTGCTGAGCTGCCTGTCCCTCAATGCCCAGACTCTGGTCATCAAGGGCAGCAGCAAGTACGGGGAGGTGCTTTACAACTTCGACGGCTCGGAACTCCGCGCCGGGAAGAGCAAGTACAGCGAAGTTCTCTACAACTGGGATGGACGGAACATCCGCAAGGGCTCCAGCATCTACGGCAGCGTGCTTTACAACTTTGACGGGAAATATTTCCGGAAGGGGGACAGCAAGTACTCAGAAGTCCTGTTCAACTGGGACGGACAGTACATCAGACAGGGTCAGAGCCCCTACAACGAGGTTCTCTATAATTTCGACGGCACCAACCTGCGCGCCGGCAGGAGTCAATATTCAACAATTCTCTTCAATGTCTCCGGCAAGATTCCCGCCGCTCTGCTCATCTTTCTGCTGATGTGACAGGACAATCTGCGACCATAGCAAATGGTTTCACATGTGCGCATGTCAGTTTAACTTTGCACCTTCGAGACGACGGATTTATGAAAGATTTTGCAGCAATAGATTTCGAGACAGCCAACGAATGCCGGAGCAGCGTGTGCAGCGTCGGCGTAGTCATAGTTAGAGACGGGGATATCGTTGACAGATATTACAGCCTCATCCACCCTGAGCCGGAATACTACAAGTGGTTCTGCCAGCGGGTCCACGGGCTTTGTGAGGAAGACACCGATTGTGCTCCGGTCTTCCCCTATGTATGGGAGAAGATCGCCCCGAAGATAGAAGGCCTTCCCCTGGTCGCCCATAACTCCTCTTTCGACGAAGGCTGTCTGAAAGAAGTATTCAAGGTCTATCAGATGGATTACCCTGACTATGAGTTCCATGATACTCTCGAGGCATCAAGAAGGCTCCAGCCCGACCTTGAGAACCATCAGCTTCAGACAGCGGCGGCGGCCTGCGGTTACAACCTCACCAACCATCACCACGCCCTCGCCGATGCAGAGGCCTGCGCTTACATAGCGATGAAACTGCTTTGAATATTCCGGAGCCCGAGTCTCGAGCTTGTCTGGCATAATTGGGCAAGATACCCGCTCCAGCATCTTCAGCATATCAAAAGGATTACACTTTGTGGAATGTAGTTCCTGCACGCACGAATCCTCCTTTCCATATGACATAGCTTTATATAGTTTACACATTTGCGTGAGCAACGGACCCGAATCGCATATCGCAACATCTTTTCTATCAATCCGTTTGTCAAGAATAACAGATATACCTATCTTTGCACCCGTAAATTCCAACCTGCAAATTATGAAAAAAACACTATTCTTGCTTGCTTTGACAATCGCTTTGGTGTCTTGTGAAAAACTCAACAGACACGAAAGATCAGCCGACATCATTTCGGGGTCTGCTCAGAAAGGGTATCTGGTAGAGGGCTCCAACGTTACAGCAATTGCATATGGGAGTGATATGCTGCCGACAGGAGAAACATTCAATGCAACCATTACTGGAAGCCTTGGCAATTTCTCAATCAACGTCGGAGAAGCAAATGCTGATTATTTTGTTCTGAAGGCTGAAGGAAATTATTTTGATGAGGTCACAGGCACTGTCACAGATTCACCGATATGCCTGGAGGCCTTTGTTAAATCCAGCGATTCAAAGGCGAACCTGAACTTGTTCACCACCATCACGAAAGACAGGATAATGAAACTTGTCTCGTCTGGGACAAGTTACAATAAGGCGAAGACTCAGGCGCAGGTAGAGTTTCTCAAGACCGTAAATCTCGTGGGGGCGGATGTGGACTTTACGAAACTGGACGTTACCGGCGGCTCTGATGCCGATGCAATGCTGTTGTTAACAACATGTACTATTCAGAATGGAAGAAGTGCGAGCGAACTGACTGTTATTCTCCAAAAGGCCGCATCAGAATTCAAGGAAAAAGGTACTTTTTCCGAAAAGACTGCCAAAGAACTTTTCCGACCTGGACAGGATTTGGATTTTGAGATTGTATTTGAAAATCTGAAAAGATATTATGAAGAAAACGGTCTTTCGACAGACGAACTGCCTTCGTATTGGAGGTATTTCTATCTAGATGAGAATGCTACGTTTGCGATTATTTCTATCCAAGGATTCGAATTAAATCATTATGACACGGAATCTTCTGAAGCATCTGGCGGTACCATCAAGGTCGTGTCATTAGAGCCATTCAATGTTTTTTCTGATGTCGATTGGATTACTGTCGAGAAACGACAACTTGAAAAAGAAGTGTTTGAAGTGAAGGTCAATATTGCGGAAAACAAAACTTATGAGCGGCGCGTCGGTCATGTTATTTTCAGCGACCTCAAATCAAACGAGCTCAGGAGGAAGGAGTTTTTTCAAGGTCAGGCTTTCCCGGACATTGACCCCAAGATCAGTCTTAAGGGAAAAGGAACTCCTGGGGAGCCATTCCTGATTGAATGTCTTGATGACTTGCTGTATATGCGTGACGTATATAACAA
>JAGHVK010000043.1 GCA_018064345.1 Candidatus Cacconaster merdequi
CATATCCTGGATAAGAACGAATACCGCAACAATATTGCCTCCAGCGATTATTACGAAGCCCACAGCACAGTCGGCAGAGGTGTGGCGGAAGGCGTGAAGGACGGATTGTTCTTCTCCCAGCTCGGATTGCCTTACCGTTCCTGGGAAAGAATAGGGCTGAGAGCAGTGAGCTCGTTGATTGATGATGCGCAGGAAGAGTTGGCCAGACCCCGTATGAAAGAGCTGGATGCCACCCGCGAGGACAGGATAAGCGGGTATATCCAGAGCCAGTCCATAGCGAAAGGGGAGAACTACAGCGGCTATATGAAGATTGATTACGTCAAGAATGCCGAGAGTTTCAAACTGGTGGTTCCCATAAACGGATACGACCACGAATTTAACTACGAATTGCAATAATATTGCGGATAAGATTTTTTTTATTATCTTTGCATTCGCCTTCGGGGGATTAGCTCAGTTGGTAGAGCGCTTGCATGGCATGCAAGAGGTCAGGGGTCCGAATCCCCTATTCTCCACAAATCAGGTGCGTTGGCCGAGTGGCTAGGCGCAGGTCTGCAAAACCTGTCACAGTGGTTCGATTCCGCTACGCACCTCACGAAATGCCTCTGGACACACTCCAGGGGCATTTTTAGTACATAAATTTTACTACCTTTTTACTACCTTTGAAAAATACAGGCCGGCTACTGCATGAGTACCCGGCCTGTGGTGAATTCAAATAACCCTGCTTCTGCGGCAGAATTACCAGTACAAAGATACGACTTTTTCTCGGATTCCATCATTCTATGTATCTTTGCAATGGAATCGTAGGGCTGTAGTAATCAACATCAAACTACACCTACTATGAAAATCTTAATCGACAATGGCCATGGCCAAAACACGCCAGGCAAACGATCTCCGGACGGGAGATTTCTCGAATTCAAATTCAACCGTGAAATAGCAGCTGGCATTGTAGCTGACCTCAGAGACAAAGGCTATGACGCCGAGCTTCTCGTTGAGGAAGACGATGATGTTCCACTTGCCGAACGATGCCGTCGCGCAAACGCCTACTCCCGGGCATTGGGAAAGGAAAATGTAATCCTGGTCTCCATCCACGCCAACGCCTTCGGAAACGGCAGCGAATGGACCAAACCCAGAGGATGGAGCGTCTACACCAGCAAAGGCCAGACGAAAGCCGATCTCCTTGCCGATGACCTCGCCATGGCAGCCCTCAAATACTTCGGCAAGCAAGCCATTCGCGGTGACTTTGCCGACGGAGACATTGACTACGAAGAAGGCTTCTACATCCTCAAGCACACAATCTCACCTGCAGTACTCACCGAAAACTTCTTCATGACCAATGAACAAGACCTCCAACTGCTCGAATCCCAATCCGGTAAGCAATCGATCATAGACCTTCATGTAGAAGGAATCATCGAATACTTATCCCGATAATCCCCGCCGCTGGCAAATACGCCAGCCAGCGGCTCTTCCAAATCGAGGCACCAGCGCCGCGCATAAGCGCACGCGGCGCTTGCGGTCCGGCGGTGCGGGCGGCTCGACCCAAGGGCCGTCCTCCCGCCGGCCGCTGCCTGCCTGGCAGCAACCCACAAAATGAAACTACGAAAGAAATCCACCAGAGACAGCACTGCCATTATGCTCAATCCCTAGCACAGTGCCATAATAGATAAGCCAAGCAAGCACAAACAACTTCCTGTAATCCCGCGCCTCAAAACAATCATTGCAAGCCACTGCAGCATACGAATACAGCCCGATAACCAGGAACAAATGCTCAGGATCCTCCACGCTTTCCTCAGTCTCCACAAGCCCATCATACGCCCTGTGCGCAATCAAATCAGCCGTAGCCATCACATCTGAAGGCAAATCATTCCATCGGCCGCTCCCAATCTCCTGCGCCTTCATCGCCTCGCACATCTCAGCAAAATCCGCCCACTCATCCCTGCGATGACCAGACATCACCACCATAGAATGATCCAGGTACCTCATGTACTCATTCGCGTATTTACTCAGATTGATTGGCACTGGATGATCCGGAATCGCCGCATTGCAAAAATCGACAAAATCTCTGTCGATATCCATGACGTAAAGCTGATGCAGCTCCTGATCCAGTTTCATGACGTCCATATACACAAATATGGTAAAGGCTCCTCCGGAGCAGGGGCCAAAACGTCGGGAAACGTCATCATCCATACAACCGGGATCAACACCTTTACCATACGGTGCCTGATTCCCTAGTTGCAGAACAGGATGATTCATAAAATTTCCCGATTTTTGGCCACCTACTGCAAATAGCGAATAACTTGTATTCTATATTTTGAGAAGTCTAACTTTGCTCACCACAAATATAGCAAAGTTTTTCCAACCAGCCATAAATTCAGCTTCACTGTCAAAAGCTGACACAAAGCCAAAATATCTTTGCAACGTGAAAATATACAACGTTGTACCGATATGAAAGCACACACAATATCCGCCATCCAATCACTCCAAAAGACACTCAAACAGTGCCAGATCGAGTTCTCAAACCTCCACACCGCCGAATCAGCAGCATGGAACGAGTCCTTCGCAGGCAAAGACCCAACTCCGGAATCCGCAGCCTACAAAGACCAGATACTCGACCTCAATAACATCCGATGCACCCTCCTCGAGATCCTGGAAGACCTCGACGACATCCAAAACCAGCAGCAGGACATCGACGCCCTGAAGGATAACAAGTAAAAAACAACATCTCCATGGGACTTTTTGACTCACTCTTCGGTTCATCAATGACCGACAACTACATTGGTCGTCACGGCGAATTCGACCGCAATGACGAAGACCGCGCCATCTGCGAAGACATGTTCGGCATGCGCTCCCAGAACCACGATGCCGACCTCGAAGCCTACTACGGCTGGGAGAACAAGATGAACTACGACTCCGACGGTTATGCCGACGAAGAAGACTGGTAACCATTACATTTAAAGAATTTTTGTAAATTTGACTCACGCGCAGTTTATGGACATTCATAATAATGACCAAGCCGATGTCATGAGATAATGATTATTTCAAGAATTGAGTATGAAAGGCCACCCCATTACATTTCCAGATATCAAGTATACCAATGATTATCTGCCCCTCTGTGATAACACAAATGGGCTTTCTACTTCTGTAAAAACTATGCGCGCAATTGTGGAGGATGAGGCGCATTGCGGAGAAATATTTGAATATGGTAGGGAGTTTTCATCCGACGATGAGATAGAGGCAGATATAATAAATCGCATCAATAAATATGTTTCTACCCCGGTGAGTGAACGCGACTTGTTTGATTTGCAAATGATTTTTCATAGAATTGAGGTTTGGGGTGGTAGTGCAGGTCGAATGTTGTATCTCAAAGAGACCGTAGATAACTGGGATAATATGTGGGTGAAATATCCAAAACTTGTTGATGTATGCCTTTCCGCCTCTCCTGAGCCCGAAAAAAGTATTGATGCGGTGTTTGACGCTGTAAAAGAGTGTAATGAGATCAAATATTTTGGCGTAGCATTCATTACAAAACATACACGATTTTGGCTTGTGCCACGTATGGGACAGGATGCGCTTCCTATATTTGACAGTCTAATGGCGTCAAATATTATGTCCATGAAGTATGGCGCAAGCTTATCCCGGTTGAAGGAATACTGGCATGCAATGATACGGAAATCCAAAGAAGAGCATGTTCACCTTGTTCCATTGGAAAGACAGTTGTTTAAACGTTTCTTTGCTGAAAATGAGTCAAGGAAGGCAAACTCAAGAAAAAAACAATGTGTCTAACAAATTTGAGCTCCACTGACAAGACCTGTCAATAGATAGCTCTACCTTTGTATTGCAATGAGGGAGAGTTCTTCTCCTGAGCAAACAATCATTTATTCACATACCGGCAGCCGGAATCGAAACCAAGAGCTGCCAGCCGCGGAGGCAGCGAAGGTTTTGAAACCTGTGAAAGGTATCAAAAACCAAAAGCTTTATGTTTTACGACATTTTCGCAAATTTCTATGAGAAGGCAGACAGCAACAATGTCACCTTCCGTTGCCCACTGGGCGTGATGGCCGTTACCGACATCAATTACTTCAAGAACCGTGGATTCAATGAAGATGATGGAACCCCTGCAGGATACCTTGACTACCGCAAGGAGATAGACGCGGACGAACTCCCGGAATGGACTCAGGAGGGTTACATCAGTGAGGTGATGGATGTCCTGTACTGCGGTAAGGACTTCGAGAGGATCCTGATTGAGGCCGAGGAACTGGATGTCATCGAGAGCCCGGAGCTTCTTCCTATCAGAGGCCTTCCTATCAGCGAGTGTTTCGTCAAGTTTGGCAGCACAGAGCCATTCGCTCCAGTCACCTTCATTGATGGTGATCCGTATGAGATGACTGAGGATACCAGAAGTTTCATAGTCCCGCTCAAGAAGCTCAAAGACTATTTCGATGTTTTCACCATGCTGGAGGTGATAGAGCGCATGCAGACCTTCGCCAATGGCAATCCATGGACCTATGAGGAACTGAAGGATTACTTCGAAGCAGGCATTGATGATGCCGTCGACCTGGCAACCAGAGTATTCTTCGGCAAGAGGGATTGGGACGGCAATCCTGAAATCCTCCACGCCCTTTATGTTGGCATGCAGGGAGAGAATAAGACCCAGATGCTGGCAGGTTTCCTGCACGATGTTGTGGAGGACTCAGACGTGACTCTGGAAGACCTTACCAAATGGGGCTTCTCACAGGAGGTTGTTACGGCGGTTGATCTATTGACTCACAAAAAAGATGATACCTACTTACAATACATTGTCAACCTTTGTTTGTCTGGCAATCCGGATGCAATCGGTGTGAAGATTAGCGACCTCAAGCACAATATTGCCAGAGGCGAGGCAGGAGGACACACGGAAAGTGTTCAAAAGCACAAGAAAGCTCTAGAATGCATCGAAAACTGTCTCCGTCTCATGTTGAAGCAAGAGTAATCATCTTTTCGGGAAACTTTAACAACTTTTAACAAAAGAATTTTGCCTCATAGCAGAGTATGTCCGTATCTTTGCAGACGCTCTTCTATCAGGCATCTTTACCATGGACAATAAATTGCAACTTGACACAGAAAATAAGGAATTTTTCCATGCTCTTGACCTTGTAGAGAATACCAGCAAATCGATATTCCTTACCGGCAAGGCGGGAACGGGAAAGACAACGTTCCTGCGCCATCTGTGCGAACGGAACAAGAAGAAAATGGTTGTGCTTGCTCCAACTGGAGTTGCAGCCATCAATGCCGGAGGACAGACTATCCACTCGTTTTTCCAAATACCGCCTTCCGTATACTTCCCAGGAGATCCTCGCCTAAGTGCTCAAATGCTTGACGGCTCCACGGACAATATTTACGAGACCTTCAGGTACAACCGTCAGAAGAAGACAATTCTGCGAGAGCTTGAGCTGCTCGTCATCGATGAGGTATCAATGGTGAGAGCCGATCTGCTTGATGTTATCGATGCCATACTGCGCGAGTACAAGGATTGCCCGCTGCCTTTCGGCGGAGTCCAGGTCGTCCTGATTGGTGACGTGTATCAGCTTCCTCCGGTTGTTACCCATGAAGAGGCTCCGGTGCTGTTCCGATTCTATAAAAGTGAGTTCTTCTTCAGCGCCAAGGTCATAAAAAGCATGGAACTGGAATATGTTGAACTTCAGAAAATCTATCGCCAGAGCGACCGAGAGTTCATTGATCTTCTCAATAGAGTTCGTGAGGGCAAGATGCTCCGGGAGGATTTCGCCCTTTTCAGGAACATGTATCTCAACCAGTCCTGGACTGAGAACGGACCTTCCTATATAACGCTGACAACGACCAATGCTGCAGCAGGCAGCATCAATGACGAAAACCTTGAGGCGCTTGACGGCGAAGAGCAGGAGTTCGAAGCGGATATCACCGGTGACATGACCGAAAAGGATTACCCAACGGATGTGGTTCTTGCCCTGAAGGAGGATGCCCAGGTGATGTTCCTCAAGAATGATCCGGACCACAGATATTACAATGGCAAGATAGGACGCGTGACAGGCTTCCAGGAGGACAGAATCGTGATAGAGTGCGAAGGGGAAGATGGCGGAACTCAAGAGATATATCTCGAGCGCGCTGTCTGGGAAAAGGTCCAATACAAATGGAATGATGCTAAGCGTTGCATCGAGTCTGAGGTCATCGGCTCTTTCACGCAATACCCTCTGCGACTTGCCTGGGCCATAACAGTACACAAAAGTCAAGGACTGACGTTCGATAGGGTTGTCGCCGATCTCGGCAATTCGTTCGCCGCCGGACAGGTGTATGTAGCCCTCAGCCGCTGCACCTCACTGAAGGGACTTGTCCTGGCTTCAATGATCACGCCTTCCGATATACGGACAGATCACAGAGTGGATGCGTTCATCCGCTGGATTCAGCGGTAAATTTCTGACGCTGAATCAGGTTTTTCCGAAACTTTAACAATTTTTAACATAAGTTTTTTGGCCGTACCATGGTTACTGAGCTATCTTTGCAGTCGTATGAAAACACTAAAGGAAATTACATCATCTTTCAAGATTGACTCAGCAGATGAACGAGCATGCCTTATTCACAACGAGGCGCCTAAATCATTCATAGAACTTGCTCAATGCATGCTCGCGGGACATTTTTTGGTAACTGACGGACAGGAGAAAGTGATAGTTCGTCCCACCGTTCTGGAATTCTACTATCACGAGGAAAGAGAAGATGGAATCAAGGATCCTATAGTGTATCATAAAGACACCAAGTCTTCCAAGAAACCTCTCATCCTTACCGGCTTCCTTCATAATCACGTCTCAGGCATTGACCTGGCATTTGAACATGAGAACAACGGCAAGGTACGGGCCTCTGTCCTGATCCGGGAGTTTATCATCGAGTCAGACAAGGATAGACTTGAAGCAATGGAGCCTTTCAATATAAAGGTGAACGTTAATGACGGCCGTTCTACAGCCATGTATGCTGCACTCTTCTCTCAGTTCTCTGTTTTTGACAATGGGTTCAATGTGAAGTGGGAGGATGGAGATACACCAGCGAGTGTGGAATTTGTACATCCTAGAAAGAATGTCAAAGTATACGGAGCCGATGGCAAACCTAAGGATATTGACTGTCCTCGAAAGTGGAAGGCTGTTCTGAAAGCATAAAACCACCCTAAAATATGATTCCTGAATCACTTAGCAACAGAGTGTATTTTTCTGCACTCTTGCCGGAGGTGTGTCCGGTAACATACAATGGTCTCGTCAATATTCTTGACAGATATGGCGTGCCCCATTCTCTCCTTGATGGCACCAAGGATATATGGTGCCGGGATTACATGCCTATCCAGACCATTGACAACCGTTTTGTGTTGTTCCGCTACGAGCCCGATTATCTTTTGGACACTGCCAGGCACAAAGCCTCTATTACCGATAATTCGGTTGCCGGACGATACGTGGGTACGTCATACATGGAAGATTCCAGAGGCATTAAGATTGACGGAGGCAACGTCGTCCACAACGGATGCAAAGTTATCATGACCGCAAAGGTCTTTGAGGAGAACCCACAATGGATGTCCCGCGATCTGATAGAGCACCTTACCCGTACCTTCGGAGCAGACATCATATTCCTTCCATGGGACACACACGAAATCTATGGCCACACTGACGGCATAGTCCGTTTCATAGATGAGGATACGGTTCTCATGACCAACTATGCCCAGTTCGATCCAGATATGGCTGCAAGGTTCAGACGCATCCTGAAGGCTCATTTCAAGAACGTACATGAGCTCAGTTTCAAACCAACCAAGCCGCACAAGTACAGCTGGGCATACATCAACTGGCTCCAGACCGATAAGGTTCTCATCCTTCCGAAGTTCAACATCCCAGAAGATCAGGAAGCGTATGACCAGATTTCCAAGCTGATGCCTCACTACAAAGGGCGCATCGAGATGGTGGATGCAACAGACCTCATCCGCTACGAAGGTGGTCTAAACTGCGCCAGCTGGACCTTGTACGACACTCCGAACCGCGACCTGCCATAGGTTATAATATAACATGTTAAAATACGGTCTCAGTGTCACTAATTGGTATAACTGTATAATAGCAGATGATTCCAATTGTGGAGCAAAAGCTCGCCGGGAATCAGCTATTCATCATCTTCCATCACGGGATAGTCAGCAAGATCCTCCTCAGTCAGCCCCCTGAAACATTCAATGTCATCGCGTTCAATATGTACGCGGATCCATTTGTTGATGGCCTTCTTGCTGAAATAGACTCGCTGCCCGAATTTGTAGTTCGGAATATGCTGGTAATACATCCAACCGCGAACCGTGCCCAACTTCGGGTTCCCTGGCAGATAGTCACGCAGTTGAAAGATGTCCATTAAGTCATCCTCATCTGGCAATTCAGCATCTTCCTCTTCCTGCAGGCAACGGTCTAAATTGCTGTCGACCTTTCGCAGCAGAGCGACAATCCTGGCGAGATATTCGGGTAGTTGTGCCACTGTAATTGTGTCCATTGCATTCATCTTCTGCGTCCTCCAATAGGGTGAGCTGCACAATACTTTCGCGCCTCTTCGGCAATCTCTTCGTGTGTTTTACGCCGTGAATGCAAGAGCCATTCATCAATTTCAGATTTCTTGAAGGTAAGCTTCTTCCCGCGCTTATAGAAAGGAATTTCATTCTCGTGAACCCAACTGTATATTGTAGTTGTTGCAGGATGGGTGGGAAGGTAGTTGTTTAGGTCATTCACGCTCATCCATTCCGGGAAGATTACGTTTTGATCTTCATTTGAGGGCAGACGGTCTAATTTGTTGTTGATGCTGCGGAGAAGTTCAGTGATCTCACCGATAAGGCCGGGGACCATTTCAAAGGTGTATTGTTCCATGTGTTAAGTGTTTTTCGGGAAGATACAGCTTTTATGCCGATTTAAAAGCGGTCAAGCTCAGCATCCTCCGCTTTCGCTGCGGTTGCTCAGCTTGGTTCCAGCCACTGCGGCACTGCGCGCCTGCGTGACTTCCACTTCATTGTGTTCCGCCCGGCAGACATTCCCATCTGGCCTGCAGCCAGCCGTGAAAGACTGCTTCGAGCTCCACAGCAACTCCGCCTTCGGCTCCGTTGCTTCCCCCGGCCGCCGGTGGGTAGGTAAGTGGGATCAGGTGATACCGGCGGCCATCAACGTCAGTGCTTCTATTCGGGCGTGGTATTCCGGTTGGTGCCAGGAGAAGAAAAGCGGTGTCAGCCAGCAGCCCCTGCTGCCGCAGGTTCAGCTCGCTGACCTTTCTCATTTGCCCCGCGCGGCAAGACTGGCAACATGTTTCCTCCGCTGCGCTCCGTAAGCCATATTGTCAGACTTGCCCGGTCTCTCGCACTCGCTCCGGGCTTCGCCCTCCGCTCCATAATCCCACCCGCCCGGCTCATGCTGCTCCGGAGCCTGCGGCTCCTCCGCAGAGCACAGCCTTTCCCTGGCTGGCCGCAGCGCGGCTGCCGCCGCTGCTCGTGCCGCTTGTTGTGTTGTGGGTATTGGAAGTCTTTGTAGTAACGGCCGATGAAACCGATGCGTGTATCTTACCTCTATTGGGAGTATTGCTATTACTCTACTGTCCTACCTATACCCATGCGCTAGTGTTATCCCTATTGGGAACATTGGTACTAGTGCTATTGGTGTTATTGAGACCTTCGGTCTTTAGGATTTTTTTGGCCAAAAGGGCGTCAGTGCTGTGCGTAGGGCATTACAGGCGCTCGTTATCGAGCACTCACTTCGCGCTACAGCGTGATCAAGGTGCGTAGGTGGGAAAGCGGTCAGCTGCGCCCTGTAAGCCGTCCTACGGCCGTCATACAAGGCTTGCTGGGGTTATTACGCACCACGGCAACGGCAGAGCCGCAGCCGTCGTGCGGGTTAAATGAAAGATGGTATGGCAGACAGCAGCCATTGCCGCCATCGCTGCGCTCAGTTGCAATGTCAGCAGACTGCCATCCTATTTGCCCCCAGCCCCGGAGGGGAGACTATCCGCCAGGGCTCCGTTGGTGCTGTGCGAACGCCCTGCCTCG
>JAGHVK010000025.1 GCA_018064345.1 Candidatus Cacconaster merdequi
CATCTCTTTATTAATTAAATAATTATTAAATTCTTGATACTGAGCCCATTACGCCCTTTATGGCATACGGGACAGGATTGCAAAGGTACATAAAAAAATCAAATACCAAAAACTTTTGTGAATTTTTCGACAAAAATTTTTGGTACTTAATTCTTGATTTATCAGTCTTTTACGGACTGTATAAAGAGAGAGAAAATTGTGATTTTCGACCTACTTCGCAGCCTGTAATCCGGCAGCCACATCCTCAACTTCCTTCATAACCCGAAGGACGTTTCCGCCCCAGAAAAGGCGCAGGTCATCCTCCGTCCAACCGCGACGGAGAAGTTCCACCGTAATGAATTTCATCTTTGAGGAATTTTCAAGCTGTACCATTCCGCCGCCACCGTCGAAATCAGTTCCTATGCCGACGTGCTCGACACCGACAAGGTTGCGTACATACTCGACGTGATCGCAGAAAGTGGAGATATTGACCTTTTCCTTCGGCAGGTCGGAAAGAGCCCACTTGCCCGTAGTCACCTGAACGACACCGCCTTTCGATGCTATGGCGACTATCTCTGCGTCCTTGAGGTTGCGAGGGTGATGCTTCAAAGCATACACGCAGGAGTGGGACGCAATCACGGGAGCCTTGGAGTACTGGATGCAGTCCACCAGAGTCTCCGTCGAAGCGTGGGAAAGGTCCACAAGGATACCGAGGGTATTCATCTCGGCAACAACCTTCCGCCCGAAATCAGACAGCCCGTGATAAGCTGTCACGCTGTCAATCGCGGCATCGCATATATCATTGTGGTAGTTGTGGCAAAGGGTGATGATGCGGGCTCCCTTATCGTAGAACTCCTTGACTTTGGAAATATCGTTGCCGATCGGGAAACCGTTTTCCAGACCCATCACGAAGCACTGTCTGCCTTCCGACTTGTATCTTATAATGTCATCGCTGCTCAAGGCGACAGCCATTCCGTCAGGATGGGAGGCAATGTACTTCTCTATTCCCGTCATCATCGACATAGCATAGCTGTAGGCCGCAAGACGGTCCTCATCCGTCAATTTCTTCTGACCCACATATATGGGATAGAAGCAGCAATCCACCCTGCCCTCTTTCAGTTTCAGAGGGGAAGCCTCTATGCGTGACTCTTCACGCCCACGCACGATATCGAGCGCCGTATCGGTATGGGTGTCAACGGAAATTATTCTGTCGTGAATCCTTTCAGCTCGCGCAAGAAGAGTTGCCTCGTCATCCGCTGAAGTGAACGCTGTCGCTGCCAGAAGCGACAGAAAAATAGATAATCCTGTCAAACGTTTCATCTTTGTATCATTTAACTTTTAATTCTGATTCAATACTTGTCTCAAGAAGGCCTGCCGTCCCGCCTGCCGCCCGGAATCCACCATTTCATAAGTCCGGCGAACAGAAGGAGGAGAAGAGAGATGGCAAGACACAAAAGCATCATCCACAGGCCGTTGCCCGCTGCGAACATAACAGGGACAAAAGTAATCAGCAATATTTCCACCGGAGCGCAAGGCAGATAAGCGAGGGCATAGTCATCCATAGCCTTGGATGCCATCTTCGGGTCCACTATGCGGAGCAGAGCTATTCCCATCGCCATAGTACCGGTCCACCAGCCCCAGGCAAAAATGGACTTCTCGAACCAGTCCTTCTTCAACAGACGGCGTCCGAAATAGAAGACCGTGAAAATCGTCAGGGCTATTCCCACCACAAGCAGCACGGCAAGAGGGACAGCGTACTTCACGACCACGGAGAGCTTTATGGACGCTATCCCGAACGCGACGAGCAGGTCGGTGGCAAAGCTGCTGATACTGCTTGTCGTCTTAGGGTCGATATATCTGGAAATTCCTGTCCTGTTGAAAATTGTCTTCAATATCAGTCCTACCACGAAAGCACAGCTGAATACCGGAAGTTCCAATTGAGGATTGAGCATCTTCACACCCTTGCTTATCAGATAGCCTCCGAAAGCGGCCACCACAACAAGCGCGAAATGGAAGGTAAGGGAATCAATGGAGATAGGCGAAGTGGTCATCTGGCCTGAAGGCTCTCTGCGGTCTTCTGGAAGCAGCCCGCTTCGCAGTTCGGAAGGGAGGTCACAGAAATCCGAGATATAGGATGTATCACCGCGCCTTGCAGCCATCTTTATGAAGAGAAGACCTCCGAGTACAGCAAGTATCACTCCTATGGTAGCTGTCGTCATACCGAGGCTGCCCGCCTCGTCCCATCCGAGGCCGTCAAAGGCAGAACCGATGGCCGCGGCTGTTCCGTGGCCGCCATAGAACCCTGTAGGCAGCATCACTCCGAAAGCATCGTTCAACTCCGGCCACAGGGCTTTCATCACAATGATTCCGAACAGACCCATCACCGACCACTGGAACAACATCCCGAATTGAGAATAAACCCACATAGGACCCACTCTGCCAGCCACTTCCTTAACCTTGAACGCGGGAGAAGAGAGTGGGAGCGCCCCGAACACCACCGCAATCAGAATCGCAGGATAGACAGATACGGAGCCCGACAAAGGCAGCCAGCCCAGACCGTTCGGACCGAAAGTCAGGCCAAGGACTCCCGCTATCATACTCGGTGGAATGAAGAGTTTCTGAATCCAGCACACTTTCGCCCTTATGAGTTTCCCGACAAGGAGAAGGGCCATAATCATACCCAGGTCCGAAAAGAGAGTCCAAGGGTCGAAAACTGATAGATTGAACATTGCCTGAAGAGAATTGTCGTGCAAAATTAACCATTTTTGTCAAAAGTGAATAACTTTGCAACACTATGCGCCGTATCTCAACATACATCCTCACCTGTCTTGTCGCAGTCATTGCCTGCCAGGCCGGATCAATGGCCCAGGACGCCCGTAACCTTCGCGGCAAGGAAGTCGTAGGCTATGAGATAATCGGCAGGGACACCGTCTATTATGACGAAATA
Source organism: Candidatus Cacconaster merdequi (assembly GCA_018064345.1). Lineage (GTDB taxonomy): Bacteria > Bacteroidota > Bacteroidia > Bacteroidales > UBA932 > Cacconaster > Cacconaster merdequi. The sequence continues at coordinate 2,927 of JAGHVK010000025.1, forward strand.
GTCCCTGCGATGGTGCATCCGCGCAAATATATGAACCGCCGCGACTGGCGGAAATACTACCAGCGCCTTCACAACTTCAGCAAGGCATATCCTTATGCTCTTTTCGTAAGCGCCAAGATCAAGGAGACCGACAGCATCTTCGTGGCAAGAGGGTACAACAAGAGGCAGCAGAGCAGATACCTCGACAAACTGAAGGACGAAATCCTGAACGATTTTGAGCCCCTGATGAGGAAGCTGACTCTCAAGCAGGGACTTATGATGATCCGCCTTATAGACCGGGAATGTGGGCAGACACCTTATTACATCCTGAAGAACTACCTTGGAGGCGGCACTGCCGGTTTCTGGCAGGGAGTTGCGAAACTGCTCAAGGGGAACCTCAAGCAACCATACGACAAGTTCGGGCAGGACAAAGACCTGGAAGAGCTTGTCCAGGTATGGGAGAAAGGGGAGTTCGACGCTCTCTATATGTTCATATTCGGAAAGCCGAGGCCGGAGATACCCGTTCCTGAAAAATACAGGAAATTGGCTGAAAGAGCCCAATCATCAAGCAGATAGAGTTCTCCCCCACCCTCCACGTCGCAGTGAGTGGCGTGATGGTAATGGCCGAAGATGAAATAATCAATCTTCTGTTGACGGCCAATCTCCTGAGCAAATTTCAGTATGTCAGAACCCTCGACGTTGAAACGGTAGTCAGCGTTGCCCTTGCGGCTTTTTGCGGACCAACCGTGGGCGAACTTGAACATCAGATGCACCGGGACTGCCTTGAGCAGCCTTATCAGGAACTCATTCCTGAAAAGATGGAAGATGAGACGGGCTTTCCAGTCGCTTACATTGAGTACGTCACCGTGCCCGATACAGAACCTGCGTCCGCAGATGTCAAATATCCTGTACGGCTCATCCACAACCGTGATTCCCAGCTCCTTTTCAAAATAGTCCGTCACCCAGTAATCGTGGTTTCCCTTGAAGAAATAGACCTTGCATCCCCTGTCCGCCAATTCTGCGAGGGCGCCGAAGACTCGTGTGAAGCCTCTTGGTACGACATCCTTGTACTCCACCCAGAAGTCAAAGATATCCCCAAGCAGGAAAAGGGACTCTGTCTCTTCTGGCAAAGACTTCAGGAAAGAGACAAACTTCTCTTCCCTGGCCTTGCCTCCGTCCTTCCCTGCACCGAGATGGACGTCAGAGACAAAGTAATATCTGAAAGAATCAGAAGGCATTGTTCACCATTTCGATTATCACGCAAGCGATTGCAGCTGCGCAGCAGTAAAGTGCAAACCACTTGAGCTTTGACTTGCGGACAACAGCTATCATGAACTTGCAGGCGAAGAGTCCGGAAACGAACGCAGCGACAAAGCCGAGTGCCAGCTGCAGCATCCCGGTTGAACTTGCTGAAGCATCACCACCGACCAGGTCGAGGAAAGCCTCGCCAAGAATCGGCACAAGCACCATAAGGAAAGAGAACTTGGCCACTTCTTCCTTCCTGACTCCGCATATCAGACCCGTCGCTATAGTGGAACCGCTTCTCGAAAGACCTGGCATTACGGCGACAGCCTGCGCCAGACCCATCCACAGAGCGGACTTGCAGGTCATCCCCTGGCTTTTCTTCCCAATCCGGTCGGAAAGTATCAGGAGTGAAGCAGTGATGACCAGACCTGCGCCAACCACCAGAAGGCCGCTTCCGAATGCAGCCTCGACATAATCCTTGAAAAACATTCCAACTATGAATACCGGTATCATCGACACGCATATCATAAGGACATACTTTGTCTGTTCGTTCATCTTGAACTTGAACAGTCCCTGGAGAAGATCGAGGATTTCCTTGCGGAAGACAACAATTGTGGCCAGCACTGTGGCAGCGTGAACCACTATCTCGAAACTGAGGTCGCTGGTTTCTATGCCGAAAAGAGCCTTAGCAATCGTGAGGTGGCCGCTGCTGCTCACCGGAAGAAACTCAGTAAGGCCCTGGATGAGGCCGAGGATAATTGCTTCAATCGAACTCATTTGTCACCCTCCTTCGGAACTTTCATTATCGACACTATTATCGTCACCACTCCAGCTGTTATCAGCAGAGGGGAAACCACAAGCCTCCTTGCATTGAACATTGCAGGATTGAAAACGGAAGGGTCGTCGGAACCGCCTCCAAGCATCAGCACAAACCCAAGGACCATCACAAGCAGTCCTGCGAGGAGAAACTTAACGTTTCTGGATGGAAGAGAAAAATTGTCCATATATCTATCAATAGTATAAGTCGTCTTTAGAGAAACAGGCCACCTTGCTCACAACGTATATGGCTGAAGCCACACAAATCAGTATCCCAAGCAGAATCACTCCCGCAAGTGAGAAGGCAATCAGCCGGTTGTCCAGAATCACGGAAAGGATGCCGGAGCCGCTGTTGAGGGAGGCGAGCAGAATCAGCACTGCTCCGCTTGCCAGAACGCCTGACACTGCGCCCTCGATCACGGAGTGCAGGACAAAAGGTCTGGCTATGAAGGAGCGTTCCGCACCTACCAGACTCATTGTGTGAATCGTGAACCTGCGTGCGTAGATATCAAGCCTGACTGTATTGCTGATGAGAACAAAAGAGACCACCGTCAGCAACAGGATCAGGATCAAAGTCACCAGACCTATCTTGCGAAGGTTGGAATTGAGGGCTTCCACAAGCGTTTCCTGATAGACCACGTCCTCCACAAGAACATTCTTCTTCAACTCTTCCCTGATGACATTCAATGAATCCGGTGTGATGGCTTTTCCGTCAAGATGGATATCGACCGAAACAGGTATGGGGGAAGATTCGAACACGTCAAGGAAATTCTCACCGAGCAGAGCCTTCATCTCTTCGGCTCCCTCTTCCTTCGAAACATAGCGGCCGTCCTTCACGTAGTCCCTTTTCAGCAGCATATCGGCAAACGATTCCGCCTCCTTCTCGGAAACCGACTGCTTGAGAATCACGGAAACAGTCATATTCTCCTTGAAGTAGGAAGAGACATTATGAGCGTTGGAAGCGAATATCGCGGCAACAGCGACCAGTGTCAGCACTATCGAGATGCTGATCACCGAAGTCACGTAGGAACGTACCAGACGGCTTGTTACGATATTACCGTTTTTATTTCTCACTCCTATATCCAAAGTTGGACTTTGAAACGCCAAAGATAATCAAAAAAAATTATTACCTTTGTATTGAATTTGCCATAAAACGACTTCAAGATGGAAGAACCTAAGAGAGTATTGTTCGTCAACTCCGAAATTTTCCCCTATCTGCCTGAATCTGACATTTCAAGCATAGGAAGATACCTTCCGCAGGGAATACAGGAAAACGGTAAGGAGATTCGCTCCTTCATGCCACGCTACGGCCTGATCAACGAAAGACGCAACCAGTTGCACGAAGTCATCAGGCTCTCCGGGATGAATCTTGTCATCAACAACTGCGACAGGCCGTTGGTAATCAAGGTATCTTCGATTTCTTCAGCCAGGATGCAGGTCTATTTCATCGACAATGAGGACTATTTCCATCGCAAGGCTCTCTACAGGGATTCCGAAGGCGTCTTTATGGAAGACAACGACGAACGCGCACTGTTCTTCGCGAGAGGTGTTCTGGAGACAGTCAAGAAACTGCGCTGGAAACCGGATATCGTCCACTGTCAGGGATGGATTTCTCATTTCCTGCCGGCGCTTCTCAAGAACGTTTACAGGACAGACCCTATCTTTGCGGATACCAAAGTCGTTCTCTCTCTCTACAACGACCTCTCCGACGAAAGATTCAGTGATGAACTGCCTTCAAAGATGCTTCGTGAGAACCTCGGCAAGGAAGATGCCTCAATCCTCACTCCGGCGAATGGCATAAATCTTGCGAAACTGGCAATCCGTTACTCGGACGGCATCATCTTCGGAGCCAGGGATATCAACGAAGAGGTGGATTCGTATGCAAAAAAATCAGGCATCCCTTGCCTGCCATACATCGAAGCCGGATCTGAAGACAAATCCTATATTACCGAGTACAACAATTTTTACGACAAAATATTGAATTAGAAATGACGAAGGTTAGGTCTTTTGTTGGTACATTCGTTGCAACCGCCTTGTTTTCAATAACTTCCTGCATCACAATAGATAATTCCATAGGAGGGGATCTCATCCCGGCAAACCATATCTTCACCATAGAAAGCGCTGAGTTCGACATTCCCGTGGAACTTCGGGCCGCCGACAGCCTTCAGGCAGGCACAGTAGGAACTCCCGTTGTCGGAGCTTTGAACACCTCCACTTACGGCAAGTTCAGGGCCTCCGTCGGAGTTTCCATCGTTCCGGTTACTGATTCCATCGTCTGGGGCAAGGAACCCGAGTTCGTTTCAATGACTCTCTCCGTTCCCACATCGATTACATACTGCGAATCCGAGGATCAGTCCTGCATTCCACAGAACCTGTACGTATATGCACTCAAAGGCCCTGTTGACTCCACTATGAGATACTCCGGTTCCCTTAAGGAGGAATACTGCGATTTCAGCAAGACAGTTTCGAAGGGCAACATAGTCTATACCGGGGATGAATTCCTCAGTTTACAGTTCACTGAAGAGTACGGAAAACAGTTCTTCAAATACTCGATGGAGATGATGGACAGCACAGCCTTCTTCCTCGACAAATTCCCGGGACTCTATTTCACCTGTGACGAATGTGACGACGGTATTTTGGGTGGAAGGCTCAATACCCTGACTTTTTCAGACACTTACGCCATCCTTACCTACTCGTCGATAGACGATGACGGATTCAGGTCGGAAAAGGACGTAATGTTCAGTATCGCAGACAGAAGCCTGAGCGTTTACTCTTCAGAGTCAAAGAAGTTCGAAGGAACAAGTACGGAAGATTTCATACTCTCCGACGGTCTGACGGGAATCAAGCCTGTGGTCAAAGCATCGGCGATAAAGGAGGCCGTCAAGAGCTGGGCCGATGAAAAAGGCATCGACCTTAATTCCATTCTTATAAACCGTGCCGTCATCGAGTTTCCGATAGAATACGACAAGGAGAATCCCGATTGTCTGGACAAGTTTCCGTCACATCTTTTCCCTTGCAGGTTCATCGAAAACACCTACTATAACTACTTCTACTACGAACCGGTCACTGATATCAAGAAATCAGACATAGCGCTCGGAGAGATTGACCGCTCACTGCTCTGCTATCGCGCTGACATAGGCAGCACTTTGAGCGAAATACTGAAGAAGAGTGACAGCGAAATCACACACCACGACGATCTGTGGATAATGCCGATAATGGCAACTACAGATGAATCAAACACTACTTACTATTTCGCAAACTATCTGAACTACTACCAGTGCCGTCTGAACGGTACGAAAAACGAACGCAGGCCGAAAATCTATCTGACCTACACAAACGTTATCGAGTAACGGGAATTTGATTTGCGAACTTGAATGACGACGTCAGCTGCGCTCCAGGTGCAGCTGATTTTATTTATACACGCTTGAAGATAAGGCAGGCATTCTGTCCGCCGAAGCCGAAGTTGTTGCTCATTGCAACATCCACTTTCCGCTCCTGCCTTTCATTCAAGGTGAGGTTCAACCTGTAATCGATGTTTTCATCCTCTTCCCTGAAATTGATAGTAGGAGGAATTATGCCGCTTTCGATGACATGCAGGCAGGCGAGTGCCTCGACTGCACCGGCAGCGCCCAACAGGTGGCCCGTCATTGATTTTGTCGAACTGATGTTCAACTTGTAAGCCGCATCTCCGAAAAGGGATTTGATTGCATTGAGCTCGGCAATGTCACCCAAAGAAGTGGAAGTCCCGTGTGCGTTGATATAATCGACATCCGACGGAGAAATACCTGCATCTTCGAGTGCAAAACGCATGGCATCGGCAGCGCCACTGCCATCAGGCAGCGGAGCTGTGACGTGGTAGGCATCGCACGTCATTCCTGAACCTGCAATCTCAGCATATATGCGGGCCCCGCGCTTGAGAGCGTGTTCATATTCCTCGACGACAAGTACTGCCGCACCCTCACCCATCACAAATCCGTCACGGGATTTGTCGAAAGGACGCGAAGCCGTCAGATATTCATCATTCTTGGTCGAGATTGCACGCGCAGAATTGAATCCGCCAATGGCGGCCCTGCATATAGGAGCCTCCGAACCACCGGTGACCATTACATCAACCCTGCCTGACTGTATTTCAACACAAGCCCTTGTAATTGCATGAGCAGAAGTAGCGCAAGCTGAAGTGACTCCGAAATTGGGACCCTTGAAACCATATTTGATTGCAAGATGCCCGGACGCTATGTTGCTTATGAATTTCGGAATCAGAAAAGGACTGAAGCGAGGCTGCTCACTCTCGACATATTCCATCAATTCAGATTCCAGGGTACAAATTCCACCTACGCCTGAACCGACAACAACACCAACTCGACTTGAATCAAGTGAATCAAGGTCAAGGGCACTGTCGCGGACTGCTTCATCAGCAGCGATTATGGCAAATTGGGTGAAAAGATCTGTCTTCCGGGCTTCCTTCGCATCTATAGAAGGAAAATCCTTGGGATTGTAAGATGGAATCTGACACGCGAAACGCGTTTTGAAGAGAGACGCGTCAAAACGGTCAATCAAACAGGCGCCACTTTTCCCGGCATCCAGATTTCCGAAGAACTCGGAAACATTCCTGCCTAAAGGATTGACTGTGCCGATTCCCGTTATGACAACTCGTCTCCCGTTCATAGTCAATTATTTGACATTCGCAGAAATATAGTCTATCACATCCTGGACTGTTGCGATTTTCTCAGCAGCATCGTCAGGAATTTCAATTCCGAATGTCTTTTCAAACTCCATAATGAGTTCCACTGTATCAAGGGAGTCAGCGCCTAAATCGCTTGTGAAACTTGCTTTAGGTGTAACTTCACTTTCATCACATCCGAGTTTGTTGATAATGATAGATTTTACTTTTGATGCAATATCTTCCATAGTATTCTAGGTAATAAAAAGTTTTAACAACCTTGCCAATTTCCATAGGAAAGACAAGATTTGGCAAATTTATGAAAATGTTTTCAAAAAATCAACAAGCTTTGGCAAAAAGTATAATTGGCTACTAATTAAGAATGTACTGCGCACCTTTGATACTCCGGCAGTTGCGAAGCCTGCTACATAAAAAAAGCCGGACGAATCTCTCCGTCCGGACTTTTTTATCATATAAACGATTTCTGATGATTAGTCGTCAGTAAGTGAGAAACGGTAGAATGAAAGAACTTTTGCGTCCTTGTCAATTGCCGCAATAGCGTCTTTTACTGAAACCTTTCCATCGCTCATCTGGTACTCCTGCTCCTCAAGAGTGTTCTCCTTGAAGAATTTCTGGAGACGGCCCTGGGCAATGTTCTGAACCATCTGCTCAGGAAGATTTGCAGCTTTCTGCTCAGCAACGGTCTTCTTTATTTCGCGAGCCTGCTGTGCCTGCTCAGGAGTGAGCCAGCCCTTTGCAGTATTGGATTCGATATGATCCTCGCTGTCGCAATGTGCAGGGTTGATACCGGCTTTCTTCAAAGCAGCATCCACAGCCTTCTGCACCTGCTCTTCCTTGGTCTTCTCTATTGCAATCTGCAATTCTTTCTCAACAACCTCTTTCGGGCACTCTGAAGCTGAAACTGATACAGGGTTCATACTTACTACCTGCATAGCCACACCTTTACCGAGGTCCTCAGGGACAGCCTTGTTGAAAGCTACGATAGCACCGAGCTTACCGTTGATTGCGTGTACGTACTGAGCAATGTAAGGAGCTTCAATCTTTCCGTAGAAAGCAAGTGAGTGCTTCTCACCGCTCTTGCCTGTCTGCTGTGAAATAGCATCCTCGACAGTCTCGCCGTTTGCCATTCTGCAAGCCTTGAGAGCTTCGATATCAGCAGGGAAACCAGCCATGGCTGCATCTGCGATGCCATTTGCCAAAGCCTGGAACTCAGCATTCTGTGATACGAAGTCAGTTTCACAGCCAAGGCAGATGATAATGCCTTTGCCACCCTCTACGCGTACCTTCACGGCACCTTCGGTAGTCTCACGGTCAGCGCGCTTTGCAGCGACGAGCTTACCTTTTTCACGAATAATTTCCTGTGCCCTTGCGAAATCGCCGTCAGCCTCTACGAGAGCCTTCTTGCAGTCCATCATTCCGGCACCTGTCATCTGACGCAGTTTTGCGACATCTTTTGCTGTAATTTGCATAGTCAATGTTTTTTCAGATGAATTATTCAGCTTTGCGTGTCCTTGTTGCACGTGGGGCCTTTGCCTTTGGTGCATCTTCTTCCTTTACTTCAGGAGTTTCCTCTTTCTCTTTCTCCTTTTCAATCCTGCGCTCCTCTGAGCCCTCTGCAATAGCCTTGCAAAGTGTCTCGGTTATGAGCTGGATGCTCTTTGCCGCGTCGTCGTTCGCTGGAATCACATAATCAATGGTGGTTGGGTCGCAACAAGTATCAACCATTGCGATAACAGGGATGTTCAGACGGTTGGCTTCACGGACAGCATTGATTTCCTTCTGTACGTCAACAACGAAGATTGCTGAAGGAAGCCTGCTCATATCGGCGATCGATCCGAGGTTCTTCTCCAATTTTGCTCTCTGGCGTGAAACCTGGAGACGTTCACGCTTTGCCAAAGTATCGAAAGTACCGTCGGTAATCATCTTGTCGATGGTGTTCATCTTCTTGACGGCCTTGCGGATTGTTGGGAAGTTGGTGAGCATTCCACCTGCCCAGCGCTCTGTAACGTAAGGCATTCCCACGCTCTTTGCGCACTCCGCTACGATGTCCTTGGCTTGTTTCTTTGTGGCAACGAACAGAATCTTGCGGCCGGCCTTGGCGAGCTGCTTCATCATATTTGATGCCTCATCTATCTTTACAACAGTCTTATGCAGGTCTATGATATGGATTCCGTTCTTCTCCATAAAGATATAAGGAGCCATCTTAGGATTCCATTTTCTCTTCAAGTGACCGAAGTGTACACCTGCATCGAGTAAGTCTTGGAAATTAGTTCTAGACATTTTTAATGTTTTTTGTTTTGTTCTTACTTTTTCTACCCTACTTTCAAGCGAGGGTCCTCTTTTCATCAATCAGGAGTAGCGGCGGAGCCGGTCTCCTCGATTTTCCGCAGCGAGACAAACTTCAGGCAGCCACGAGGGATCCGGGAGTTTTAGATCTGCGCTGTGCTTCAAGTAAATCAGTTCGACTAACGTTTGCTGAACTGGAAGCGTCTACGTGCACCAGGCTGGCCAGGTTTCTTACGCTCAACCTCACGGGCGTCGCGGGTAAGAAAACCGTTTGACTTGAGGATCGGGCGGTAAGCTTCGGCGTCGGCCTTGCAGAGAGCGCGGGCGATACCGAGGCGGATTGCCTCAGCCTGACCTTTGATTCCACCTCCATCAACGTTGATCTTCAGATCGAACGAAGCGATGGTTTCGGTGATGGCCATAGGTTGGTTTACAATGTACTTCAATGTGTCCTCTTTGAAATACTCATCGAGAGAACGGCCATTGATGGTGATTGTACCGTTACCTGTGCTTAAATAAACGCGAGCAACTGCTGATTTACGTCTTCCAAGGGCGTTGATTACTTCCATGCTGCGATTTAGATTTCGTTAAGATTAATTTGTTTTGGTTGCTGTGCCTCGTGAGGATGCTCTGCACCTTCATATACATAAAGGTTGCGGAACAGCTGTGCACCGAGACGGTTCTTCGGCAGCATGCCCTTTACGGCATTCTGCACCACTGCAGTCGGCTTCTTGGCCATCAGTTCTTCAGGAGTGGTGTAACGCTGACCTCCCGGATATCCGGTGTGGTGTACGTAAACCTTGTCCGTCATCTTGTTACCTGTCAGACGTACCTTTGCGGCATTGACGATGATTACATTGTCGCCACAATCAACGTGAGGGGTGAAACAAGCTTTGTTCTTGCCACGGAGGACAAGAGCGACTCTTGAAGCAAGACGACCGAGGACCTGATCCGTAGCGTCAATGACTACCCAATTCTTTGTTACGGTAGCACTGTTAGCTGAGATTGTCTTGTAACTTAAAGTGTCCACTTTGTTGATTTTTAGGTTAATACTTGATTTGTTGCGATTTCCCATAATTTTGGGGGCTGCAAATTTACGAATTATTTCTGCAATGGCAAATTATTTTGAAATCTGATTGACGATATAGGTATGATTCTTTGAAAAAAGATGCGTAAGAAACAAAAGTGTTTCTTAAATTTGCAGCCGTGAAAATCGGAAACATAGACCTCGGGGACAAACCGGTGCTGCTCGCACCTATGGAAGATGTGACGGACCCCTCTTTCAGATTCATCTGCAAGGAGTTTGGTGCGGATATGGTCTATACCGAATTCATCTCTTCCGACGGCCTCGTCCGTGATGCGGCAAAGACCATCGCGAAGATGCAGGTTTCCGACGGGGAGCGGCCCGTGGGGATACAGATTTACGGACATCTGCCGGAAGCGATGGTGGAGGCTGCACTCCGTGCCGAAGCTGCCGGGCCTGACTTGATAGACATCAATTTCGGTTGTCCCGTAAACAAGATAGCCAAGCGCGGTGCAGGCAGCGGAATGATGCGCGAGCCGGACAAGATGGTGGAAATCACCAGAAAAGTGGTCGAAGCCGTGAAGTTGCCGGTGACGGTCAAGACAAGGCTCGGCTGGGACGATGAGAGCAGAATCATCGTGGAACTTGCCGAGAGACTTCAGGATGCCGGTATCGCAGCGCTGACCGTTCACGGGAGGATCCGTTGCCAGATGTACAAGGGCGAAGCCGACTGGACTCTAATAGGCAAGGTGAAGGAGAATCCGCGGATGCACATCCCGGTAATCGGCAACGGTGACATAGACTCTCCACAGAAAGCAAAGGAAGCCTTTGACCGCTACGGAGTGGACGGCATTATGGTTGGCCGCGCCAGTTTCGGACATCCGTGGATCTTCAGGGAAATCAAGCAGTACCTCTCGACAGGGGAGATTCCCCAGCCGATGAGCATCGCGGACAAAGTGGACCTTGCCAAGAGGCATCTTGCCAAATCCATAGATGTCAAGGGGGAGAAGGTTGGAATCCTTGAAATGAGAAGGCACCTGAGCTGCTACTTCAAAGGTCTGGACAATTTCAGGGACACTCGTCTTAAGCTCGTGACCTCGACCGACCCTCAGGAGTTGTATTCACTTTTGGATTACGTTAGAGAGAATTGGGGATAAATATATGATAGGCTCTTTTGTACTGTTTCCGTATTATCTTACACTCAGGATACGGCATTATCTGTTCGACAAGAATATCCTGAAGACCACCGTGCCTTCCATACCCGTGGTCTGCATCGGAAACGTTACAGTCGGAGGAACGGGTAAAACCCCTATGACTGAACTTGTAATCAAGTTGTTGTCAAATGATTACCGCGTAGCGGTACTTTCAAGGGGATACGGCAGGAAGAGCAAGGGATTCCTTTTCGTGGGTACCGGGGACTCCAGCATCGATGTCGGAGACGAGCCTTTGCAGATAAAGAGGAAATTCCCGCAGATAACCGTAGCCGTGGACAAGGAGAGAACTCGCGGAATCGAAAGGCTTGCGTCTCTTCCCGAGAATGAAAGGCCTGAGCTGATTATTCTTGACGACGGCTTCCAGTACCGGCGGCTCACCCCTTCCAGGAACATTCTTCTGATTGATTATCAACGACCTATATTCAAAGACGACCTTCTTCCTATAGGCCGTCTGCGCGACCTTCCTTCACAAATGAAGAGAGCTGAGTGCGTGGTGATTACCAAGGCTCCTGAATTCCTCGAAGAGGGTGACCGCGAAAACCTCAGACACATAAACCATATTACGGAGGAGCAGAAGATGTTCGTGACGACGGTGAAATATCTTCCTCCGAAAGCAGTATTCGAGAATGTCGGCGACAACAGGTACATCTACTCGAAAGAGGTCTTCTTTTTCAGCGGAATTGCAAACGACAAGCCGGTTATCCTGCATCTGAGCGACAAATACGAACTTATTTCCCACAAGACTTTCTCTGACCATCACAACTTCACCCAATCTGAGATGGTCTCGCTCGTCAAGTATGCCAACAACAACCCGAGGACATTGCTTCTGACAACGGAAAAGGATGCGCAAAGGCTTCTCAACGACAAGTACCTGACCGAAGAAGTGAAGAGAAGGCTGTTCTTCCTGCCTGTCGAGACAGAATTTCTTTCAAGCGAAGATACGGAAGGCTTCAGGAATTACATTCTCTCCGGCTTGACAACAGATAAAGGCAATACTCCACGGGAACAGGAGGAAGAGATTAAGGAAACCCGGGAAGAGACTCCTGCAAAGCAGGAAGAGGTCAGGATACCGGAAACCGGGGAAGTACAGGAAGCGGATAAGACGCCGCACGAAGAACCTCTTCCACAGGACGAAGAGCCTGAAGATAAAAAAAAGGCAGACTCCGGGGAGCCTGTCTATATTGGACCTGTGGAGCCTGTGAACGGAGGGCTGCTGTTCTGACAGCCCGTCCACGGCTACCTTTTATTTAATGGCGGTGTTGTAGAGTTTCTCTACCTGTTCGTAGTTCTCGAAATCCACGGAACTGGCTTCGAGATATTCTCCGATTGCCTGTTTCTTGTCAGGGAATGATTTGAGCATCAGCTTCTTTGAAGCACGGGTGAATTTTCCGTCACGGAAGATATACGGTACGTTCTTGATGATGACGTTTATCATATCGCGCTCGTTGGTATCGTAATACTGGCCGCTGCCATCGTAGATTGAGCTCACCTGCTTAATGGAGGTGGTCTGTGAGACATATCCGTAAGCACCCTTGGTCTGACTTTCGATGAGAGTTACGGTCAAGCTTTTTCCAAGGCCTGCCTCACCGTTGAAATCGACCAGTTCTATGAACTTGCCTCCCCTGAAGTAGAACACCCTCCTGCCGATTATCACGCGGTCCACGCTGTTGTTGTTGGTGAGGACCTTCTTCTGTCCGTCATCCGAAACGAACATCACCTTCTGGTCCATCGCGTCGATATTCACGGCACCGTTTTCCTTGGCTCCGTCGTTGAACACGACGATGCCCGCTTCGAAGTCGGGGCAGAAGTACTTCACGGAATCGAACTCAGCCTTTGTGAGATTTTTCTGTACGCTCTGGCCGAAGCAGCTCAAACTTGAGAGTGCCAGCAGAATGGAAAGGACTGTATTGATGTGTTTCATTTTTGCAGGTTCTGATTGTTTTGATTGAAAAATCAAAGGGGCGGGTCAGACCCGCCCCTCCGAAAAAATCATATACTTACTTTATTAGTTTTCCCAACCAGGGTTCTGAGTGATCTTGTAACCCTTCTCAGTGTACTGGCTGATAACGTCTGTACAGATTGGCTCGAGGTAATTCCTTACGTTGAAGTTCGAGTTGTCCCTGTTCCTGATATTGCGAGGAACCATGAAGCCGACCATCTGGTCAGCGTTTGAACTCTGGATATTACCATCACCATCAGCTGTACCGGTGTAGAACACGCGCTCGCCAAGCTTTACGGTACCGTCAGCATTGTAGCCTTCGATAGGCATAACGCTTACGATGTCGAAGTCAGAAGCCATAAGGTAATTGAAAGGCTTCTTCGCACCCGCCTGATTTGTTGTGTTGAGATCAATGAATGCACCGATCATCATATCAGGGTTGTTGTCACCATCCATAAGTTCAAGCTGGCCCCAGCGACGGATATCAACTACACGGTACTGCTCCATGAAGAACTCCATACGGCGCTCACGACGGATTTCCCAAACGACAGGGTCCACATATTTGCCTGTTACAGCGTATGAGTGGCAACCCTTCTGGGCAGCTGAAGTCCTTTCAGGATCGAAGCTGTCGTTGATCCAAGAGAGCTGGAGAGGAGCTGTCTGCTTTACACCCTTTGCGATTGCAACAGCGTCGAGAGGACGGGTACGGATAGCGTTGATTGACTTGTCGATATCGTCCTGTGTAACTGCTGCGCCACCGAAGTGAGCTGCGAGCTCGGCCCTTGCCTCGATCCAGTTGAGGACAGTCTCCGAGTAACGTACGCAAGGATAACCGTTCTCGTTTGTGCAGGATGCATAGCAGGCAGGGCAAGCCTGACCGTTCCAGCCATATTCAAGACCTGTGCGGTCGATGAACTTGTGAACGTAGAGGCCTGTAGCGCCGCTGTGAGGCTCGTCAAAGAATGTTGATTCGAAACGTGCGTCACGTGAAGTGGCGAGGTTCTTAAGGTCCCACTCCTTTGCATTTGCAACTTCTGAGCTGCTGTATGGTTTGCCATCCTGGCAGATCCAAGCCTTGAGGGTAGAGAAGTTACCGGCAGATGACTGACCTTCATTACCGCCGTTACCGCCTGCGTATGAAGCGATACAGTGCTGGCTTGAGTTGTTGATGCTCTTGTTGTATGCACGGTAGAGGATAACCTCTTTGGCAGTTCCTGTGAGGGAAGTGTAGAGGTTTCCGAAGAGGGTGTGCAGGTCGGTGTTGAAGCTGTACTTGCCTGAAGAGACAACTACGTTTGCATAGTCGTATGCAGCCTGGAGGTAAGTCTTGGCGTGACCGTCGATGTCAGAGCAGGTGGCCATAGCAGGGTCAGTCTTGTGGTAGATGTACCAGGTACCTTCGAAAAGCATGCAGCGTGAAGCGATTGTAGCGACAACGTCACGGTTGATGTAGTCAACGCCGTCGTTGACGCGTACATTCTTCATTGCATAGTCGAAGTCAGCCTTGACAGCGTCCATAACCAGGGTACGAGGGTCGCGGTCCTTGTACTGGTCGTCCCAGTCAGATGTAGACACCTGATGGTCGTAGTAAGGAACGTCACCGAAAGACTCCACGAAACGGCTGTATTCCCAACCGCGGAGGAAGCGTGTAACGCCTGTCCAGTGGTTGTAGGCCTCGTCGGTAAGGATACCGTTCTCCTTCATAGTGTCGAGACGCTCAAGGAGAAGATTCCATTTGCGGATGTATGCGAAGTTCCAAGGACCTGAACCGCGGCGTGCGAGCCAGTATCCTGTTGAAGCTTCACCACGGTACCAGTTGTCGGCAGGAACGCTGATAAGGATGTTTGCCTGTGTACCGGTGGTTGTGCGTTCGTCGCTGTACTCACCTGATGAATATACACCAGGAGCGTAGTTCTGTGTCCAGCCGGCTGAATAGCCGCAGAAGTATGAACCGTATGCACCGTTGACGAAGAGACGTACGTTGTTCTCTGAACTCCAGTAGGTATTGTCATCCAATGCAGTCAGTGTGTTACGGTCAAGGAAAGTCTCAGGATTGCAGCTTGTAAGCACTACAGCCGCAATTGCCATCAGAATAAATGATATTTTTTTCATTGCTTTACCTTATTGATTAGAATGTTAACTGAAGACCGAATGAAGCACTCTTGAAGCCAGGGGCTCCGACACCGGCGCGGCCTGAGTTGTAGTTGCTTTCATTGAGGATTGAGTAACCTGCGATTTCCTCGACATCAATAGGAAGACCACGGAGTTTGTCGAATGTAAGGAAGTTCTCAAGTGAGACGTATGCGCGGACCTTGTCGATAGAAGCCTTGCGGGTAATCTTCTGAGGGATTGTGTATCCGAAGGTTACGTTCTTAAGACGGAGATATGACATGTCGAGGAGGTACTTGTCGCAAACCTGCATGTCGAATCCGGTTGTTCCTGTTCCGAGGTTGTAGGCACGTGGATAGAATGCATCGTAGTTGCTATCGATCACGTTACCTGACTTGTCGTAAGTCTCAAACCAGAAGTCGTCGGTGAAGGCCTTTGCCATACAACCGCCGGTGCAGTCGAAACCAGGGAGTGAGAGGTGTGAAGAACCCCACATCTGGCGTGAGCCGATACCCTGGAAGAATACTGAAAGGTCGAAGCCCTTCCAAGCCATATCAACGCGGAACGAGTACTCGTAGCGAGGAGTGGTGTTACCGATGACGGTAAGGTCACCGTAAGCAGGGTTCTTGTTTCCGTTTTCGTCAGTTACATAGAGGAGTTGCTGGCCGTTGTCGATGACACCGTCACCGTTGAGATCCTTGTACTTGATGTCACCAGGGCCTACGATTGCAGAACCTGAAGTGAACTTGGACTCTTCAGCGTAGTTCTTGCCTGCTGCATACTGATAGTACTTCGCATATTTACCCTGAGTTTCGATGAGCTTGCCGTCAGCACCGCGTGCGAAGTCATCGTTCTGGAAGAGGCGGTCAACCTGGTAACCCCAGATTTCTCCGTAGGTCTTGCCGTTGTACCAACCGCTGATACCGAGTGCGCTACCATATTGGTCAATAGTTGTAACTGCATCGGCGAGGGTTGCTGTTGCACTGAGGCTGAAGCCGTTGTCGAATACGTGTCCGTAGTTTACAGATACTTCCCAACCGTCGGTGTGGAGCTGTCCGTAGTTGCCGTTAGGAGCGGTTGAACCGACGTTGTAGCTCATACCTTCCATACCTACGATCATACCCTTGGTGGTTCTGCGGAACCAGTCGAAGGTTACATTTACGCGGTTGAAGAGAGAGAAGTCAGCACCGAAGTCGAGAGTTTCGATTCTCTGCCAGGTAATGTCACTTGCTACGAGGCCCGGAGTGCCATAAGCGGTGTCGAGACCGCCGTGCTGCCAGGTTGTGGTAGTAGTGGAGATGGTAGGGATGTACATTGATGAAGCCACTGACTGGTCACCGATTGAACCCCAGGATGCGCGGATCTTTGCAGATGAGAGAACTGACTTCGCACCTTCCATCCAAGGCTCCTCTGAGAGACGCCAACCTGCTGAGAATGAAGGGAACCACTGCCATTTCAACTGCTTAGGGAACTTAGAGGTACCATCGTAACGGATGTTGGCCTCAATGAGATATTTCTCTTTGTAGTTGTAGTTGACGCGGCCGAAGAAACCGAGAGTTGAGCTCCAGCTGTTTGAACCGCCGGCTGTCTGTGTTCCGGTTGCGAGGTCAAACTGAGGGTTGTGGATGTCCATAAGACCCATCTTCTTGCTCCAGTTGCCGGTGTACTTGTAGTCAACGGCGTTCATACCGAGGAGGAAGTTGAACTTGTGGTTCTCACCGAGGTTGAGAGCGTAGTCAGTTGTAACGTTCCAGGTCTGGCGCTTTGAAGTAAAAGAATCCTGGTAGTAAGAGTCGTATGAAGAAGTATAGCTGCTTACTGCGAGGACCTTTGCAGGGAGTGTTGAACCGAATTGGTTGTACTGAGCCCATTCGTTGTTCACCATCGGCTGGTTGCCGTTTGCATCGAAGTAGTTGTTTGGAGTCACCCAAGTATCGCCTGCCCAGTATGTAATACCAGGGTTGGTCTCTATAGTGTTGTTGGCTGCATAGGTGTAGTCGATGTTGATGTTCCAGTTCTTGAGAGGAGTGATGGTGGCACCTGTGTTCACGCTTGCGTATGAGGTCTTGATGGTAGCCTGGTTGGCTGTAGCAAGCTCATAAGCTGCTGTACGCACGTTGTTGCCGTATTCATCAACAGGTACGAGTGGGTAGTGAGGTCCCCAGCGGTAGAGGTAGTACCAAACGTCGGCTGTAGTCGAGTTGGTTGCGAATGCCCAGGACTTGGTTGAGTTGGTGTACATCAAACCGGCGTGGATGTTCACTACGTCGTTGATCTGAGTTGCAACGCGGACGTTGGCATTGTAACGGCGGTAGAAGTCATAGTCGGTTGGCTTCATCATACCGCTCTGGTCGAGATAACCGAGGGAGATGTTGAAGTTGGTCTTGCCAGCTGTTCCGGCCACTGATACATTGTGAGTCTGAGTAGGGGCGTTGTTACGTACCATATAGGTATAAGGATCGTAGGTGCGGACACCCATCTTCATACCTGAAGCGTTTACGTAGAAGTCACGGCCATAAGTCAGAGGAGCGTATGGATCGAGATCCTTGTACTTCTCAGCCCAAGCGAGTGCTGCGTTGTAGCTTGCACGGTCAACATACCAGAATGCACCTGTAGGAGTGGTTGTTCCGAGACGCTCAGCAGCCTCTACCTGATAGTGGAGGGCGCCTGTAGTCGCGATACCTGTGGTGTTCACGATGTTCTGGAATGAGATGTTGCCGTTGTAGGTAACCTTCACGTCATTGGTCTTCGAGCCCTTCTTTGAGTTGATCAGGATTACACCGAATGCAGCCTTCGCACCGTAGATGGAAGCAGAAGCGGCATCCTTCAATACTGAGATGCTCTCGATGTCGTCAGGGTTGACGAGGTTGAGGGAAGGAATCTCGACGTTGTCGAGGAGGATGAGAGGAGAAGCTGATCCCTGATATGAACCAACCTGTCCACGGATGCGGATGATGGCATCAGAACCGACTTCGGTAGATCCGACACGGATGTTCAGACCTGGAGTTGCACCCTGAAGTCCACGGCCGACATCGGCGATAGGACGGCTTCCGAGGGCCTTGTCTGCATCAATGGCAGCAACGGCACCTGTCAGGTTCTCCTTCTTCTGCGAACCGAATCCGACAACGACTGCATTCTCAAGAAGCAATGCGTCGTCTGCGAGGATCACATTGATGGATGCGCGTGAGTTGACGGCCACTTTCTGGCTCTTGTAACCCATGCAGGTGATTTCCAGATTGCCCTTTGCAGGAGCGGAAATCTTGTAAATACCATCAATGTCTGTTGTTGCACCTG
>JAGHVK010000113.1 GCA_018064345.1 Candidatus Cacconaster merdequi
GGCGACGGCATCCGGATTGCTGAGGGTTACGGGATGGGCGAAAGGACGTTCAAACGCTGGTTGAACACCAGTCTGTTCAAGAAAGTAAGCCACGGATACTATGAGAAGAAGTACCGGTAATTATTCCTATCCCTATATGGCACTATTGTCACTTTTGTCACTTTGGATGGTAGAGAAAGCAGGAATCCGGAAGGCTGAAAGTGTCAATAATGACAAAAGTGCCAAGGGGGTATGGGAAAAATCAATTATATTTGTAAATCAAAACATTGAAGTCTATGACTATTGAGGACATACAGAAGATTATATCAACCGATGAGACCCGCACACTCGAACTGAAGAAGACTACGGGCGAGTTGAAAGACGGTATGCATTCCGCCTGCGCCTTCCTGAATGCTGGCGGAGGATGGCTGATGTTCGGTATAACTCCAACGTCTTTGAAGATTATCGGTCAGCAGGTGACGGATACGACCAGGCAGGATATCGGCAATGCGATTGCCGGGCTGGAGCCGAGGCTCGATGTTCCCGTCATGTATGTTGACATTCCGGACAAGCCGGGATTTCAGGTCATAGCAATGCATTTCGACGGGTGGTCTTGGGGAAAGGAACCGTTCACCTATCGCGGATGTCCGTATATCAGAAGCGAAAGCACCACTCAAATTATGCCGCGTGAAATGTTCAACGAACGTCTCAAGGATGCTCATCCTACAGAGTTTGCGTGGGAGAATCAAGCGGCGTTGAATTTTGCCATCGAAGATCTTGATGAAAGCAAGATTCGTGGTGTTGTCCGTCTTGGAGTTGAAAGAGGAAGGATGAATGCCGCGGCTCTCGTTGAACCTGTGGATATGATTCTTGAAAAATGGAAACTCCTCAAAGACGGCAAACCGACAAACGGGGCCGCCGCTCTCTTTGCCAAGGAGGTGAAATCATATTCGCAGTTCGGGTTGAAGATGGCCCGCTTCAGGGGAACTGACAAGAATGAGTTTATTGACAACAAGAAGGTTGAAGGCAACTTCTTCGAGCTTCTGGATGCCGGAATGGAATTCCTGTTCAAGCATTTGTCCATAAGCGGAAAGATTGTGGGCCTGAGACGTGAGGAGAAACTTGAAATTCCAGCCGAGGCCTTAAGGGAAGCAACCATCAACTGCCTTTGTCACAGGGCTATGGAGTTCCATAATACGACCCCTCAGATTGCCATATACAACGACAGGATAGAGATATCAAATCCGGGAAGGCTTGCTGCCGGCATCACCCCGGAGAACATAAAGACGGGGCATTTCTCTCACCCGTACAATCCCAACATCGCCGATGTTCTTTTCAAATCCACGTTCCTTGAAAATTGGGGCAGCGGAGTCGGAAGGATTCTTGAGACCTGCAAGGAGCAAGGCGTTCCTGAGCCGTTCTGGTATGAGCACGACGGATTTGTCACGGTGACTTTCCCGATGCCTGATACCCAAGGTGATACTCAAGCTGATACCCAAGGTGATACCCAAGGAATAAATGATCTTGATAAATGGTTGCTTAACCAGATTAAATCCGCCCCGTCAATCACCTCGGAAAAATTGGCCAGTCTGTCAGGGAAAAGTGTAATCA
>JAGHVK010000023.1 GCA_018064345.1 Candidatus Cacconaster merdequi
GAAGGGACATACATAGGTCAGGCTATTCTTTTTTATAAACGACAAAAGAATAATATCATGTACGAACTCTTGATTAACGACACACCTGTAAAAATCTGGGCAAGGACAGTGGAACCGTCTGCATACAAGCAAATAATAAATCTGTCCACCCTTCCTTTCGTGTTCCATCACCTTGCGTTCATGCCCGACGTGCATGCCGGTGTCGGAATGACTATCGGGGGCGTACTTGCAACCAAAGGAGCTGTCATCCCCAATGCTGTAGGAGTGGACATAGGTTGCGGAATGTGCGCCGTAAAGACCAATATCAGGGTCGAGTCCCTGACGGGTGATTTGCTGCGCAAAGGAATCATGCGCGGAATACGCAAACAGGTTCCTGTAGGAATGGACCACCAGAAAAAAGCACAGGATGAATCTCTGATGCCTCAGGGATTTGATATCGACTCAATGAATGTGGTGTCCAGACAGTACAAGTCCGCCCTCAAGCAGATTGGAACACTCGGCGGAGGAAACCACTTCATTGAACTCCAGAAGGACCAGGATGGCTGGATGTGGATAATGATTCACTCCGGTTCACGTAACCTCGGACTTCAGGTTTGCAACTACTATGATGAGAAAGCAAAAGCCCTGAACAGGATATGGTTTTCCGCCGTCAATCCCGACATCAACCTGGCTTTCCTCCCACTGAAGACTCAAGAATGCAAGCAGTACTGGACTGAAATGGAATACTGCGTTCAGTTCGCACTTGCCAACAGGAAGCTCATGATGGAGCGTATCTGCGAAGTCATCAAGGACTGTGTCCCTGAGGCAGAGTTCGAGCCGATGATAAACATCGCCCACAACTACGCTGCATGGGAGAACCACTTCGGTGAAGATGTTATTGTCCATCGTAAGGGAGCCACCCGCGCACGTGAAGGTGAAATCGGTATCATCCCCGGTTCACAGGGTACAAAATCCTACATCACTGAAGGTCTCGGTAATCCTGATTCCTTCATGTCCTGCTCTCACGGAGCCGGAAGGGTGATGTCAAGGACAGAAGCGGTCAAGACGCTC
This sequence comes from Candidatus Cacconaster merdequi, assembly GCA_018064345.1. GTDB lineage: Bacteria > Bacteroidota > Bacteroidia > Bacteroidales > UBA932 > Cacconaster > Cacconaster merdequi. Next base: position 1,051 of record JAGHVK010000023.1, read on the forward strand.
AGCCTTGAAGCGGAGCAGGCAAAACTTGACGAGAAAGGTATTGTCCACGCTCTCCGCTACCAGAAAGACCTGGAGGAAGCATCTTCCGCATACAAGAATATTGATGAGGTGATGGCAAACCAATCAGACCTTACCAGAATAGTGACTGCGCTGGAACCGATTGCGGTTATAAAAGGAGTCTAATTGTTAACGCTGCGGGGACGGTAATCCGGCCGTCCCCATAATTAAATGCCACAGTCGTCTAACGGAAGGACGCAACATATAGGATGGGTTGAAATCCCGGTTCGAATCCGGGCGGTGGCGCCTGATATTCCTTAATGGACTATTTTGAGGGGCGAAATTTGATTTTCAGTGCCTATTGGTACTTTTGTACAATTTGGCAGCGTAATCCCTAATACTACATTCTCTCAAGCAGATTGTTAAGCTGCTCATGAACAATCTTCACAAGTGCAGGAGTGCCAGATATATCCATATCAGCTGAATGCCCAAGATAGAAACTGCTGACAGCATATAAGGAGGCTTCCTTGTTTAGGATGGTCTCAAGTTTCCACTTCTTGTCACCTATCTCCGTAAGATATTCCTTTGCATCCGGATATTGCTCGATGAACAAGTTCTTTGCAGAAACGCTGTTAAGCGTCATTGAAAGAGGAATACTCCCCTGCCCACTGTATCCGATTATGTCGAGAGGGGAAGTTTTATGAGCCTTCTCGAATTTCCAGCCTTCATTCAGGACCTCGACTGATTGGGCCCTCTTAAGGAGGAATACCTTATTCTCCTTTTCCCTCGGGTCGAAAGCCCATACGCCGTCCAGACGCTCCCTGTTCGTGAAGTCATAAACCTCAAGTTTGCGATCCTGATCTTCCTTGTTGCTGTTCGATGAACTGTATCCCTTTAAAACAACATAGGTTTTCTGATGGATGGCCTTTATGACATTGCTGATCTTGTCTGCAAGGTCCACCTGGAACAGGAACTTTTCGCTGATAATCTGTTCCTTCTTGTCTTCCCGCATTGGCCTGGCAGAAGAATTGGTCTTTTCATATGCGATGTTGTTCAAGTAGACGAGTCCTGACTTGGCCGGGGAAACGGTGATGCGGATCACCTTGTTGTCACAGATATATTCTGCCTTTATGTTCTCATAGTGATTCGGGAACCTGCGGATAAGCATTCCGGTTATATGTCTAAGGAATTCATCTTCAGGGTTGGCTTCATCTTCCAGAACGCCTTTTTTGAGGAGAGCTTTTATATCTTCTGCTACGGAGTTGATATTCTTCCTGGCATCATCGGTGCCGATATATATGACACCACTGCCTTCCGCATACGAGTTGTTCAGAAATGCGCAAATGCTCTTCATTATCTT
>JAGHVK010000070.1 GCA_018064345.1 Candidatus Cacconaster merdequi
CCTTCCGGAGGTGATACCAGCTATCCTGGCTTCATCACAGTCGGTGACGAGCTCTGGATGGTTTACTACTCGTCACATGAATTGGGAAGAGCTGCCATCTATCTGGCCAAAATGCCTCTGGAACTGTTCAAATAGTCACGGTTGAATTTTTTGAAGCGATTGAATAGAGAGAGAGCCAATCTCGCGACTGGCTCTTTCTCTATGTTTAACTGTTCAATTACGTATGAGAAAATTTTCATGTATTCAATTATCTCATATACGATAATCGTGCCATAATTATCTCATAAAGAAATAAAGTGTTATTAATTATCGGAGAGATTCAATGGACGTCAAATCAATGCCTGTGATTTCCGCCACGGTCTCTTTCGGGAAGCCTTTGGCTAACATACGCATTGCCACCCTCCTTCTTTCCTCTTCGCGCCCTTCCTCGCGTCCTTCCTCGCGTCCCTCTTGGCGTCCCTCTTGGCGTCCTTCTTCGCGTCCCTCTTTGTGCCCTTTCTCGCGACCTTCTATCAAACCCTCCTTCTTTCCCTCTGCACGACCTTTCTCCCGGCCTTCAAGAAGGCCTTCCTCCATGGCTTCCTGCTTCAACAGTTCCATATATGATTGGCGTTCTTCTTCTGTGCTCATTTCCTTGTCGTATTTAGTTTGTTCATCATTTGTCAGATTTGTATAAGAGGATGCCTCAAATAGAAGATCCAACCTATTGTCACTATAGGATTCAGGGCGGCTTCTGCAGAATCCTATGTCCCTGATGGCGCAAAGGAATCGTTCCGCCAGAGATGTACTTTCATCCACAGTCTTGGCTAATTTAGGCAATTCGACATATATTTGCAAATATTTGTCATTCACCACATAATTGTCCTCCGTGCGTAGTTGCGCTTTTGTGATAGCCTTTTTTCTGTCTCGGAACTGTGAATAATTCATTATGCCGATGAAGTACAATCTGTCAAACTTGTACTGCTGCTTGACATGCCACTGATCAAGAATGCTCAATGCGGAATATGCCAGAGCGCGGTCAGGAAACTGGTGGCGACCACTTCCGACATTCTGCATTTCAACTATCACCCTGGCCCCATCATTGCAGCGGCAATACAAGTCAAACGTTGCGGTTGTCTCCACATTCACGGCATGAACAGGGTTCAGAATCTCCACTTCAGTAATGACTTTGTCATCTATGATGGAGTTCAGCAATTGAATTAATAGCGCTTCGTTTCCTGAGCTTCCGAAAAGCTTCTTGAAACCGACGTCAGAAGTTGGCTTGAAGAACGTCGGAGTGATTTTGGATTGGCTCATTATAATTCTTTTCTACACTTTGCAAAGAACGTAACAAGCCTCCAAACCAGACACAAGAAACGTATAATTATCACTTAAGAAACATATAAAAAGGAGGATGACCTTAGCCACCCTCCTCGATATATTAGTGTGAATGTATTAGATGTTATCCTTTACGTCCCACCAAACGCGGCTCCAGCGTGAGTCTTTACCGCCGAGATATGTGTCAACAGCTTTCTTCACCTGCTCCCCGTTGTAGTTGTAGTCATCGTTGTAGTACTCCATACGGTAAGGGTAAACTGTGATGCCTTCGATAGCCTGACCCTCCATGATAGGAAGGGTAGGGATATTGTAGCGTCTCCAGTCTGACCAAGCCTCGATACCGTCGGTCATGAAGCCGGCGAGGTATCTCTGGGTAACAATCTGCTCGAGAGTACCGTTGAACTTAACCTTGTCGGAAGCGATGTACTCATCATAACCCTCAGCACCCTCGAAATCGAAGGAAGCCTTGATGCCCTTGTAGTAGAGATCCTCTGCTGAAGCTGAAATCCATCCGAGCTTTGCAGCCTCGGCCTCCACGAGAAGACAGCGTGCGGTGGTGATGACACCGTAGGTAGACTCCTGGATCATGTATTTGTCTGCGATAGAGCATGCGCCCTTTTTAGCCTCGTCAACAGCAGCATTTGATTCGAGACCATAGTAAACGCCCTTGTAAGACTTAACGTCCTTAGGGTCACCCTCTACCTTTCCTACATAACCGTCAAGAGTGAAGTATTCGAACATACGAGGGTCGTTGTACTCCTTGAGCATCTCCACGATGACCGCGTTAGGCCCCCATCTGAGGACAGGAGTATTATAATAAGTTCCCTGATGATAAAGGCTGTAGTCTGCACCCTGCTTTGTATCCATTGTATAGCAGAAGCTGTCCTTTACATCTGTCATACCACCGTCAGCGAAAGCCTTTGCGAAGCGTGCCTTTCCGTTTGCAGGATCGACCTCAGCCATCTTGATGGCCATCATCATACGGAGGGTCGCGTTGAACTTTTTCCACTTGGCAATGTCACCTTTATAAAGGATTTCATATGTGCTGTTGAGAGGAGCCTTTTCATCGAACAGGTTGTAGGCTTCGCAAAGCTCTGCATCCATCATCTTGTAAATGTCTTCCTGGGAGTCATATTTAGGCTGCCATACGTCCTCGTCACCCTTCCATGCCTCTGTATAAGGCACAGCTCCGAGGATGTCGGAGATGGACATCATGTAGTATGCGCGAAGTGTCTTCGCAGCGGCAATCTGGTTGGCGTTGCTAGTACAGAAAGCGGCAACGTTCGGCAACTGGTTCTGCTCCGGGTCCTCATTCATCGCGATGATGGTGTTGAGTTCCTTGATGGTATGGTAATAGAAACCGTTGG
>JAGHVK010000078.1 GCA_018064345.1 Candidatus Cacconaster merdequi
CCTACATACAGGTCGAGGAACTTGTCGCCTTCGCAAAGAACATTGCCGAAAATCTCCTTGAGTGGCCATCGCTCTGTATGTACTTTATCATTGCTCTGCTAATGACTGATACTCTTTGTATTTGGCATCAATTATCATCAGAGTGCTGTCATTTATCCGGTATGCTCCCAGCGCTCCACCAAGAAGGGCAAGAAGCAAAAGTGTCTTCTCGGGAATACGCCACATATCGTGCTTGGCCCTGTACCTGCGAATTGCTCACTTCTCTCGTGGCTTACGATTGTCACTCCGTATTTTCCTTTATTGTGAGGTTTGCTGATTACCCCGTATATCTCCTGACCGTTCTCTTGTTGTATCACAAGTTCCTCCTGAACTGCCGGCGCAGAGCAAAGTGAGTAGTGTGTTGAAAATCTTCATATTGTCAAATACAGTTATAAAAGTTCTTCAGGTATAACAGCCAATCCATACTCGGTCATCTCTCCCTGCTCGATAAGCCGTCGGCAGCGTTCAATGTTTCCGGCACACCAATTACTTCTTTTCCTTCTTGGAGAGAATCTTTGAAAAGGCTTGCCGGAGTCAATGCGCTTCAGCGTGCTGTCAATCCATCCGAAACAGAGAGCCACTTCTACTGCATCGGCATATCCAATGACACCCTCGCACGGTTTTGTACTGCGATTGACCCGAATCCAGAATTCCCTGGCCACACCGTGGTTATCTTGAAACCATTCATACAATTCCGCACGGGTACTTATATCAAGAATATTGTGTGGCAGTTCGATAGCCATTATATAGTCATTCATATAGAAGCCCTTCCCTATCGGAAAATCCCCTTCCCGATCCTTGTGCATCCCGAGATGCTCATAGAAAGAGACAGCCCTGTTTTCACGGTTCACGTTAAGTTCAATCCTGATAGGGCCGAAGGAGAAAGACTTGACATTCTTCACGACTGTTCCGAACAGTTTCCTGCCCAAACCCTGGCCCTGGAACTGCGGAAGGACATAGAGCTTTTCTATGTGATAGACGGACGTCTTTTCATCGGCTCCGGCTTCCTTACGGAATGAGACGTATCCTTTCCCTTCTTCGATGAAGAAGATATGTCCCTTTTGAGTCATTTGCAGCAAAAGGCTGCTCTCAGAATACATCCAGTCCATCATATACTCCATCTGCTCGTTGGAAAGAATGTCCTTGTATGTATCGCGGAAAGCAACATCGGCCATCTGACGGATGGCCGGGATATCATCTGTGGCCGCTTTGCGAATCATAGAGCAAAACTACTTAAAATAACCCACAACCGTATCAGAAATCGGCAGAAAGGTTTAGAAGCTGTTTCCCGCAATCTTTTTCAATAATCCCGGACCTCTAAAGTGTCAAACCAATCTTAGTTAAGGTCAGTGACATTAGTGCAAGATTCCTCCGAAAAGTCGCTTGTTTTTTTGTAAAAACCGAAGTACGTTTTGTCCGGCAAATAATTGAAGGATCAGACATGATTAGGGGCGTAAATGAACTTGGTTTCACTTTTTGTACCGGATCAGGCCCGATTTGGTACCAACCGGGCTTCCGAAGCCATTTGGTACTGCTTGAAGGGCATTCTCGTACAAAAATTCTTTCTAAAGACGTTCCGTGCTTCCAGGTATTGCACACAATGCGAATGGTACAAACATATTTGGGTATTAGTACCTATGTTTGAAATCCAAATAAAAGAGAGGACGGCACCGCCATTCATTTCATACCTGACCCCAAAATTCAGGGTGAAAATATTATTGTCTATATCCGGCTGAATTTGCCTCGAGGATTCCTATCTTCTTCCTGCCGTGGAGAATGGATTTGGTTACCTTGAAGCTGTTTTGAAGAATTCATCAATGCTGTGGACAAAGACCAATATTGCGGAAGCCTTGTCAATGAACCCTTCCCTCTTCATTGTGGCAACCTGCATCTCAAGACCGTCATAATAGCCGTCTATGTTCAGGACATATGCTTTCTTGTCGTGAATGCCCACCTCATTCTCAACAGCATAGCAGAACAGCTCATCCATCGTGCCGAAACTGCCCGGAAGTATCACGCAGCAGTCCGACAACTGGCGCATAATCTTCTTTCTCTCCGAAAGATCGGTCACCTCGACATTCTCCGTGACATCCTTTCTCAGAATATTGCGGTGTTGTGCCGCAACTTCCCGCTTGCCACCGAACCCGGCAGGAAATACGCCTGTCAAATGTCCGTTCCCGGCAAGGACTCCGTCGGCAAGAGATGACATTGTTCCTACATCCGCACCGCCATAGACAACTTTTATCCCGCTACACGCGAGACGTTTCCCAAATTCATAGGCAAATTTCCGCCACTTCTCAGTGGCGGCCGCCGACCCAAGATATACTGCAACAGATTTCATAGCCGAAGATTTCGATTTGAGGCAAATTTAATAAATATACTCAGCAACTGCAACGTCATCCGTCTGTGCGGATAAACACAACAGACAAGGTTAGTGCGATAAACAATGTCTGTTTGAGCAACTCGACACTTCGTTCAGCCGGCGCGGATAATCGAAGACGATTGACAGTATTGCGAACAGTCCCATAATTATCGGATAATACAACACAGGGACGATTGAAGCCGGGGAAATGCCGAACAGGCCTGCCGCAAAATGACAAATCGCGGAAGTCAGGCCGCTTCCGTAATTATCTGCTGGCCCATTCACGCAGACGGTCGATAGTCTCGATCATCACACCGGCCTCACCTCTGAATGTTCCTGAACCGCGGGGCGTACCGTCGGGGCTGTACCACTCGTTGAAGCCCTGATTGGCAATCACCCTGTCAAGCATGGGAGAGAATTCCTCGTATGCCTCCCTGACCATTCCCCGATCAATCATTGCCCAGAGCACACGAACGCCGTACCAGGTCCAGTCGCCTCCGTTCTGATACATATACGGCTGCATACCGGAGTTGTCGAAATATCCTTCAGGATAAGGAGGATATGCAGTCAGGCATATCGACTGAGCGCCGGCCTCCCGCATATTCGCCAGGAACTGACGGTTGTTGGAGGCAAGCTCCTCATCTGACATCAACCCTGCAAGCGCGGCAATGCCCGTGCCTCCGGTGTACCAGATTGCATTCTCGTCAAACTCCTCGGGAAACGGAGAACCGTTCAGATAGATATGCGGTATGAACTTGCACCTTTCCTCATCCCAGAGGTGCTTCCGCACATTGGCTGCTATCTCATCCCTGCGGGAGGCCCATTCCCCGTCGTCCACTACCGAAAGGTAGTCGTTTATGGCAAGGATGAACATCGCGTTGTCATAGACGTCAATGGCAAAGTGGGTGTTATCGTCAATAACCACTCCCCAGCCGTGTTCAGGCTGCACATCGCCCCAGTCAACCGTGGTAGCGCCCGTGATAAGACCGTAATTCTCATCGCGCTTGCACTCCCAGAGGTATTCAAGGGCCTTGCGCATATGTTGGGCGACGGTCATTCCCGCCACATTATGAGAGAGATAGCCGCTATCTCCAGACTCCCTGACATAGGCGGCCACGGCCTGGACGAAAGAAGACTCCTGGTCGGTCTCTACGCTATTCTTATGGGCAAGATATTCAGGAGCGTATTCCGATGATATGAAATCATAGCCCACGGCATCGCCTTCATCGACTATTTTTCTGGGAGTATAACCGTCCACGATATTGCCGTCAACCCCCTGAAACTTGCAGAAATTGTCGAGAGCGTCGCGGATGACAGAATGGTCATTGACGGTCATTGCGGGCTTGATGAAGGTGTTGAAATCCCTTATCCAGACCTCCACATACGATGAGCCTGCGTTGAGGCCGGAAGAGAGAGTCTCCAACCCGAGGGCATAGACCTGATCCATTCTTGAATCGTTGAGTATTTCTTTCTTGAGAGCCTTGTCTGCAGAATTGCAGGCCATCAGGGCAAAAGCCGTTGCAGCGCAAAGGCCGATAAGTCTTACTTTGTGCATAACAATCATTTCATTCTTACTACGCGGAGGCCGTCGTGGGACTTGATTCCGCAGGTATATTCGATGAGAGACACGGGATTGACAATCACTTTACCGGCTTTTAAGGATGCGTGGATAAAAGTGAGCTTGTCTCCTTCACGAAGGGCAAACGCAACGTGAGCTATGTCAAGGCCGGCGGTATTCTGGTCGAAACAGACGATATCCCCGGTTTTTATTCCTGATACCGCCTTCCCCAGCTTGTCTTTCGGAATCACGCGATATTCATACTTCTCGAGATTCTTCTCGACCTCCCTGATGCGTGCGGATTCGACGGGATTGTCCTTGAGCTGCCTGTAATATTGGGGATGCTTGGACATAAAGTTGAATTTCTGGGCATAGGGAAGACCGCCCAGATCTCCGGTTATCTCTTCAAAGATTCCCCTGCTTTCGCCCTGCCTTATCCATTCGGAGGTATAGTGCAGTCTCGAAGAGTATCCATCCACCACTCCGTCACGGTACCTGAGTTTCCGCAGATTGTCGCAGTATGAGG
>JAGHVK010000001.1 GCA_018064345.1 Candidatus Cacconaster merdequi
ATACTTTACTGTCTCTTCGTCACACCCGCCTTCCGGATGAACTTTCTGCATAGGCAGAGAGATGCATGCGAAATCGTAGATATCCTGACTCAAGTCGATGACCGGTCCGATTTCCAGTTCATCATCATCAAAAGATGTATGGACCGGGAGCTCCAGCTCAGACAGACATCGGTCGCAAACCGTCCTTACAGTGCCGTCAATCTGTCCGCTGACTTCCATCGAATCCACCTCATAGTCAACGCAAACCTCGATTTCGAGCTCTGCATCCAGAATCTCCGAATTCTCGAATGTGCCAAAGAACTCACCGTCAGCATGCCACGTAAAGGAGTTCTTTCCTTCCTTCAGGTCTTTTACGGGTATCTTAAAGGGTTGCAAAGTTATAAAATAATTTTTTAATATCAATCTTCCTCGCCGCTATTTCTTTTACGTGCAAGCGGATCAAGCAGAATTTTGCGCAATCTCATAGCATGTGGAGTGATTTCCACAAGCTCATCTTCCTGGATATACTCAAGCGCCTCTTCAAGAGAGAACTTGATGGCCGGAGGGAGGACAATCTTCTCGTCAGAGCCCGCAGCACGGACATTTGTAAGCTTCTTGGTCTTGCAGATATTGATGTTCAGGTCTCTCTCACGGGTATGCTCACCGACAACCTGACCGCAATATACAGGCTCGCCCGGCTCCACGAAGAAACGTCCGCGGTCCAGAAGCTTGTTCATTGAATAAGCGATAGCCTCACCTTGCTCAAGAGAAACAAGTGAACCGTTGTTTCTGTGCTCGATCTCGCCCTTGTATGGCTGATACTCCTTGAATCGGTGTGCCACAATAGCCTCGCCCTGGGATGCTGTAAGAAGATTGCTTCTCAGACCCATGAGGCCTCTGGTTGGGATTTCGAACTCAAGAAGTGTACGGTCCCCACGCGGTTCCATATGCACGAGGGCGCCCTTGCGGCGTGTTGATATCTCGATGGCCGCTCCTACGAACTCCTCCGGGACCTCGATTGACAGTTCCTCGATAGGCTCGCAGCGCTGTCCGTTGATAGTCTTGTCCAATACCTTAGGCTGACCGACCTGAAGCTCGAAACCTTCACGGCGCATGGTCTCGATCAATACGGAAAGATGAAGCACTCCACGTCCGTAAACCACGAATGAATCAGCACCGAGGCCCGGTTTCACCCTGAGGGCCAGGTTCTTCTCAAGCTCACGGTCCAGACGGTCCTTCAGATGACGGGATGTCACGAACTTTCCATCCTGCCCGAAGAACGGTGAGTTGTTGATCGTGAAGAGCATGCTCATCGTAGGCTCATCTATGGCGATCGGCGGCAGAGCCTCCGGATTCTCGTAATCGGCGATAGTATCTCCGATTTCAAATCCGTCAACACCCACTACAGCACATATGTCACCGCACTGAACGTCTTCCACATTGGCCTTTCCAAGACCGTCGAAGACCATCAGCTGCTTAATCTTGCTCTTCTGAACGATATCATACCTCTTGCAGAGGCTGATATTCGCACCTGCGGTAAGAGATCCTCTTGTCACTCTTCCTACGGCGATTCTTCCTACATATGGAGAATACTCCAGAGAGGAGATCAGCATCTGCGGAGTTCCCTCCTTGATTTCAGGCGCAGGGATCTCAGAAAGTATCGCATCCAGAAGAGGGGTTATGTCAGATGTCGGAGCGTTCCAGTCCTCGGACATCCAGCCCTGCTTCGCACTTCCATATATTGTCTTGAAATCCAGCTGCTCTTCTGTAGCGTTCAGATTGAACATGAGGTCGAATACTTCTTCCTGAACCTCATCAGGACGGCAGTTCGGCTTGTCCACCTTGTTGATCACAACGATAGGCTTCTTGCCCATCTCCAGCGCCTTCTGGAGGACGAAACGAGTCTGAGGCATGCAGCCCTCGAATGCATCCACGAGCAGGAGCACACCGTCGGCCATGTTGAGCACACGCTCCACCTCACCACCGAAATCACTATGTCCCGGAGTGTCAATGATATTGATCTTCACCCCTTTGTAGATCACAGACACGTTCTTGGCCAGAATGGTTATGCCTCGCTCTCTCTCCAAATCATTGTTGTCGAGAATAAGCTGGCCGAGATTCTCGGGCTGACGCACGAGGTTGGCCTGATAAATCATTCTGTCCACAAGCGTTGTCTTGCCGTGGTCAACATGAGCGATAATGGCTACGTTTCTGATATCTTGCATGTCAATAATATTTTCTTCTTATCGAAATCTTGCAAATTTACAGATTAATACGCAGAAAATGAATTTTTTTACCACCCTTTGCGGATGTTGTCAGCAATGGCGTGGACAAGACGGTCCTTCGCCTCCACGCTCGCCCACGCAGCATGAGGGGTGAAACGCAGTTTCTCAGGGTGGGAAGTGTGCAGAAGAGGGCTGTCCGCAGGAAGCGGCTCCTTTACGTACACATCCAGAGCGGCCCCTCTGATCAGGCCCTCATCTATCACGCGCGCAAGAGCAGCCTCCACGACAATGCCGCCGCGGCCCATATTGACAATTATTGCCTCTTTCTTCATCAGCCTGAGCTCCCTCTCCCCTATCAGGGCGGCCGTGCGCTCATTGTAAGGAGCATGAACGGAGATCACATCCGCAGAGGACATGAGCTCATCAAGCGGGAGAGAAGGGTATTTTGTGCAATGCCCGGTGCCGGAAGTGCTGTAATACACGACTTTCATCCCGAATGCCTCAGCGATTCCGGCCACTCTGGAGCCTATCGCGCCCATGCCGACAATGCCGATGGTCTTTCCAACAAGTTCTGTGAAAGAGCATGCTGCGTCAGTGAAGATGCCCGATGCCGAGTACTCACCCGACTTGACGTAGCCGTCGAAATGCGGAGCCTCTCCTACCAGGAAAAGGATGTGCATCCAGGTCAGCTGCGCCACCGAATCCGTGGAGTACCCTGCCACATTGCGCACAGGAATCCCTCTTTCGGCAGCTGCTTTCAGGTCAATGTTGTCTACCCCAGTGGCGGCCTCGCAGATGAGGCGGAGCTTCGGAGCGGCGGACAGGAGTTCTTCTGCAACCTTTACTTTATTGACAATCAGCACATCACAATCACCGACGCGCTGCATGGCCTCCTCTGGTGTGGAACTGTAATAGCATACAAGTTCACCGAGGCTTTCTATTTCAGACAATGAGGTATCCCCCATCGTAGCTGTATCCAAAAAAACAGTTTTCATACCACTAAGATACCTATCCTTATGACAAAAAAAAAGCAGGTCTGATATTTGAAGGACATCTCACGGACTAAAACACATCTTTATGACCATTCTTGCAATATTGGCTGTCATCGCCGGCATAATAGGCATAATAGGCAGTATCATGCCCGGTCTGCCAGGGCCTCCTGTGAGCTGGGCGGGCATTTTGCTGGTCTACCTTGCGGGCGGAACCGGCAGAAGCGGTGAACCAATGACACTTGCATTTGTGCTGATATGGCTGGCTGTCACTGTCATTGTGACAGTCTTGGACTATATCGTTCCGGCATACTTCACGAAACTGACCGGAGGCAGCAGATATGCTGGGAGAGGTGCCATCGCAGGACTTCTGATCGGTCTCATAGTCCCGCCTGTAGGCATGATCCTCGGCAGCCTTCTGGGAGCATTCGGCGCAGAGCTGCTCTTCAACGGCTCAAGCGTCGGCCATTCGGTCAAGGCATCCCTCGGTGCATTCCTCGGATTTCTGTCCGGCACCGGGGTCAAACTTATTGCATCTGCAATAATGATGTATTATATAATAGTTTTTTTATAGAAAAGTTGTATATTTGCAGTCCATCAAGCGCGGGTGGCGAAATGGTAGACGCGCTAGTTTCAGGAGCTAGTGGGGTAAAACGTGTGTGAGTTCGAGTCTCATCTCGCGCACATTTTTAAAGGCTAAAGTATTAAAAATCAATACGTTAGCCTTTTTCTTATCAAATTTTTGCCGGCTTATGGTTTTTGTGTGCTTTTCTTAGCCGAGAAACTCGACGAAAATTCCCGACGGGAACACCATCCTTTGTGCCGGGGACATACTCTACCTGCTTAATCCGGATTCCGTCGGTTCCTGATATTCAGGCAAGAAAAGGTGGGCGATTCTACAGTAAAGAGATGGATATAACCGCCAGAAGATTTCAATCTGCATAGTTGGTTATCGTATCTGTGACGGCAAAGTCATATTCCGGATACCGGAAAATTGATGCACGAGGTTCGGTTACGGAAGATGTATATTCCCAT
>JAGHVK010000114.1 GCA_018064345.1 Candidatus Cacconaster merdequi
GTCTTCCCTTCGGTCTGGGACTGGTACAGCTTCTGCCAGATCCTCGCCCTTCTCTCCATCATGCTCGGAGTCATGAACCTCCTCCCTATTCCGGGGCTTGATGGAGGCCACATCGTCTTCGTGCTCTACGAAATGCTGACAGGAAGAAAGCCGAGCGACAAGTTCCTGGCCGTGGCACAGCTTATCGGAATGGCCCTGCTCCTGCTGCTGATGTTCCTGGCCTTCGGAAACGACATCCACAGGCTCATCAGATAGGACTAAGAGACATCTTTTTCAAAGCATATTGAATATCAAGTACTTGAAACGCCCTTGCGAGAGATTTCGCAAGGGTGTTTTCTTCGTATTTTCAAGAAAAGCATTGTAACTTTGCAAAAGCAAAACGACAGAAAATGCGAATCATCAAGCGAATCTCAATTCTGGCAGCGGCAATGCTCTGCCTCATCTCCTGCAACAATGGGAAAAAAGCTCTTCTCCCTAACGCATCCGGAAAGGCCGGTGAAGTCATCATCGTCATCGACAAGGATGCATGGGACGGCACTCTCGGCAACGATGTCAGAGGGCTGCTTGCAAGAGACTGCGAATACCTCCCGCAGCGCGAGCCGCTGTACTCTCTCGTGAACGTTGCAGCCGGAGCTTTCGGAGACATCTTCAAGTACCACAGGAACATCGTCTTTTTCAACATAGACCCTTCGACAGAGAAGGAAGGAGCAGTCTACCTCAGCGACGTCTGGTCGCACCCTCAGTGCCTGATCCAGATCAACGCGAAGGACTACGACAGCGCCTCGGCAATTCTCCAGAAGGACGGAGAGACAATCGCAGAGGCCATCGAGCAGGCCGAAAGGAACAGAGTCATCGCCAACACTCTTCTTTACGAGAAAGGAGAGCTCGCTGAAGCTGTCGACAAGATGATCGGAGGCAAGGTCCACTGCCCGGTCGGCTACGACCTCAAGAAAGCGACTGACAACTTCATCTGGATCGCAGATGAGAAGCAGTACTCCATCCAGGGAATATTCGTCTACAAGACCCCCGTAACCGAAGAAGACCCGTTCTCGGCGGAGAGCCTCATCGAAAGGCGCAACACCGTGCTGAAGGAGAACGTTCCTGGAATGTTCGACAACACCTGGATGACAACCAGCAAATACGTGCTCCCGGGCATCCGGTTCCTGAAATACCAGGGCAGGGATTTCGTTGAGATGAGAGGTCTCTGGGAAGTGGAGAACGATTTCATGGGCGGACCGTTCGTCTCCCATTCTTTCTACTCAAAGGACGGATCTCAGATAATCACGATAGAATCCTGGGTCTATGCCGCCAAGTTTGACAAGAGACAGTATCTGCGCCAGGTGGAATCCCTCCTGTACTCCTTCGAGTGGGACAAAGAAGAATAACCGCATTTAACCTTTTTTGAGTGGCCCGTCAAAAAAAATCGGAAAATCTCCGAATATATTTTGACGGGTTAATTTTTATTGCTATATTTGCAACCCATTCGGCATAGCGCCCGAACTTGGATCAAGTCTGGTGGGTTCGTATAACGGTTAGTACCCAGGATTTTCATTCCTGTAATAGGAGTTCGATTCTCCTACCCACTACGAAATATATAAAAAATAATAACGATGGCAAATCACGCATCAGCAAAAAAAGCCTCTCGCCAGAACGAAAGGCACAGACTTCATAATAAATATTATGCAAAGTCTACGAGGAACGCTATCCGCGACCTCAGGAACACAACAGACAAGCAGGCCGCTACAGAAGGAGCACCAAAGGTCTATGCAATGATCGACAAACTTGCTAAGATCGGTGTTATCCACAAGAACAAGGCTTCAAACCTCAAGAGCGGTCTTGCAGTCTACATCAACAAGCTCAGCTAAGAAATCTCAAGGCAGTCTCCCGAAGGCTGCCTTTTGAATCTGAAGTCCGTCCAGCACGGCAATCGGGATGTAGCGCAGTTGGTAGCGCACTACGTTCGGGACGTAGGGGTCGTCCGTTCGAGTCGGATCATCCCGACACAAATTGAGGCTGTCCAATAATTTTTGGACAGCCTCAATTATTTTGTATTTGTTTGAGGTGAAAGCCAACCATATCTTCAATTTTTTGACTTCTCAGCGACTTGTTCAGACTATTGGTCACCCTCATTTCTTTGACATTGAATGTCTTCCTATGAATATGTTGGTGAGCACCGGAAACACGAATGGATCACAGACAAAATATAACCAGCACTTGCTGCACTTACCTGGTAAATTCTTGACAAGATAAGTGCAAGAAATTTCAGCAAATCGGCCCTGGAAGGCTATCACACGCGTATTTTGACTTTTCTCGTGTACTTATCTTGCAGCTATTTTGCCAGATAAGTGCAAACTTTCCGAGTCCGGTACCGCCTGCTTTCTGAGTACGGTAATGCTAAACTATTCGAACCGCTCCCGATACTGCCCCCTATCACATTGAGGACTTCCTGTTCGTCATTGCGTGATGCGACCCGAACAAGTCACAGTGGACTGCGACCCGCAATTTAGGGATGCCGGATCGAGGCATGACGTCCGACGGCAGCAAAACAGGTCTTCTGCGTGGACAGAAAGTGAGAAACGATGTCCCGGCAACAAAACTGCCCTCTGCGTTGACGGGGATACGTCAAGGCTGGTGAAACTTAATTATGAGAGGTCGACCAAACAGCTATTTTGTAATAGCAAAAGTACTGACGGGAGCATTGAAGTCATTAACAGCTCCGGTTTTGTGTACATTTTTGTCAGATACTTTCAGTTCTCCAAAGAGCAGTATTATCTCAAAGAATATTGCCCTACCGGCGGTTCGGGTCGACACCGCGCTCCCAGAAACGATGGGTGATGTCTTCCTTGGAGAATGTGCCAT
>JAGHVK010000024.1 GCA_018064345.1 Candidatus Cacconaster merdequi
GATTGGCATAATCATCGGCTCAAGCAGACAACGGAAGCTTGCCATCCCTCATTCGGTATCCAACAGGCTGACGGGCATTCTCCTGTTCTGTCTGCCGTTTACACTTATCCGTTTCGACGCTCTCATCCCCACTGTAATTGTATGCATTTCGGGGACCGCAAGTCTTTTCGAAGATTTTCAATTTATCCGCAAAGGAGAGATACTGAATCAAACATCGGGATGATTCTTCCCCGAAAATAGAGGAAAGATATATAAGAGCACTCGAAAACTCTTTAAGTTCTGTAGTAGTAAAGAGATAGACATAAGTCGCCTATCTCTGTAAGTTTGATTCATCCGTCTGCGCGGATGAAAGACATCACCACGGCCGGTGGCCGTTCGTAGTGCAGCTGGAGATAATAACAGAATATGTATAATTAATGATTTTAGTATCAAGGGGATTCAAAAAAAACGGGGCCGGCCGAAAGCGGCCAGCCCCAATATCGGTTTAAGATAGAACAATTTCAATATCAATAGTCAAAGCGCATTCTCCAGATATTGTAGTAATGCGATTTGTTTGCGCGGTCTGATATGAAATAGATTGATTTTCCATCAGGTGACCAAGCCGGGCTGCAATCGTTTGCAGGGTGATAAGTCATCTGTGCAAAGTTAGTTCCATCCATCTTGACTGCAAAGATGTCGAGGTTGTTGGTCTTGCTTGCAGCTGATTTGCTGCTACCACAGCACAACAGCCAGTTTCCGTCAGGAGAAACAGAAGGGTTAGTAAAGCCTCTGTTCTTGTCGGTGAGAAGCAAAGTCTCTTGTCCGAGAACAAAGTTGACAATCCATATTTCGCTCACTCCGCTTGATGAGTTTCTCACGCATACGAATGAATCGTTCTTGCCAGGTATGGTAGCAGGATTATAGCCTCTTGCACAAGAAGTCAGTGCACCTGTACTGAGTTCCAGTGACCAGATTGAAGGACCGTTGTCATCAAGTCTGGTGAAGAACAGGAGAGAACCGTCATCTGACAGAACTGGATTTGAATCGAGGTTGTAGGAGGTCATCTGCCTTACGAGGCTTCCCTGATGAGCATTGGTTGATGAAATCTGGCTGTGAGAATTGTCTGAATTATCAGCGAAATAGATATTGCCATCCTTTCCCCAGCAGAAATCAGATACATTCCTGAACGTCCTTTGAGTAGACGGGCCTTGTGCCATAGAACGCTTGATCATGACGTTGTCCTGTTTGTCCTTTCTTGAAAGGTAAGCGATTTCAGAACCATCAGGTGATAATGACAGAAGCCTGCCGGCGTACCAGTAGAACTTGGAAGCCTTGGATCCACCTTGCGTCGAAAACGCAAATTTCATATTCTTGATAGAGACTTCACGTGCGGAGAAAACATTACCCACGCTCGCTCCGAGAATCGAATTCGTGTTCTCATCAGTGATTTTCATCATATTCAAACCACCTTCTTCGGGAGAATATGTTTCAAGGAATTCCTTGCCCGAACCGCAGGAAGCCGTAATTACAGCCAAAATGGCAATGAAAAGAATGTGTTTAGTTTTCATAGTTTAGTAATATAGATAAATAAGATTGTCGGAGAGTAACACTACGTATCCTTACAAAGATATGGAAATTTGCTGAGATATCAAATATTATTCTCTTGAATGTTTGACTGTTTCTATGTTTTGTTTTGGGGATTTTATATTTTTGCACTCGCTTCTGATGCGGATTATGAAACTGGTGCCGAAATTGCTGCTCGTGACCTTGGCGTCGCTGTGCTGTGTCCTTTGCGGGGCGCAGAGCCCGGGCTATCTCGAATCTTTGGTGTCGAAGGAGAAGCAGATTAAGGACCTTTCTTATCTTGCATCGGAGATGACAAAGGGCCGGGCATCCGGCTCATCGGGCAAACAGATTGCCGAACAGTACATAGTGTCGCGCTTCAGGGAGTGCTCCCTCGTTCCTTTCAACTGGCACTTCACCCAGAGTTTCAGGTATCGCGACTCATTGACAATCAGAAATGTAATCGGTTGGATTCCATCGTCTTATCCGAGTGATGAGTATATTGTCGTATCTGCACATTACGACCATCTCGGGGAGATTGCCGGAAAGATTTATCCGGGCGCTGACGACAATGCGTCCGGTGTGGCTGTACTTCTCTCCTTGGCCGAAGCATTTGACCGGATGAAGAAATCAGGCGTGAGGTTGGGAAAGAACATCATTTTCGTGGCATTCGACGGCAAGGAACTCAATATGTGCGGCAGCGGGTATTTCATCGAGAATCTTCCATTTCCGAAGAAATCCGTTGTATGTGACGTAAATATCGATATGATTGGTACCGACCTTGCTCCGACAGGAATAAGGAAGGATTACATTATCGAAGTCGGAGAAGAAACTCTGCCTCAGAAGTATCGTGGTTCTCTGGAGAATGTGTGCTTCACCTCTTACCGCATCGACCTCGACCAGTCCTTCTACGGAAGCAGGGATTTCAGGAGGATGTTCTATGGTATGAGCGATCAGATATCATTCTCAAAGGCGGGAATACCTGCGGTTGTCTTCAGCTCAGCATTCCATCAGCACACATACAAGACTACCGATAAAAAAGAAATCATCAACTTCCCGCTTATGCACAAGAGGACGCTGGTGATTCTCAGGTTCATCAAAATGTTGTGTGACAACTGAATGATTTGAGCGGTAGACGAGTCTCGAACTCGCGACCTTCGGCTTGGGAAGCCAACGCTCTACCAACTGAGCTACTACCGCTGAAGCGAACGCAAAGTTATAAAAAAGATATTACAAAACAATGAATGTGGCAAGATTCATATCGGCGAGACTCTCTTCTTCAAATCCGGACGGTCGGTTGAGCAGGAAGAACAACGTCGTAGCGCTGGTTTCGGTCTGCGTGAGTTTTGCCGTAATGGTGGTGGCCATCGCTGTTGTGGATGGCTTCAAGTACGAGATACGTTCGAAAGTGACCGGATTTATGGGAGGCGTGATGCTGGTGAATCCGGGAATGCCTCCTGTGAACGAAGAGTATCCTTTTCCGGGCAATCTTTCATACAGGGACACTTTGCTTCAGATCCGTGGCGTTGAGTCCGTGAATGAAGTGGCGTACCGCTCGGGACTCGTCAAGACGGATGACAAGATTGAAGGTCTCTGCTTCAAAGGTGTGGAGCGTGAGGGAGGGGATATCAACGACGTTGAAATATCCGAATCAATGGCGCGCAGGCTTTCGTTGAAGGTCGGGGACAAGATGGTTGTATATTTCATCGGCGATGACGTCAAGGTACGTAAATTCACGATATCTTCCCTTTACAATGCACAGCTGGACGAAATAGACGGCAAGTTCGCCATAGTGGATATCAGGCAGGTCCGTCGTCTGAACGGATGGGGGAACGACGATGTTTCCTGTCTTGAGATAATGGTTTCGTCAAAGGCTGACATAGATGCCGTAGAACGGCAGGTGAGGGACATGGAGTATCTGTGCTCAACCGATGACGACACTCCTTTGTTTGTGACGTCCGCGAAGAAACTCTATGCGCACCTTTTCGACTGGCTGGCTCTTCTTGATTTGAATGTGCTTATGATTCTGGCACTTATGATAATAGTTGCCGGATTCAACATGATATCCGCAATTCTGATCATCATTTTTGAGAAGATATCGATGGTGGGCCTGCTCAAATCCTTGGGTATGACTTCAAAAGAGGTGGGGAAGGTGTTTCTGCACCGCTCCGCGTCGCTGATAGGGAAGGGTCTGCTCATAGGGAATGCCGCAGGAATCATTATCAGCATTGTCCAGAAGTACACAAGAGTGTTAAAGCTCGACAGTGCCAACTACTTCGTGGATGCAGTTCCGATAGATTTGAACATTTGGAAAATAATAGCCGTGGATGCTGCGGCTTTTGCCCTCATCATCCTTATAGTGTCAATCTCGACAAAGGTTATCTCCCGAATCAGTCCTGATCGGACGATGAAGATGGAATAACGTGATTCTCAAGGGAATCCATTTCAGCCACGAAAGTGCCGTATATTGCATTGAACTCTTCCAGATACTTCCTGTCAAGAGGCTCGGATGCAGGCGAATTCAGGGAAAGAGGGTCTATCGGTTTCTTGTTCTGCCAGATGCGGAAGTCAAGGTGAGGTCCCGTGGCGGTTCCGGTTGCTCCCACATATCCGATAAGTTCTCCTTGCGAGACTCTCTTTCCGACTTTCATACCCTTCGCGAACTTCGAAAGGTGCATATAGCAGCTTTCGTATCCTTGCATATGCTTGATTTTGATTCGGTTGCCTCCACCTGTCCCGTCCCATCCGCAAAGAGTCACAGTCCCGTCTCCGATTGCATGGACAGGTGTGCCTTTCGGAGCGGCGTAGTCCACTGCTGTGTGGGCCTTTACCTTGCCGGTAACGGGATGCTTCCTGTGATATGAGAAACGGCTGCTGATTCTGTTGTACTTCAAAGGAGCCTTCAGGAACATCCGTTTCAGGCTTTCACCGTCTTTTCCCCAGTATGCCGCCTTGTTGCCGTCCGATGGCTGGAAGCGAAGGGCCGATACCTGTTTCCCGCCACCGTCAAACAAGCTGAAAAATACTGTATCTATGGATATTATCTCGTCTTCGCACACTGTCTGGTTGTATATGACGCGGAAACGGTCGCCTTGCTGAAGTGTGAAGAAATTGACGCTCCACTGGTAAATGTCGGCCAGTTCGACTATCAGCGCAGGAGAAGCTTCTGCTGCAATCATATCGTTCCATAAGGAAGATGTTATGGTTACGTCGGAGAATTTACGTTCGTGTGTGACAGGCCTGTCGTAGTTCCAGACGGCAAGAGAGTCCCTGCATTTGAAGATGGTGCGCCTGATCCTGTTCTGTTCGTACACTACATACTGGAGTTCATCCGGGACGGTATCGTTGATACACGAATAATAGGCCTTGAACGGGTTGCCGGCCCTGAGTGTCCTGACTTCGAAGACGGAGTCGCAGCACAGAGCGAGCCTGTTCGCATCCAGGGACGACATTCCGAGCCTTGACATCATTTTTGTAAGGGCTTCTCCGTTGCGGACTTTGTCTTCCACTACCTTGTATTCATCTTCATCAAATCCCAAAGGAAGGAACTTTTCTTCTTCAACCGGCACGGTTTCAGTTTTGTTGTCACAGGAAAAGGTTGCAGAAAGCATTGTCAGCGTGCAAAGGACAAACAGGAATGTCTTTTTCATAACAGAGGGAGAAACAGGTTCTTAATTGTCGAACAAAGTCCGGTATGTGGAATATGTCGATAGTATGTTTGAAATGTATATGGATGTGGCGGAATTCTCTTTTACGGCAGTCTTTCTCACGATTTCCCAATCGTCGGCATCCAATCCTTCCTTCCGGGTGAAGGCGCGTCTGTTCTCAAGCCACATTTCGCCGGCATTGTACGCAGCAAGAGAAAACTTTATGACGTTTGTGGAGTCAAGCCCTTCTTTGCGGTATTTGTTGAGCAACTCGTTGAAGTGAAGGGTGCCTGCCTTTACGTTGGATTCGGGATCGTAAAGATTGTCAATGCCATATTTTGCGGCGGTGGAACTCTTCACCTGCATCAGCCCTTTTGCGGATTTTGCTGATCTGGCTCCCATCTTGTACTGCGATTCTTCATAGATGATTGCCGAAACAAGCCTCCAGTCGATACCCACTTTGGAACTGTATTTCCGGATGATATCATCGTAAGGTGATATGCTTTTGACTTCATCTCTATGGTTTATCAGCCAGTCAAGCTTGTATGAGCGGAAGTAGTTGTGGGACAATCTTCTGAACAGGCCGTCGCTCTGACAGTAGGAAAACCATCGGTTGATTTCGTCCAGAAGGTGCTTGTTTTCGCGTGTCACAGCCCAAACGTTGTCTCCCTTGATTGGTACGGATTTGAGGAACTTGCCGGCAAATCTTTCCGGTACGGTATCCGTATCATTGACCACAAGTATGTCAACTGCTCCGTCCTCAAGCAGGCTCCAGCAGTCGGAACTGTCGGAAGGATTGGATATGTGCGTGCTGCGACCGAATGATTTTCCGAATGCCTTGAGAAGTTCGTAATGGAATCCTATATTTCCTGCATCCTTTGAAAACATATTGTGGTTCAATCCGATAGAGCAGGTAATGGTATCTTTGCCGAAGCTTTGGAAAGTATAAAGGGGACCGTCCGGACATCTTTTTATGGAGAATGCCTTCAAGATTGCTACCGCAATCAGGAAGAGAAGCACTTTGACCAATATGTGTTGATTCAAGCCCCGCATCAATAAAATGGCCAGAAGATACCGAATTTGAATCCTCTGTTCGGTCTTATGTAATGATAGGCTGAGAAGTAGTCGGACTCCGGCCATCCACGGAAGGCATTCGTATATTTCACGAACACACAGGCTCTTTTCCATTGGACATTCACGAAGGCATCGACGTATGGTACGCCTCCGACCTTCTCGTTTGCCTGATTGTAGAACTGCCCGAGGTCAGGTGCGTAGGATGGGATATAATATGCAGTGTGCATAAGTCCGTTGAGACCTATCTGCATCTGCATCACGTCTTTGACAACATTGAACTGGAAGTAGTACCGAAGGTTGAAAGAAAGTTTCGGCAACGGAAGTACTTGTTCGTCTGAAGAGAGCTGGAAGAGAACACGGTTGTCGAAATGGAACATCCACAGTCGGAAATCCTGACTGAGGCTTGCACTCATTATGCTGACCGGTTTCGAGCTTTGGCGAATGATGGAGGCAGCGTCATAGTAGAGGGCGTTGTCAAGAAGTGAATATCCGAAGAATGCCTCGGTATGCCACTTCGGGATGGAAAGAGTCCCTTCAATCCTTGTATCGGATACCTTGCCGAAATCGTTGTTCCACTTGTGGTGGTTGGTGAGGATTGTCTGTTCGAAAAGGTGTGGAGTCCTGAGCGAGGTGCTGAACTTGCCGGTCAGGTGTATGCCTTTCTCAATCGGGTACGCCGAAAAGGTTACCTTACCGTTCACGTCAAAGTCAAACATACGGTAACCTGCAAAGTAATAGTCCATATCGGCCTCCCACTTGAAGTATTTCCTGAATTGGCCGGAAGCACCGCCATAGATGTACACGTTGTGCTGGGTGTCCGTTATCGGATAGAAAATGTCCCCGGATGAGTAGGAGAGGTCCTTGAGCCACAATGTCTGATATCCTATGCCGCCGTTTATCTTCGAAATGACAGCGTCCGGTGCGAAAGGCTGGAGTTTGATGAACAGCCTGTTCTCAAGTCTGTCCACATACAGTTCATCCTTGCTCGAAGTGCTGTTCATATAGAATGCATTGAAGTAGAATGAGCGTCCGTTCTTGTCTCCAGTTCCTATCTGGTCTGTGTACTCCTTGCTGAAAGTGGAGTAATTCAAGCTGTGTCCTATGAATGCCACAGTCCCTTCTCCAGCGGCAAGAGAGTCTCTGTCCTTGCGGAAGAAATTCATCGGTATAGCCAGATTGTGGTGTATGAAATATTCTCTTCTTTTGAGCGTGTTGTCTGCGGAAGTAAGGTTTACGTCAATAGCCTTTGTATCGATGAGCGTGTCCCTTATCCAGAAAGAGTCGACGATTCCGCCGTTCTCCTGCCGGATGATGCGCTGCCTTAGCATTCCTGCATTCATAAAGTACCTCTTGCCCATATAGTTGGCCAGAATGTACGTGTTGCGGTGGTCTGTCGATTCGTTCTGCAACATACCTCTTGAACCGAGCCTGCGGTAGGAGAGTGTGATGTTCAATGCCGGAGTAATGTTCTGGGTGGTAAGCAGATTGAGCTCCGATTCCTCCATCTTCTTGTTGGCTATCAGAGTTCCCCAGTAAGCGAGTTCCGTGTATGGAACCTTCGTGTTGAACTGCCTTACGTTGTCCGGAGTGTCAGAATCCCCGATGTAAGGAGTGAACATTGGAGCATCTGCTACTGTTTCCCGTTTGAAGTAGTTGTCGTATAGCGTGGCTGAGCCGATAGGGCCGAGATATGTCGCATTCACGTCCTTGCGCAGCATAGGGTAGTCGTTGAAGTGATAGTTGTAGGACGTGTCCAACTGCTGGAGATTCAGTTCGTTGAACTTGGAATCGGCATTCCATATAAGGGTTCTGGTATAGTAGAGCGAATCCGGAACCGCATAAGTTTGAAGAATCCTGGGCTTGTTTGCCCGTATGCTGTCGCGTTCTTCGCGTTTGTTCTTGCGGATAGCCTTGCGTATGTCGTTTGTATCCGGCAGGAATCTTGCCAGTGAATCGTAATGGGCGAAGCAGATGGAGTCCACGAAGGCCACGAGAGAGGAATCCGGTATAAAGAATCTCCTTTCGGTGGAATCATTGTCCGGTATCGTGGGTTCCTGTATCACTGACGGACTGATGCTACGGGCGAAACGCGCAGTATCCCTCAGATTGAAGGAAGAGGCCTCCGTCCAAGTAGTCAGTGACAAGAGGATAATCGCAAGTATGGTCCGTGCCGCCCTCATCAGATAAGCTTCACTCCGATTCTTACAAGTTCCTTAAGCACAGCCCTGTGCTTGTCCTCGTCCACATAGCCGAGGGCGTTTTCAAGAAGCAGTACCCTATGTCCTGCCTTAATCAGGTCGAAACAGGTTTCCCTTATGCAGAACTCAGTGGCTATTCCGCTGACGATTACATCTTCAGTGAGGGCATTGTTCAGTTCGAGCCCTTCACGGTCGTGACCTTCGAATCCGGAATACTGCTCTTTCTTCGGGTTGCAACCTTTGTAGAATTTGTTATCGCGTGAAGGCCTGTTGCTTTCGTTTTCTATGCGATAGAATTTTGCGTGGATGTCACCACCTCTTGTCTGCATCACGCAGTGTGTCGGCCAGATGCCACCGTTCTCCTTGAAAGAGCAATGGTTTTCAGGGTGATGGTCAAGCACATAGAGTACCTTTTGCTCCGGATGTGCGTTTATGTGCTCCACGCATTTTGTGACGGCCTGCTGAGCATTGTGGCAAGGCAGCGTCCCGTCTATGAAATCATACAGCATATCCACTACCACGTGGCAGTACACTTTCCTGCTCTCCGGTCTGGCCTGCTCATCCATAATGTTCATCTGGTGGACAAGACGGTTGATGATTTTCATTTTGAGGTCGTAAAGGTCATCCGATATATCCACCTTGTAGTAATGCGGATTGATGATTCTGGTCTGGGTTTCGTTGAGAGAAGCGATGTTGGAGAGGTAGTAGCCTCTTTTCTCTTCTATCGTCCTTAAGTCCTTTATTATCTTTCCGTTGTCGTATACAAGCTCTTGAAGAGGCTTGCTGGTGTAGCTTCCGGCCGGGAAGGTTGTGTACTTTGTCTCGTCGAGTTCGTCGGTTATGAAGAGTTCTCCAGCGTTCTCAATCGTCTTTGTGAAACTGTCGCCTCTGAGACAGGTTACATCCGCCTTGAACTTGCCTTCCTGGATGATCCTGTATGTAACCTGAAATCCCGGGTTAATCAGTTTCGCCTTGTCTTCAGAGCGTTTGAGGACAGGTTCGTCATCTACTTGGACCAGTTTGTACACATTGCCGAAGCACGGGTTATGCTTGCTGGTGGCTATTGCGTCTCCGACACCGTAGGAATCAATGCAGGTACCCTGTTTTTCGAGATCGGAAATGAGGTATTCGTCCAATGAATTGGTAGCGAATATCTTACATTTTTTCATACCTGCTTCGTCCAGAATCTCGCGGCACTTGCGGGAAAGGTAACTCAGGTCGCCGCTGTCGAGACGGACACCGTAACCAGGAGCGTAATCGTCGTCTATGCCGTTGGCTTTGAATGCTTTGATTGCATTCTTTATACCGCATTTCAAGGTATCGAAAGTGTCAATCAGCAGAATAAGACCCTCTCCCTCGTGGGACTTCAGATAAGTGTCGAAAGCCTTGTATTCTCCTTCGACTGAGCTTCCGAAGGATGTGGTGTAGCTATGGGCCATCGTCCCGCTGGCATTGAAGCCGAATTCGATTCCGGTGAGAATGTTGGAGGAGTTGGCGCATCCACCAATGATAGCTGCCTTGGCTCCATATTCCGCAGCCCATGGTCCGTGTGCCCTCCTTGAACCGAACTCGCTGACAGGGTGTATTCCGGCTGCTCTGGTGACCCTGGACGCCTTCGTGGCGACTGCCATCTGATGATTCATTATGCAGAGCAGGGGAGTCTCAAGGACCTGAGCTTCGATGATTGGTCCGACAACGGTGATGATCGGCTCTTTTGGAAAGGCTATTTCGCCCTCTTTCATAGCATATACCTTTCCGGTGAATTTCATGCCGGCGAGATATTCGCGGAATTCACGGTATGAATCACCCGGAAGGAATTTCTCGAAGAAGGAAATGTCTTCACTTCCAAGGCCTGCAATCATATCCAGGGCCTCATTCACGCCGCTTACCACAGCCCAGTTGTTGTCGTCAGGCGCTTTGCGGAAGAAGAGGTTGAATACGGCAATCTTATCCTTCATTCCATTTTCATAGAATGACTTGCCCATCGTATATTGATATTTGTCAGAACAATACGAAATATTGAGCATAGAAAACAGATTTTTAATCTTACAAATATAGCATATATTATGGAATAATACCGTATATTTGTAGTGATCTGTTCCTAAGTCAGCCCTGTCGGAATGCCTTTTCAGCAGGTCCTAACCTAAAATATGTATAATGAAGAGATTACTGTTCATTCTGATTACTGTCGCCATGGTTGTTTCGTGTGCTGAGAAAGATGAATCGCTTGTAAAGCTTGATGATCTGTTTTCCGGGTTGTTTCCGCAGGACGAGCCTGGAGCTGCTGTCCTTGTAATGAAAGGCGATGAGATTGTCTTTGACAAAGGTTATGGAATCGCTGATATCGATACCAAGGTTCCTATTGACGGAAACACTTTCTTCAATATCGCATCCGTTTCAAAGCAGTTCACCGCTACTGCAGTTCTACAACTGGTAGAAAAGGGTGAGCTTTCCCTTGATGATTGTGTGGCAAAGTACCATCCTGAGTTTGAAAGCGATATATGGAAGAAGGTCCGCATCGGGCAGCTTCTTTCACACTCTTCAGGCGTCCCGGATGCAAGGAGAGGCTATACCCGCGAGCAGAAGGTGGCCGGTGATGACAAACTGGCGATGGAATATATGATGACTCTCGATACTCTGAACTTCGAGCCGGGAACAGATTACGAATACATCAACCCTACATTCGTACTTTGCGGTGACATTGTCTCAAAGGTGAGTGGAATGCCGTTCACTGAATATATGAGGAAGAATGTGTTCACTCCCGCCGGCATGGAGAACACCCTGTACTTTGACCCTGAGATTGAACATTCGATTCCAAATATGGCTCACGGATATGAGTACGAGGATGTTGCAGGTATGCCTGAGGAACATCCCGCATCACGGCAATCTTCCGACGAGCCAAAGAATTGGTATGAATACGATTATGGGGAGGAGACTTTCTTTGCTACCAAGCCGGATGGCGGAATATACACTTCTACGCATGAATTCGCAGAATGGGAGAAAGCCCTGCGCAGCAACAAAGTCATAAGCGAGGAGAGCCGGAATCTTGCACAGTCTCCTATTACTGACATTACAGGGAGTACCTTCAGCGATTACCAGAACAGAGAGAACACCTGGTACGGAATGGGATGGTTCGTCGAACCGAAAACGGACAATTCATCACTTGTTATATATCATACCGGTGACAATGGCGGCTTCAAGATTCTTGCTGCCCGTTATCCTGAGAGCAACGCTCTTCTTTTGATTTTTGCCAACCGTACTGACTGGGACCGTTACGAGGTGATGCAGCGGGCAGAGGAGATTCTAGGCTTCTAGCGATCCTCGTATGTACCGTCAGTGTAGTAGATGGTGATGCGTTCTATCCTCCTTTCCTTTTCGGAACGGAGTCCTTTGTCGGGTGATTCTGGATTCCGGATATCTGATGTCAGCTCAACCGGGGTTTCCTTTTTCTCTCCTACCATTTGCGATGGTTGAGATATCGGAATGGTTTCAATATGCATTGTTGTTTTGTTGTCAGAAGGCTGAATTTGCACATCAACACCCGAAATCCTTTCGATTTTTGCATTCTCAGAGGGTTCAGAAGCCTGTTTCATAGCCGTAATCTTCTCTTGTTCAGAGAATAATGATGGTTCAGAGTGTGAAGTGGACGGTTCTGATTTATCCTTGTAGGGTTTGCCTTTACCAAGAATCAACCATTCGTAATTCAATTCGGGGAAGGCAACCATCATTTTTTGAATAAAGTCGTAGCTGGGTTTGTTCCTACCAGAAAGAAGGTGGGAGATACCAGACCTTTGGATACCGAGAATCTCAGAAAACTTTGCAGGAGAGATGTTCTCCATTGTCAAAAACTGTTGCAGACGGGTATTCATAGATGTAAACGTTTTATGTTACAAATGTAATATATTTTTTGAATACAAATTATATTTTCAAAAGAAATTTTACATAAGTTAGCGAATACATTTGTAAATACTTGCTGTTACAAACGTAAATCATCTGTAATACAATAACCGAATTGAAGCTGTATATGAGATATTATATGGTATTTCACTGGATAATAGCAGCATATATAGTAATACTTTTCTTAATTATTTCATTATAGTCCTTATTTTGGCTGAATGTTACATACATTAACTTATCAATAATACATATAAGTCGCGTAATTTACTGATTATTAGTATAGTTATAGATATTATCAAAATATAGGCAAATGTTCCACAGCACTATATTTATACATGTAAACCTATTTTCTATAATGCCCCCTCGGTGGTATAGTTACAAATGTAAATGTGTTACTATGTTTACTTTTGTAATATTACAAGTTTACAACAGTGAACGAAATATGTTGTTTACAAATTTATTAACACATCTTTCCGACAATCGATTCTATGATGTATATTTGTGTTATACGTGTGAATAATGCAATCTCAGAAGTGCTGTAAATCATTGTGTGATGGTTCCCTCTCCCTTCTGTGATTGATGTGTAGTTTGAATATGAACAAGATACAAGACATCAGAATTGAAGATTATACGTATTGTCTTCCTGAGGAAAGGATAGCGAAATACCCTCTTGAAGAACGTGATGCTTCCAAATTGCTGGTATATACTGAATCTGACTGCTCTGCCTTACGAGAGCCACGGGAAAGACGTTTCGTAGACATTGCTTCATATCTTCCAGCGGATTCATTGATGGTTTTCAACAATACGAAGGTTGTCCCGGCAAGGCTCCTCTTCAGGAAAGAGACAGGTGCGATAATAGAGGTATTCTGCCTTGAACCCTGCTTTCCGGAGGATTATCAGATGAATTTTGCAACAACAGGCCGTTGCCGGTGGAAGGCGATAATAGGCAATGCCAAGCGATGGAAAAGTGGAACTCTTTCTCTCTATGCGGGCGAAGGGAATCCTGAAGCAGACTTGTTGAGTGAGATGGATATGAAAGCGGAGCTGGTAAGCCGTGATCCGGAGTGTGTTGTGGAGTTTACCTGGAGTGGTGGATTCAGCTTTTCAAAGGTGATGGAGCATTGTGGAAGGATACCTATCCCCCCATATCTGAAGCGTGAGACGGAGGCTATCGATCTTGAGCGGTACCAGACTTATTATGCGAAGAACGAAGGTTCTGTGGCTGCTCCTACGGCTGGGTTGCATTTTACGCAAAAGGAGCTGGATGATATTGATTCAAAGGGGATTGTGAGGGCTAATCTGTGTCTTCACGTAGGTGCTGGTACATTCCTGCCTGTCAAGAGCGAGACCATAGGTGACCATACTATGCACAGCGAGCCTTTTTCTGTTTCCCGAGATTTTCTTTTGAAACTGCGCAGTTTTGCCGGAAAACCTGTAACAGCCGTTGGAACGACATCCACCAGATGCCTGGAGTCGCTGTATTTCCTCGGTGTGCATTGTATTGAGAAAGGGGAGCCTGGTCTTGTTGAGCAGTGGGAGCCTTACCGCGAAGAAGGATACTCCTATTCGTTGGCGGAATCGATTGATGCTCTGATCGGTTATCTTGACAGGAACGGTTCTGCGAGGTTGTATTCGCGCACCAGGATTATTATTGTTCCCGGATACAGGTTCAGGGTCATAAGCTATCTTGTGACAAATTTCCATCAGCCGCAAAGTACTCTGCTCCTTCTGATAAGCGCTCTCGTTGGAGATTCGTGGCGCAGGGTGTATGATTTCGCTCTTAAAAACGGGTTCAGATTTTTGAGTTACGGGGATTCTTCTCTGTTGCAGAAAACGGAATAGTTGATTAACTTTGTATAATTCATTGTAACATTTTTGTGTGATGATAAGGAAATACCGTTGGATAGTGCTGATTATCACTTCTGTTCTTACTTTGATCCTTGCTGTCGGCGGCATTGGACGTTCTGCTTTCCATATTTTCATGCCACTTCTGTCGAAGGGAGCGGGAATGCTGGTGAATGCAATAACTTTCGCACTCTTTTGCCTTGTGCTTGTTTCGGGAATTCTGAAGGGCAGGACAACCATGGTTTCCGCCCTGCTCAAGGCAGCTATGATTGCTATATGGGTTCTCGTTGCGGCACTTCTTGGCAAGCTTGCATCCGCCTATCTTGATCCGAAGTATCCTGTGGCTGTTGTTGTAGGTGCATTATCCGTTGTAGCAGTGTTGTTTGGTGTTGTATATTTCAAGCGCAGGAAGAAGTCGGTTGATGCTGCGTCGGCCAACTCGATAAGGAAAAGTGCTTCTGCCGCTGGTGCCAACAAGTATTCCTTTTCCGTGCTGTATGGCTCATCGTTTGTTTTAATGATAGCTTCAATATTCTATTTTATAATTACTTACAACGGTGGTAACAATTTCTTTGTGATGATGCCTCTCGCTGCAATGCTTGTTGGGGTGATTCTGTGGCGGGTTGCCCGGTGGAGGGGATTCCTGCTTATCGCATTCTGCTATGTGCTTGCTTGCGCGGTAGTCAATATCTATGGCTCTGTGGTTGCGTACGGATTCAGGGCGGTGGGTGCAGTATCTGCTTTCTCGCTGATGTATCTGTCGTTGCTTCTGCCGTTGGCGGACCTTTATTGCAGAAAGGTGGAGATTGATTGAGATGTTTGATGATATCAGACCATATAATGATGCTGAGACTTCCGAGGCTCTGAAACGCGCATCCAACAATCCTTTGATGGAGCGCATATCTGCTTTTCTCTTTCCGGGAAAGGACCCGGATATTTTACGCAATACTTTGAATACAATTACGGGAGTTGATGATTTCCAGACCCGTGTGATGTATCCGGCTGTACGCAGCATAATCAGCAAGACTACAAAAGGGCTTTCTTATGAAGGGCTGGAGCATTTCAAGAGCGGAAAATGCTTTCTGCTTCTTTCCAACCACCGTGATATAGTCCTCGATCCTGCTTTCATTCAATACATACTGAAAGACAACAGATTGAGGCTTACTGACATTGCCATCGGCGACAATCTGATATCAGACCCTTTCATCGAAGATTTGATGCGTTCAAACCGTATGGTAAAGGTTGTACGCAGTTGTAACCGCCGTGAGGTCTATTCTACTTCCAAGGTGTTGTCGGATTACATAAGGACAAGAATACACAGTGATGATCCCGCTTCTGTCTGGATTGCTCACAGGAACGGACGCACGAAGAATGGAGATGACCGAACCGAGCAGGGGCTTCTGAAGATGCTCTCGATGAGTGGGAGCGAGGACTTTGTCGAAAATATGGAAGAACTCTGCATAATGCCGGTTTCCATTTCATACGAGATTGAGAGTTGTGCGGTAGAGAAGGCCTTCGAGACGTATGTCAAGAATATCGCCGGGAGTTATGTGAAGCGTCCGGGAGAGGATTTGAAAAGTATCATAACAGGGATTATTCAGAATAAAGGCAGAGTGCATATATCTTTCTGTGAGCCGATAAGCCACAGTGAGTTGGAGTATTGCTCCAAGTTTGCAAACAATGAGCGCTTCCGTGCTTTGGCCCAGATTGTGGATGATAGGATCCTCGCAGGGTATAGAATCTGGCCATCGAACATTGTTGCCTCTGAGATATTGCTTGGAAAGGAACCGAGCAACATCTACTCTGTGAACTCTTTCTCGGCCTACCTTGAAAAGCAGTTGCGCGACCTTCCGATGAATGTGAACAGGAATGAGGTGAGGGAACTGTTGCTTGCTATATATGCCACTCCTGCCATCAGGAAGTCAGAAATTGAAAAAGATAAGACAAACAATTAACTATCTGTGATATTATGAAGAAGAACATTTCTTTACAAGATGCTGTTGCCCTGATAAAGGACGGCTCATCAATTATGATCGGGGGTTTCCTCGGAACCGGTGCTCCAAGCCAGATTGTTGATGCTCTCGTTGAGAGTGGCGTGAAGGACCTGACTATTATCTGCAACGACACCGTTTTTGACGGCAAGGGTTGGAGCAAACTTATAGAAAACCATCAAGTGAAAGAGATTTATGCCTCTTACATAGGTGGTAGCAAGGCTTCAATACAGCAGATGAATGATGGCCAGCTGAAGATGAACCTTGTACCTCAGGGCACTTTGGCCGAGCGTATCCGTGCAAAAGGTGCCGGACTTGGCGGCTTCCTTACGCCGACCGGACTTGGAACTGTTGTGGCAAAAGGCAAGAAGGTAATCAAGGTCAAAGGCAAGGAGTATCTTCTCGAAGAGCCTCTGGGAGCTGATTTCGCAATCCTCGGCGGAAGCATCGTCGATGAATCCGGAAATATCTTCTACCGTGGTACTACCAAGAATTTCAACCCTATGATGGCTCAGGCCGCAAAGACCGTCATCGTAGAAGCGGAAAAACTGGTCAAGGTCGGTGAGATTGAGCCAGAATCAGTACACACTCCGGCTCTCTTTGTAGATTACATATATGTCAAACAGTAAGATAATACGCCTATGTCTGAATACAAAGCAATGATCAGGGTGCGTATGAGCGCAAAGGATGCTCATTACGGCGGAAATCTGGTGGATGGTGCGCATATGCTTCATCTCTTCGGTGACGTTGCGACTGAACTTCTTATCCAGCGTGACGGAGACGAAGGCCTCTTCAAGGCATACGATATGGTTGAATTCATAGCTCCGGTATATGCCGGTGACTTCATCGAAGCCTATGGCGAGATTGTCTCGGAAGGCAATACTTCCCGCAAGATGGTATTCGAGGCCCGCAAGGTAATCGCCCCGAGGCCGGATGTATCTGACAGTGCCGCCGACGTTCTTCAGGAACCGGTGGTGGTCTGCCGCGCCAGCGGTACTTGTGTAACCCCAAAGAAATGCCAGAGGAAGTAGGATGGACAAGCTTATCATAACAGCCGCGATATGCGGTGCAGAAGTAACTAAGGAGCAGAATCCTGCCGTACCTTACACAGTGGAGGAAATCGTGAGGGAGGCCAGGTCTGCTGTGGAGGCGGGTGCTGCAATAATTCACCTTCACGTCCGTGACGACAATGGTACTCCGACGCAGAGCCACATCCGTTTTCAGGAGTGCGAGGATGCCATATACAAGGCTTGCCCGGGTGTTATTCTGATTCCTTCCACGGGAGGCGCTGTCGGTATGACTCCTGACGAGAGGCTCGATTCCACCAACACTTCCCCGATACCTGAGATGGCAACGCTGGACTGTGGAACCTGCAATTTCGGAGATGAAATCTTCGACAATACCATGCCTACGATGCGCGCCTTCGGAAAACGTATGATTGAGAAAGGCATCAAGCCTGAGTACGAGTGCTTTGAGATGGGACATCTCGACACTGTTCTGACAATGGCCCGCAAGGGTGAGGTACCGGGAGCACCTATGCAGTTCAACTTCGTCCTCGGTGTGCCGGGATGTACTCCTGCCACTGTGGACAATCTTGCCTGGCTTGTGAAGAATATTCCTGCCGGTTCCACCTGGACTGCTACGGGAATCGGACGTCACGCTTTCCCGATGGCTGCTGCAGCAATCGTGATGGGCGGAAACGTGCGTGTCGGATTCGAGGACAATCTCAATCTTGCCAAGGGTGTACCGGCAAAGAGCAATGGTGAACTTGTCGCAAAGGTAGTCAGACTTGCAAATGAACTCGGCAGGGGGATCGCTACCAGCGAAGAGGCCCGCGTGATTTTAGGACTCAAGAAATAAAACATTCATATCAAATATTAAAACTATCTATTGAAATGGCACAAAAACACGGAAACAAGTACGGAACACATCGCGTGATAACCCCATACGGCGTTCTTCCACAGCCGGCTGACAAAGTCGACAACAATATGGATGAAATCTATGACAACGAGATTCTCATAGATGTACAAACCCTCAACATAGATTCAGCATCTTTTACCGACATATCAAGAAGAGCGGAAGGTGATGTTGAAAAGATCAAGGAAATAATGCTTGACATAGTGGCTACACAGGGAAAGCACCGCAATCCTTGGACCGGTTCGGGCGGAATGCTTCTCGGCAAGGTTGAACAGATCGGTGACGCTCTGAAGGATAAGATAGACCTGAAAGTAGGAGACCGTATCGCTACTCTCGTAAGCCTGTCGCTTACTCCACTGAGAATCGACGAGATTCTTGAGGTAAGGGCTGAGGTCGATCAGGTTGACATTAAAGGAAAAGCCATCCTCTTCGAGAGCGGCATATATGCCAAGATTCCTGACGATCTTCCTGAAAAACTTGCTCTCTCGGCACTTGATGTTGCCGGTGCACCTGCTCAGACTGCAAAACTTTGCAAGCCGGGCCAGACTGTAGTCATCCTGGGTGCCGGTGGCAAGAGCGGAATGCTTTGCTGCTACGAAGCAAAGAAGAGGGTAGGCGTTACCGGTAAGGTGATAGGTCTTGCCAACAGCCCGAAATCCACCCAGAGAATCAAGGACCTTGGTTTCTGCGATGTAGTTGAGAGCGTTGCCGGCCTTACTCCTGTACAGATTGGAGAACTCGTAGGCAAGCTTACGGGCGGAAAGATGGCTGACGTCACTATCAATACCGTCAATGTTCCTGACACTGAGATGACATCAGTGCTCTGCACCAAGGAAGACGGTATCGTTTATTTCTTCTCAATGGCTACAAGTTTCACCAAGGCAGCCCTTGGCGCTGAAGGAATCGGTGCTGACGTTACTATGATCATCGGAAACGGATATACAAAAGGTCATGCTGAAATAACCTTGCAGGAACTTCGCGAAAACGAGAAATTGAGAAAGATCTTCGAGGAACTTTATGCGTAAAGAGTTATGAACGAGTCAAGAAGAAAATATCTTTTTCCTGAGGTCACCGATGAGCAGTGGAATGACTGGCATTGGCAGGTGAGGAACAGAATCGAGACTCTTGAAGAGCTGAAGAAATATGTGAAGCTGACTCCCGAAGAGGAGGAAGGTGTAAAGAAGTGCCTTTCAACTCTGAGGATGGCAATCACGCCGTATTACATATCGCTTATCAATCCTGACGATCCTTACGATCCTGTGCGCCGTCAGTGCATACCTACGATATATGAAACTCATCAGGCTGCAGCTGATCTGCTCGATCCTCTGCACGAAGATGAGGACAGCCCTGTCCCGGGACTGACACACCGTTATCCGGACAGAGTGCTCCTCCTTATCACTGATATGTGTTCGATGTACTGCCGTCATTGCACACGCCGCCGCTTTGCCGGCCAGAAGGATGATGAGAGCCCGATGACAAGGATAGACCGCGCTATCGACTACATTGCACGAACACCGGAGGTACGCGACGTCCTTCTCTCAGGAGGTGACGCTCTGATGGTAAGCGATGAAAGGCTTGAGAACATTATCTCCCGTCTGAGGGCGATTCCTCACGTGGAGATTGTCAGAATCGGTTCACGTACTCCTGTGGTTTGCCCGCAGCGCATTACACCGGAGCTTTGCAATATGCTCAAGAAGTATCATCCGATATGGCTGAACACCCATTTCAACCACCCGAATGAAGTCACTGCCGAGTCAGCTGCAGCATGCGCCCGACTGGCGGATGCCGGAGTCCCTCTCGGAAATCAGTCAGTGCTTCTGCGTGGAGTGAATGATTGTGTGTATGTGATGAAGAAGCTTGTCCACGAGCTTGTCAAGATGAGAGTCCGTCCGTACTACATCTACCAGTGCGATCTTTCAATGGGTCTCGAACATTTCCGCACTCCGGTCTCAAAGGGAATCGAGATAATCGAAGGCCTGCGCGGACACACTTCCGGATATGCTGTACCTACTTTCGTAGTTGATGCTCCGGGTGGAGGAGGAAAGACTCCTGTAATGCCTCAGTATGTGATTTCACAAGCTCCAGGCAAGGTCGTGCTCCGGAATTTCGAAGGTGTGATAACGACATATACAGAGCCTGCCGAGTACCATTCTGATTGCCATTGCCCTGAATGTGAGGCAAAACGCAAGAATCAGGCAAAGCCTGTCGAAGGTGTGCTCGGTTGTCTTGAAGGTCAGAGGATGGCGATTGAGCCAAGTTTCCTCTTGAGAAAGGAGAGAAGCAAGAACCGTAACAAGAAAGACTGAGAAGCTGTTTTGAAATGCCTTTCATAGGTGAGATACTCAAGTACCGGAGCGTTTCCGTGGTAGGACTCGCAAAGAATGCGGGAAAGACGGAGTGTCTCAACTATATAATAGAAAGGTTGCCGATAGATTACTTCAATGTTGCGGTAACATCTGTTGGGATTGACGGGGAGTCACTTGACCAGGTGACTTCCACCGCCAAGCCCGAGATAAGGCTTCGTGAAGGTATGTTCTTCGCTACCAGCGAGAAACATTACCGTCAGAAGCGGCTTCTGTCGGAGTTGTATGACGTGAGTGATGAGACCACAGCTTTAGGGCGTGTGGTGACGGCGAAGGCCCTGGCTGAGGGAAAGGTGCTGCTCAGCGGCCCCTCTTCCGCAGTGGGTTTGAGGCGTTGGATGAGTTCGTTGAAAGATTTCGGAGTCGATCTGGTGTTGATTGACGGTGCTCTTTCCCGAATGAGTTCTGCTTCTCCTGTTGTCAGTGAAGCGATGATTCTTTCCACCGGGGCTGCTGTATCGGCGAACATCAGGGAACTTGTTGCCAGGACCGCTTATATGGTAGAACTTATAGAACTTCCTCTTTATTGCGGTACTGAGCCAGAAGTCTCTGTTTCGTCGTTTTCCGACCTTACCGGGGAATCTTTCAGGAACGCTTCAGTTGTGAAAGTGGAGGGTGCATTGACTGACAGATTGTTGCAGGCGGTGAAGAACGAACTTGTCAATGGGGAGAGGGAACTTGTAGTGAATGATTTCACACGAGTGTTCGCTTCAAGGGACCTTTACCACGCTTTCGTGAAAAGAGGTGGCCGGGTATCAGTCAGGATGAAAAGCAGATTGCTTGCAGTATGCGTGAATCCTGTCGCTCCGAATGGAATTGTAATGGATTCGGATTTGTTGTGCCGGACTTTGTCCGATGAAATAGGGCTTCCGGTGTATGATATAGTCAAGAACGAATATCAGGACCGTAAAGGTTCATAGCGTCCGTATTGAAATGAAATTCAGAGATATAATTGATTCTCCGTGTGGTATCAGGTACTGCTTCGACTCTTTGGAACCAAGCAGTGGCTATGCTCGCAGACGCTTGCTTGATACGGAAATGATGACGGACAGTCAGACACTGCTTTCTGTTTTTGACTTGCTGCGGAAATTCCGCTCTTTATTGGATGCCGAACCACTGCGGATTGAGGACATACGCTCCAGACTCTCCGGATTAAGGGAGATAACAAATACGTTACATTCCTTGCGTGACGGTCGTATGCTCGATGATATCGAGTTTTTTGAAATCAAGCATCTTGCTATGTTGGGGAGTGTCGTTTCATCGATTCTTTCTGATATCGGGCTTTCAGCCATTGACCTTGATTTCGACAGAATCATTGACATACTTGACCCTGATTGTCAGAGAACAGGCACTTTCTACATCTACGATTCGTATTCACCACAATTGCGTGATGCCCGTTCAAGGCTTGAGAATGAACCTGATAACGATGAACTGCGTGACGAAGTCCTGACTATTGAGGATGAAGTGAGGCAGGAACTGTCGTCACTTTTGCGTCCGTGGTCTGAAGGCCTTGAGAATCTGATGAACACTCTTGCTGACGTGGACCTGACAATTGCAAAGGCTTTGCAGATGAAAGAGTGGCATTGCACAATTCCATCCATCTCGGACCATACAGTATTGAATGGAATGTTTAATCCTGAAGTGAAAGCGTCTCTCCAATCGAGTGGACGGGTATTTCAGAGTATTGACTTTGAATATTTTACGGGAAATACTTCAACCATTATCGGAGCTAATATGGGAGGAAAGACAGTTTCTTTGAAGACTCTTTGCCTCCTGCAGTATCTCTTCCAGTTCGGGTTTGCAGTGCCTGGTGAAAGTGCACGGATGGAGCTGTTCGACGAAATACGTCTTTGCGTCGGTGACGGCCAGAACGAGAGGAAAGGTCTCTCTTCCTTTGCAGCGGAAATGATGGCTGTAGATGAGATAATCACTCTTTCAGAAGGGAAAGGGAAAGTCCTTGCACTTGTGGATGAGCCGGCCAGGACTACCAATCCGGTGGAAGGAAGCGCCCTTGTGAGCGCACTGCTCAAAATTCTTTCCACCAGGAAGAATCTTGCTTTTATACTAACGACACATTACCGTGTGGAATACTCCGGTCAATGCTGGAAAGTTCGTGGACTGGTTCCTGCTTCGAATGGTATCAGGATGGACTACACTCTTGAAAAGAGCAGTACGAACATTGTCCCGCACGAGGCTATCAATATAGCCAGAGAGTTGAAAATAAACGAAAAATGGATAACCACAGCCAAAGATATGCTTGATGGACTGCGGTAAGGACCAATACTATAAAAAACTATTTATGATACAAAAAAGCAAAATAGGACTTGACTTCGGCAAGGTAGAGAAAGCACGTTCGCTGGCACGGGGCATTGCCGAGGATGTTCAATCATTCGTGGAGGCAAGGACAACCGTGGCCGTTGAAAGGACTCTTGCCCGTCTCCTCGGCATCGACGGTGTTGATGCAAACGGAGTTCCCCTGCCGAATGTAGTGGTGGACCACCTGAAAGAGAAAGGTCTTCTTCCTCAAGGAACTGTATTCTGCATCGGGAATGCGATGATTCAGACGGGTAAGACCCCGCAGGAGATAGCAGAGGCTCTTTCCGAAGGAAAACTTGATGTCTCAAAACTGCCTGTATCGGACGAAGCATCTGTCAATAAGATAATTCAGCCGCTCATTGACAATTCCGTCGAGCGGATACGCGCCCGCAGACAGCGCCGCGATAATTATCTTGATACCATCGGCGAGGGTCCGAAACCTTACCTCTACATAATAGTCGCAACCGGAAATATCTATGAGGATGTGATTCAGGCCGAGGCCGGTGCGCGGCAGGGTGCGGATGTCATAGCGGTAATCCGTACAACAGGCCAGTCTCTTCTTGACTATGTGCCATACGGTGCAACTACCGAAGGCTTCGGAGGAACATACGCAACCCAGGAGAATTTCCGCATCATGCGTGCTGCTCTTGACAAAGTGGGCGAGGAGGTAGGCCGTTACATACGTCTTTGCAACTACTGCTCAGGGCTTTGTATGCCTGAAATAGCGATTATGGGTGCGTTCGAGGGACTTGATGTCATGCTCAACGATGCTCTTTACGGAATCCTCTTCCGTGACATCAATATGCAGAGGACACTTATCGACCAGTATTTCTCAAGAGTCATCAATGGCTTTGCTGGAGTCATAATCAACACAGGTGAAGACAATTACCTGACCACAGCCGATGCTGTCGAGGCGGCACATACAGTACTTGCCTCCGACATTATTAATGAGCAGCTGGCGCTTCTTGCCGGACTGCCTGAAGAGCAGATGGGGCTCGGCCACGCATTCGAGATGGACCCTATGCTTGAGAACGGATTCCTTTTCGAACTGGCTCAGGCACAGATGACACGTGAGATCTTCCCGAAGGCTACTCTCAAGTATATGCCTCCTACTAAATTCATGACGGGGAATATCTTCCGCGGACATATACAGGATGCCCTCTTCAATATGATAGGCATATGGACACATCAGGGAATACAGCTTCTCGGTATGCCTACGGAGGCCATTCATACCCCATTCATGAGCGACCGCTATCTCTCCATCGAAAACGCACGTTATATCTTCAACAATATGAGGAATATAGGCGACGAGATGGAATTTGCTGAAGGTGGTATCTGCCGCAAGCGCGCTGCCGAAGTCCTTGACAATGCAGTCGCCCTGCTTGAGGACCTCAAACAGGAAGGTCTCTTCAATGCACTGGAAAAGGGCAAGTTCGCGGACGTGAAACGCCCTAAGAACGGAGGCAAGGGCCTTGAAGGTGTATGCGAGAAGGGGGCCCACTATATGAATCCATTTATTAACCTTATGAAAGGAAAGAAGTAATATGAGCGGCGGACTGTATTCAATGGATGCCAAGGATTTTGACAAAACCCTTGACCTGACGAAAGTGAAGCCATACGGCGACACTATGAACGATGGAAAGATTCAACTCAGTTTCACACTTCCTGTGCCCTCCGGGGCGGAAGCAGTGGAGGCTGCAAAGCAACTGATCAAGAAGATGGGGCTTGACAACCCACTTGTTGTATATTACCGGGAACTCACTCCGGGCTATACTTTCTTCAATTGCTACGGGTCCTGCACACATACTGTGGACTTCTCTTCAATTTTTGTCCCTAAGGTTGAATCCGACGTGATGGAAATGGGGGAGACAGACGAGTATATCCGTCAGAATATCGGACGCAAACTCGTAGTTGTCGGTGCTTCGACCGGTACTGATGCACATACGGTAGGAATCGATGCCATAATGAACATGAAGGGGTATGCCGGCCACTACGGACTTGAGCGTTATGATATGTTCGAGGCTTACAATCTTGGAAGCCAGGTACCTAACGAAGAGTTCCTTGCCAGAGCGATTGAACTCAAGGCCGATGCCCTCCTTGTGTCACAGACTGTGACCCAGAAAGATATCCATATTCAGAATCTTACTGAACTTGTGGAACTGATTGAAGCGGAAGGGTTGCGTGACAAGATGATTCTTGTATGCGGCGGACCGCGCATCACTCACGAACTGGCCAAGGAACTTGGCTATGATGCCGGTTTCGGCTCAGGCAGCTACGCTGATGATGTTGCCTCTTACATCGCTCAGGAATTTGTTAATCGAATCAAACGTTAAAACTATAAATGATGGACAAAAATCAAATCAGAGAGACCATCGCACGCCGTGCGGCTCTCGAACTCAAAGACGGTGACGTTGTTAATCTCGGAATCGGCCTTCCAACAGCTATTCCTGCTTATCTTCCTGAAGGAGTGAATGTCACTCTTCAGTCAGAAAATGGCCTCGTAGGTATGGGTCCTGCACCTGAGCCAGGCAAAGAGGACAAGGATTATGTGAATGCAGGTGGTGGATACATCACAGCATTTCCTGGCGCATACGCTTGTTCTTCAGCAGATTCCTTCCTCGTAATACGTGGCGGGCACGTGGACTGCACATTCCTTGGAGCAATGCAGGTCGATCAGGAAGGAAATCTTGCCAACTGGATGATTCCAGGCAAACTCACTCCCGGTATGGGTGGAGCCATGGACCTTGTCGTCGGAGCCAAGAGAGTGATTGTTG
The DNA here is from genome assembly GCA_018064345.1 of Candidatus Cacconaster merdequi. Classification (GTDB taxonomy): domain Bacteria; phylum Bacteroidota; class Bacteroidia; order Bacteroidales; family UBA932; genus Cacconaster; species Cacconaster merdequi. The sequence goes on from JAGHVK010000024.1 coordinate 25,565, forward strand.
CAATGGAACATACCCAGAAAGGAAATTTCAAGATCATGAAGAAGTGCACCCTTCCTCTTACCGCGGCTCATCAGGTGAATATGATAATCACTGAGATGGGTGTGATGAAGGTCACCAAAAAAGGTCTTGAACTTGTCGAAATCAACCCTGAGTTCACAGTTGAGCAGGTACAGGCTGCGACAGAGGCAAAGCTTATCGTGTCGAAGAGACTCAAGAAGATGTGCTAGTAACCTGTCCTTGATATGAACCTGAACATGAAAGAGTACAAATTCCTTAAGACAGATGGCTCGACGGAAGATGTCGCACGCTTGACAATATCTTCCCCTGCTACTCTCAATGCTCTTAATTCTACTATTTTAGGAGAATTGGACTCATATCTGGACGACCTTGCCCGGGCAATTGCCAATCCTGTGGTCAGTTCACCGCGTGTACTGGTTATCACCGGAGAAGGCAAGAGTTTCGTTGCTGGTGCTGACATTTCAGAGATGTGCGCACTCAATGAAACAGAAGGATTCAAGTTCGGCCGTTTCGGTTCCATGGTGTTCAAGAAGATAGAAGACCTGCCGATACCGGTCATAGCCTCGGTGAACGGCTTTGCACTCGGTGGAGGCTGCGAACTTGCAATGGCCTGCGACATCCGTATCGCTTCCGAAAAGGCAAAGTTCGGTCAGCCTGAAGTAGGACTTGGGATAATCCCTGGATTTTCAGGAACATACAGATTATCTAAAATTGTAGGGCAGGGAATTGCCAAGGAATTGATTTTCACCGGCAGGATGATTACCGCCGCAGACGCTCTGGAAATAGGACTGGTGAACAGCGTGGTTGCACCTGAAGAACTCGAAGAGAGTGTAAATGCGCTTGTCGCTTCGATTCTCAAGAATGCTCCTATTGCTGTCAGCCTTGCAAAGGAGTGCATCAATGCGGAATATGACCTCAATGCTGATGAGGCTATTGCGTTCGAGAACAGCAATTTTGCCAAGTGCTTCACAACTGCTGACCAGAAAGAGGGTATGTCGGCTTTCCTTGCCAAACGCAAGGCATCTTTCCAAAACAGATAAACTAATAAACATTTGATATTATGAAAATTTGTGTAATTGGAACCGGCACAATGGGTTCCGGAATCGTACAGGCTTTTGCACAGGCGGGGATGCCTGTCATAATGAAGAGCAGAAGCATCGAAAGTTGCAACAAGGCCATCGCCAAGATTTCCAAAGGTCTCTCACGTCTTGTTGAGAAAGGCAAGATTGACCAGGCAAAGATGGATGCGACAATAGCTAATATCACTCCAACTGATGACTATGCATCCTGCAAGGACTGTGACCTTGTAATTGAGGCTGCCGTAGAGGATATGGCTCTCAAGAAGGAGGTATTCAAGATGCTTGACGAGCTCTGCAAGCCTGAAGCTATTCTTGCTACCAACAGTTCATCACTTTCAATCACCGAGATTGCAGCTGCAACCCAGCGTCCTGACAAGGTTATCGGAATGCACTTCTTCAATCCTGCTCCGGTAATGAAGCTTGTGGAACTGATTAAAGGTCAGAAGACTTCTGAAGAGGTGGCTGATACAATCCACGATCTCGCCGCGTCAATCGGCAAGGTCCCTGTAATGGTGAACGAAGCTCCGGGATTCGTTGTAAACCGCATCCTCATCCCTCTTGTGAATGAAGGCATCGGCATCCTCGCTGACGGTGTTGCAAGCCGTGACGAAATAGATTCTGCAATGAAGCTTGGTGCCAACCATCCTATGGGCCCGCTGGAGCTTGGTGACCTCATCGGCCTTGACGTCTGCCTTGCCATTATGGAAGTACTTCACAAGGAGTATGGCGACGACAAGTACCGTCCGCACCCTCTTCTTCGCAAGATGGTACGCGCCGGTCTGCTCGGACGCAAGACAGGCGAAGGTTTCTACAATTATAAAAAATAGATTTTCAAAGAGATATGGATTTCAACCTTAACAAGACCCAGGAACTGTTCCGCCAGATGATCCGCGAATTCTCCGAAAAGGAGGTTAAACCACTCGCAGCTGAAATCGACGAGCAGGAACGTTTTCCTGAAGAGAATGTCGCTAAGATGGCCAAACTCGGCCTCTTCGGCATCACAGCTCCGAAGCAGTACGGAGGAGCGGGCGGTGACCATCTGATGTATTCCATCGCCATTGAGGAACTCTCACGCTGCTGCGCCACCACTGGCGTAGTGGTATCCGCCCATACATCATTGTGCATGTCACCTATCCTTCAGTTCGGAACTGAGGAGCAGAAGAACAAATATGTCCCTCGCCTTGCTTCAGGTGAGTGGATCGGTGCATTCGGACTTACTGAACCTAATGCCGGTACAGATGCTGCCGGACAGCAGACGACCGCAGTCCTCGAAGGGGATGAATGGGTGCTCAACGGTAACAAGATATTCATCACGAATGCCGGTCACGCAGACGTTTACGTGATAGTGGCGATGACTGACAAAAGCCTCGGAACCAGAGGTATTTCCGCATTCATAGTGGAAGCTTCGACCCCTGGCTTTTCCGTTGGAAAGAAGGAACTCAAGATGGGTATCCGTGGCAGTGCAACCGCAGAACTCATAATGAGCAACTGCCGCATACCGAAGGAGAATCTTCTCGGCAGGGTAGGTGACGGATTCAAGATTGCGATGATGACACTCGACGGTGGCCGTATCGGTATCGCTTCACAGGCTCTCGGCATTGCACAGGGAGCTCTTGACGAAACCGTGAAGTACACCAAAGAGAGGAAGCAGTTCGGCAAGGCGATTGCCAAGTTCCAGAACACCCAGTTCCAGATGGCTGACCTCAAGACAAAGATAGAGGCTGCACGTCTCCTTGTCCGCAGCGCTGCATGCCGCGAAGACGAACATCTGAAGAACGAAAAAGTAAGTTTCTCAGCAGATGCCGCAATGGCCAAGCTCTATGCAGCTGAAGTGGCTATGGAAGTGACTACAAAATGCGTCCAGTTCCACGGCGGTTATGGTTATACACGTGAATATCCAGTCGAGAGGATGATGCGCGATGCCAAGATCACTGAGATATATGAAGGTACTTCGGAAGTTCAGAGAATGGTGATTGCGGGCAAACTTTTCGGTAAAATCAAATAAGGAGGCAGAGCTATGAAGATACTCGTTTGTATTAAACAGGTTCCAGACACAACCGAAATCAAAATCGATCCGGTAACCAAAACTCTTGTGCGTGACGGAGTTCCTGCAATCATGAACCCTGATGACAAAGGTGGTCTGGAGGTAGCCCTGCAGCTTAAGGACAAGTTCGGGGCTGAGGTGACAGTCATAACAATGGGACTTCCTCAGGCTGACCTCATTCTCCGTGAAGCTCTCGCTATGGGAGCCGACAAGGCTATTCTCCTCACTGACCGCAAACTTGGAGGCGCTGACACCCTTGCTACATCAAAGGCTCTCGCTTATGCTGCAAAGCAGCTTGAATGGGACCTCATCATCGCTGGACGTCAGGCTATTGACGGTGATACCGCCCAGGTAGGCCCTGAGATGGCGGAACATCTCGGCATACCTCAGATATCATACGTCGCCGGTCTTGAATATGACGGAAAGAAGAAATTCACCGTCAAGAAAGAGACTGAGGACGGCTATCAGATTCTCGAATTCGAAGGAAAGGCTCTTCTTACCTGTCTGGCATCAGCGTTCAAGCCACGTTATATGTCTGTCGGAGGCATAGTTGATGCTTATGACAAGCAGGTGGAGATATGGGGCGCCGACAAACTTCAGGTCGAAGAGACTCAGCTTGGCCTCAAAGGCTCTCCTACCAAGGTATTCAAGTCTTTCACGAAGGAACTCAAGCAGCCGGGACAGATTCACGAAGTGGAGGCTGAAGAGGCTGTCGAACTGATAGTTTCCCTTCTCAAGGAAAAACACATCATATAACCGTTTAATATTTGCAAAAGATGGACAAATCACAATATAAAGACGTTTATGTATTTGCCGAACAGAGGGATGGCGCAATCCAGCCTGTTGCCTTGGAACTTGTAAGCAAGGCACGCGCTCTTGCCGACTCACTTGGCGAAAAGGTGGTTGCAATCCTTGCTGGAAGCGGAATCAGCCGTAATGCCGGAACTCTGGTATCTTTCGGTGCCGACAAGGTGTTTGTCATTGATGATGAAAAGCTCAAGGACTATATCACTGAACCATACGCTCAGGCTGTGTGTCAGGTGATTACAGAGAACAATCCTTCAATCGTGCTCTTCGGTGCAACTACCATAGGCCGCGACCTCGCACCACGCATCGCAGCCAGACTCGGTACCGGTCTTACCGCAGACTGTACAAAGCTTGAAATTTCCGAGGAGACTAAGGAACTTCTTATGACCCGTCCTGCATTCGGAGGTAACCTGATGGCTACCATCGTATGCCCTAACCATCGTCCTCAGATGTCAACTGTACGTCCTGGTGTAATGGCCAAATCTGAACCCGATGCTTCCCGTACCGGTGAAATCGTGGATTTCAAGGTGCAGTTCGACGAATCGAAGTTTACTGTGAAACTTCTCAAGAGCGTGAAGGAGAAGAAGAACACAGTGGATATATCATCTGCGAAAGTACTCGTTTCAGGAGGTCGTGGCGTTGGTTGCAAGGAAGGTTTCGACAAATTGCAGGAACTTGCTTCAGTTCTTGGCGGTGAGGTTTCCTCATCACGTGCTATGGTCGATGCCGGAATAATGCCTCACGACCGTCAGGTAGGTCAAACCGGAAAGACAGTCCGTCCTCAAGTCTACTTCGCGATGGGTATTTCCGGAGCAATCCAGCATCTTGCCGGTATGGAAGAGTCCGAGACAATCATCGCTGTGAACAAGGACAAGTTCGCTCCGATCTTCAGTGTCGCTGACCTCGGAATAGTATGCGACCTGAACAAGGTTGTTCCCCTCCTTACCGAACGCCTGAAGAAAGAGGCGAAGTAGGGAATACACTCCTATATTCCTTGAAGAGGATGGCTGAGGATTCCATTGGCCATCCTCTTGATAAATATTATGTTGCAATGAAGCCTATACCAAGTTTTACAATAAATCATCTTACACTTCTTCGCGGAATTTATGTCTCACGCAAGGATATGATAGGCAACGAGACTGTCACTACATTCGATATCCGTATGGTTGAGCCGAACCGTCAGAAAGGTATTGACCAGAAATCCATTCACACTATAGAGCATCTTGCGGCTACTTATCTGCGAAACGATGAAGAATGGAAGGACCGCATCCTGTATTGGGGGCCGATGGGGTGTCTGACAGGTAATTATCTGTTGCTGAAAGGTGACTGGCAGCCTGAGGACATAGTGCCTCTGATGAAGAAGACATTCAAGTTCATTGAGGAATACAACGAGGAGATCCCCGGTGCAAAGGCAAAGGATTGCGGCAACTGGCTTCTTCACGACCTTGAACAGGCCAGAAAGGATGCAGGCAGGTATCTTCACGAAGTGCTTGAGCATATCGGAGAAGAGAATATGCGCTACGGCGATTGAGAACCTGCTGTCGGATTGGTAGGATTCGAGTGGTACGGTTTCCCTCTATTGAGGAAAGTTTTCGGCCTGCAGTATCTTTGTTATCAGGAGCGGGTTGGTGTCGGAGTGTGTGTTGATCCAGCCATTGACAGTGTTCCGCGCTTCCTCACTTGTCTGGTTCTTGAGCAGGACATTGCACCAGGAGGCAGGGAAGAAGATGTCACCGGTCCTCTGTATCTGATGAAGTGAGTCCAGCGCAGGCGTGATGTATCGGATGGCTTCTTCCGCTCTGCTTCTGTGACATAGAAGAGCGAGAGCGGAAAGTACCCTTGATTCAGGACGGCGGTTTTCAGGGGACTCGAGGAACGATTCAAAGAGGGATTCCCTGACCTTGCGCTGAGGCGAAGCCGCTTTGCCGAGCACTTCGAAAGCCTCTTTCCGGTCAGGATTCGTAATCCTTGACATTTGCTCTTCAGCTATTTCTTCCGCTCTTTGAGGAAGGGCCACCATAAGCTGGCAGGAGAGGTCGGTGTAATCACTTTCTCCCAGTACGAGGCCCGGATACGGATTCTTGTCTTTCCATATCGAATACAGCTCTTCCCATAGTTGTGACGTGAGCACGCAGCCGATGAGTTGTCTGAACGCCATAAGCCTTAATTCGTGGTTTCGGGAAGAGTCTGAAGCTATAAGACGCAGTGAAGATGGCAGTTCCGGACACACTTCCCGGCAGCGGATACTTTCTGCCGCTGAATAAGATATGATTGACGAAAGAATGAGAGAATTATCCTCCGAAAGCATAGCCTTGCTGCACCAGAGGATGAACTGCCTGCGGTCGAGTGTTCCGTGCCAGGAGTTCTCGTAGAGAGTCATAAGAAGAGACATCCTTTCCGTTTCAGGGTATCCGCTCCAACGCGACATTATATGGTCAAGGCTCCCTGCATCAGGCTTGAACCACCCATAGCCTTTGCCGTCTATGTTCGGAATCCAGTATCTCTCCTCTTCGATTCTGTTGTTCAATTCCTGCTGCCACTGAAGGCCTCTACCGAACGGGTCCTCCTGACTGATTTCAAGTTTCCCGTCATTCACCTTTCCGACATATTCCGGCATTCCGGCCTCTTTGACCCAAACACGCGACCACTCTTTCAGATCCTGCTCCGTGTATGAGTCAAGTATCTCCACAAGATCGTCCCAGGTGGCGTTGGAGTAGGCGAAACGTCTGAGGTACTCCCTCATTCCTTTGCGGAAATTATCAGGTCCAAGTATACAGGACAGCTTGTCCATCACTACCGGTGCCTTGTCGTAGATGATGTTACAGTAGATGAGCCCGGCATCCTGTAGGTTGTCCAAAGGCCGCTGTATTGCATTGCTGCCAAGGGTGCGGTCCTCTTTGTAAGCAGAGGCATAGGAACTCTTCAAGTCGGATAAAGTGTGGTTCACAGAAGGAAACAATGGCCTCATTATTTGGGCTGCAAACCAGTTGGCGAAAACCTCCTTTGTCCATACGTCATTGAACCACTGCATAGTGACATAGTCCCCGAACCACATATGTGCCGTTTCGTGAGCAATGAGGGATGCTCTTTCAAGAAGTTCGTCAGTTGTCGGGAGGCTGCCTGTAAAAATTCTCTTGTCGTTGTAGAGTGTCGCTCCGGCGTGCTCCATCCCGCCATATTGGAAATCAGGCAGGACAATGAAATCATATTTGCTGAACGGGTAGGGGATTGAGGTATATTCCTCAAGCCAGTCCAAAGAGTCGAAGACAAGGTCGAAGACATCGTCACTCTGTGCAATCTTCTCCTTGTCGGTCTCACGGTGGTACATACGGACGACTCTGCCGCCACGGCTTTTCTCAATCTTCTCGAAACGTCCTGCGACGAAAGAGAAAAGATATGTGCTCAGCGGTTTTGTCGGGGCGAAGCAGTATGTATGACAGGAATCGGAACCAGACTCTTGAATGATTTCAGTATTGGAAACAGCTGTCCACGAATCAGGTACTTTGAGCGTCAGTGAAAATGATGCCTTGAGCCCCGGCTGGTCAAAGCACGGGAAAAGGGTCCGGGCTCTGTCCGGAACAAGCAGTGTGAAGAGGAACCCTTCGCGCCTGTTGAGAGATTGCTCACCTGCAATAAAGCTTATTGATATGGTATTACGGCCTTTATTCAAATATCTTCCTGAAATGGCAAGATGCTCGTTTTCAACCTTTGCTTCCACTTGTTTTCCATTGACTTCCACTTGAAGAATGTTCTCTGCGGGAGCCTTGAAGTCAAGGACCACCTCTTTTTTTGATGCGGCATTGAAGCGGACGGTGTCGAAGGCCGCAACATTGCCTCTTTCAGAGGTCAGGTCGAAACTCAGGCTGTAACTCAGTTCAGATATGAATCCTGCCCTTTCTTCGGCAAGGGATAATGAAACTCCGGATTCCTGTGCCTTAGGGCTGCAGGAGGCAATGATCAATGCTGAGAATATCGGAAGGAGATGTTTCATAACAGAATACAGGGGTTTGATACTATTGCTGTCGCAAGGGCAACAAAGTTATGAATTAATATTTTATGAACCTGTTTTGAAATAACTTCAATTCTTAATTACAGGCAGTGCCCAGGCCGATGGTCACACTTTTTTCGTATATTTGCAGTGCTGATGAGACACGACAACAGGAATGCCATAGATTTCGCTAATGAGCCGGTCGGAAAACTGTTCCGGCAGATGCTTGTACCTACGCTGATCGGGATGGTATCAATCGTGATACTCAATCTTACAGATGGAGCATTCGTGGGCCACGGAGCGGGTGCGGATGCGCTCGCGGCCATCAATATAGCAGCACCCATCTTCACCATTCTCAGCGGAATAGGCATCAACTTCGGAATAGGAGGTTCGGTAGTCGCAAGCATATATCTTTCAAGAGGGGAGACAAAGCCTGCGAGGATAAACGTCACCCAGGCATTTATCGGCAGCATTGCCGTATCGACGATTCTTTCCGGCATCATGCTGTGCTCTCTCAAGGGAACCTGCCGGCTTTTCGGCAGCAATGAAGCACTGCTTCCTCTTGCCACTTCATATCTCAAATGGGTTGCAATCGGCTCGCCTCTTATGACTCTGCATATGGTCGGAGTCTTCCTGATAAGGCTTGACGGAAGTCCGAAGTATGCGATGGCCACTTCCATCGTCGGTACTGTCCTGAACATCTTCCTGGACTGGCTTTTCATTTTTCCTTTCGGCTGGGGGCTTGAAGGCGCGGCAAAGGCTACAAGTTTCAGCTTTGCAATTGCCGGATTGATGGTTGTGTACTATTTTGTGAAGATGCCGAAGACTCTCAAACTGTACCGTCTGCGAAGAACGTGGAAATCGTTCTTCCTTACCCTCAGAAACCTTGGATATCAGACACGTATGGGATTCTCTGCAATGCTGGGAGAGATAGCCGTCAGTGGAGCGGAGATTGCGGGGAATTATGTATTCATATACTATCTGGGTGAAGTTGGTGTGGCAGCCTACAGTGTCGTCTGCTACTGTTTTCCTGTAATCTTTATGATGGCCAATGCGATAGTACAGTCCGCCCAGCCTATTGTCAGTTTCGCCCACGGTGTGGATGACAGACATAGGCTGAAAGAGTCGTTCTCACTGATGATGAAATGGGGCACGCTTGCAGGACTCGTATGCAGCGCTCTGATATATTTCGGTGCACCTTACATAGCGATGCTTTTCCTTGATACAGGGGAGGCCGCATACCCGATTTGTGCAAAAGGGCTTTCACTCTTCGGAACCGGAGTTCTGTTCATTACGTTGAATATCGTGATGATAGGCTATATGCAGAGCATCGAGCAGTCGGCACGTGCCACAATCGGTACTTTGCTGCGTGGCTTCATAATAGTCATTCCGAGTTTCATATTCCTGCCCGCAGTGGTTGGGGAGAAGGGTCTGTGGCTTGCAATTCCGCTCGCTGAGACGCTCACGTTCTTCATCATAATTGCGATTATGAGAAGAGTCGGCAACCGAATATCTCAGTAACCGTACTTTTTCCAGAGGGTCTGCAACCTGCGTCGAGTCTCGGCCTCGCGGGTGTTGTCGCCGGGTTCATAGAACTTTGTACCCTTAAGAGTATCAGGAAGAAACTCCTGGTCCACGAAGTTGCCTTCGAAGGAATGTGCGTATTTGTAGTCCTTCGCGTAGCCGAGTTCCTTCATAAGTTTTGTCGGAGCATTCCTCAGGTGCAGAGGGACAGGCGGCGCGCCGGCAGTGCTGCCAACAAGGGCAAGTGCCTCATCTATGGCAGTTATTGCCGAATTGCTCTTTGGTGATGAAGCAAGATATATGCAGGTTTCAGCGAGTATTATCCTTGCCTCCGGCATACCTATCTGGTGTACTGCATTGAAGCAGCTTTCGGCAAGGAGCGCAGCGTTGGGATTCGCCAGCCCGATGTCCTCGGAAGCGAGAATCAGCATCCTTCGCGCTATGAAGAGAGGGTCCTCGCCACCGGCAAGCATTCGGGCCATCCAATAAATGGCTCCATTCGGGTCGCTTCCGCGCATACTCTTTATGAATGCAGATATTATATCGTAGTGTTGTTCTCCGTTCTTGTCGTAAAGTGCAACATTCTCCTGAAGGCAATCGGTTACCGTCTTGTTGTCTATCACAAGCCTTTCGGCATCAGTTGGGAAAGATTGAACTGTTATGTCAAGGATATTCAGCAGCTTGCGTGCATCGCCACCGCTGAAACGGAACAACGCTTCCTTCTCCTTGACTTCAATATTCCTTGAAGCAAGATAGCTGTCTTGTGTGAGCGCCCTTGTCAGAAGTGTATCTAAGTCTTTGATTTCAAGACTTTTAAGTACATAGACCTGGCAGCGGGAGAGGAGAGGGGTTATCACCTCGAATGAAGGATTCTCGGTTGTAGCGCCTATCAATGTGATTGTTCCGCTTTCAACTGCACCGAGAAGTGCGTCCTGCTGTGATTTGTTGAAACGGTGGATTTCATCGATGAAAAGAATCGGAGAGCCGGCTGTGGCGAACATCTTTCCTTTGTCCGCTTTCTCAATCACTGCGCGAACGTCCTTGACGCCTGAACTTATTGCGCTGAGAGTGAAGAATTCCCGTTTCAGATTATTTGCTATGATGCGTGCAAGAGTAGTCTTCCCGACACCAGGAGGACCCCAAAGTATGAATGAGGATATATTTCCGCTCTCAATCATCTTGCGCAGAACCGCACCTTTTCCCACAAGATGCTCCTGGCCCACGTATTCGTCAAGATTGCGGGGGCGGAGCCTCTCTGGCAGAGGAATCATATTCTGGAGCGAAGGATTATCCATAATTTTCTATTTCTGGGATTCACTTAACATAATATAAATTGTGTAAATAATATATCATGCTTCGTGAACCATTTCAAAACAGGTTCTAAATCTCATCCTTTGTAAGCGGAGCAAGAATCATA